>JAFECU010000185.1 GCA_018242005.1 Pseudomonadota bacterium | reverse complement strand
GTGACGGACAAGTTCCTCGCCGGCCTGCCGGGCGTGCAAAAAGAGGGCACGGACGGCCTCATCACAAGCGCGCGCTGGATCGTGCACCGCATGCCGGCGCCCACGCGCACCGTGTGCCTCGAATTCTTCGGCTCGGCCAAGCTCGCCGTGCCCAGCATTGTCGAGATCAAGGACTTCATGTTTGCCGAGCAGAAACGCTCGGGCGTGCTGCTCGCCGGCCTGGAGCATCTGGACGACCGCTACCTCAAGGCCGTGGGCTACGCCACCAAGAGCAAGAAGGGCGGTGGCAAGCTGCCCAAGATGGTGCTCATCGGCGACATCGTGGGCGACGACCCCGACGCCGTGGCGCGCGCCACGGCCGAGGTGGTGCGCATTGCCAACTCGCGCGAGGGCGAGGGCTTTACGGCCGTCAGTAGCGAGGCGCGCAAGAAGTTCTGGCTCGACCGCAAGCGCACGGCGGCCATTTCCAAGCACACCAACGCCTTCAAGATCAACGAAGACGTGGTGATCCCGCTGCCGCGCATGGCCGAATACACCGACGGCATAGAGCGCATCAACATCGAACTGTCGCTGCGCAACAAGCTGGCGCTGTGCGACGCGCTGCAGGCCTTTCTGGCCCGGCCCGACCTGCCCTGCGCCAAGCAGGGCGACGCCGCCGGCATACCGGCCGCCGAACTGCTGGGCGACCGCGTGGCGCAGGCGCGCAGCCTGGTGGCCGATGTGCGAGCCCTGTGGCAGGGCTGGCTGGACAACGTCGCCAGCCTGTTCCCGCAACTGCAGGACCACAGCCTGCGCGCCAGCTGGAAGACCCAGCTGCACCAGCCCCTGGCCGACATCTTCGTCGGTGCCGCCTTCGAGCCCATCCTGAAAGAGATGGTGGCCATACACCAGAAGGTGCTCAAGGGCCGCGTCTGGGTGGCGCTGCACATGCACGCGGGCGACGGCAATGTGCACACCAACATCCCCGTCAACAGCGACGACTACGAGATGCTGCAGACGGCGCACGAGGCCGTGGCGCGCATCATGCAGCTCGCGCGCAGCCTGGATGGCGTGATCTCGGGCGAGCATGGCATAGGCATCACCAAGCTGGAGTTCTTGAGCGACGAGGAACTCGCGCCCTTTGCCGAATACAAGCGCCGCGTCGATCCTCAAGGGCGCTTCAACTGGGGCAAGTTGCTACGCAATCAAGAGCTGCCAGCGCTTACCAGTCAATCGCTACAGGCCAGTTCTGCCAAAAACAGGACGCGGTCGTCCCTGCATTTTGCGGACCTCACCAACGCCTACACGCCGAGCTTCGGCCTGATGGGCTATGAGTCCATCATCATGCAGCAGAGCGACATCGGCCAGATCGTGGCCAGCGTCAAGGACTGCCTGCGCTGCGGCAAGTGCAAGCCCGAATGCTCGACCCATGTGCCGCGCGCCAACCTGCTGTACAGCCCGCGCAACAAGATCCTGGCCACGTCGCTGCTGGCCGAGGCCTTTCTGTACGAGGAGCAGACGCGCCGCGGCGTCTCCAGCCACCACTGGCAGGAATTCGAGGACGTGGCCGACCACTGCACCATCTGCCACCGCTGCTACAACCCCTGCCCGGTGAAGATCGACTTCGGCGACGTCACCATGGCCATGCGCTCGCTGCTGGTCAAGATGAACAAGAAGAGCTGGCGCCCGGGCAACAAGCTGGCCATGGCCATGCTCAACGCCACCGACCCGCGCGCCATCAACATGCTGCGCGCGGGCATGGTCAACGTGGGCTTCAAGGCCCAGCGCCTGGCGGTGGACGCGCTGCGCTCCGTGAGCAAGTCGCAGACCGCCCGCCCGCCCGCGACCGTGGGCACCGCGCCGATCAAGGAGCAGGTGATCCACTTCGTCAACAAGAAGCTGCCCGGCGGCCTGCCGACGAGAACGGCGCGTGCCCTGCTCGATATCGAGAACAAGGACTACGTGCCCATCATCCGCGACCCCAAGACCGGCAGTGACTCCGAGGCGGTGTTCTACTTCCCCGGCTGCGGCTCCGAGCGCTTGTTCAGCCAGGTGGGCCTCGCCACGCAGGCCATGCTGTGGCACGCCGGCGTGCAGACCGTGCTGCCGCCGGGCTACCTGTGCTGCGGCTACCCGCAGCGCGGCAATGGCCTCTCGGACAAGGCCGAGAAAATGATCACCGACAACCGCGTGCTGTTTCACCGCGTGGCGACCACGCTCAACTACCTGGACATCAAGACGGTGGTCGTCTCCTGCGGCACCTGCTACGACCAGCTGCAGGGTTATGAGTTCGACAAGATCTTCCCCGGCAGCCGCATCGTGGACATCCACGAATTTTTGCTGGAGAAGGGCATCACGCTCCCGGCGGGCCAGGGCGGCTACCTGTACCACGAGCCCTGTCACAACCCCATGAAGCAGGGCGACTCCATGCAGACCGTGCGCGCGCTGGTGGGCGACAAGGTCTTGAAGAGCGAACGCTGCTGCGGCGAGTCGGGCACGCTGGGCGTCTCGCGCCCGGACGTGTCCACCCAGGTGCGCTTTCGCAAGACGGAAGAAATCAGGAAGGGCGAGGCCCAGCTGCGTTCCAGCGGCGCCGTCGGCGCGCAGGACAACATCAAGATCCTGACCAGCTGCCCCAGCTGCCTGCAGGGCATCTCGCGCTACCAGGACGACCTGTCCACCGGCCTGCTCGAGGCCGACTACATCGTCATCGAGATGGCCAAGCAGATCCTGGGCGAGAACTGGATGCCCGAATACGTGGCGCGCGCCAACGCGGGCGGCATCGAGCGGGTGCTGGTATGACGCAGCCGGCCGCCTGCCCGCTGTGCGATACCGACGCCGGCACCCTGATCTGGCGCGGCACGCAGCTGCGCGTGATCCGCGCCGACGAGGCGGGCTTTCCCGCCTTCTACCGCGTGATCTGGAATGCCCATGCGGCCGAGTTCTCCGACCTCTCGCCTGCCCAGCGCCTGCACTGTATGGAGGCCGTGGCACTGGTCGAACAGACGTTGCGCGAGCAGCTGGCCCCGGACAAGGTCAACCTCGCCAGCCTGGGCAACGTGGTGCCGCATCTGCACTGGCATGTGATCGCGCGCTATGCGTGGGACAGCCATTTCCCGGCACCCGTTTGGGCACCGCCGCAGCGTGAGTCCGACCGCGTGCGTGAGGCCGAGGTGGCGGGGCGCCTGACGGCCCTGCATGGCCTGATGTGCGAGCGTCTGGATCGCTGGGCCGCCCAGGCCCTGGCATGAACCAACTGAATTGATAGCTGCCCGCGCTGGATGTACGGGCGTTAGATGCCGAAATGGCATAAGGATGAAACCCATGGCAGGACTGACCTCTGGCGCGCCCACACCCCAATCCATCACGGTGCATGAGCAGTCGCGTGTGCTGGAGTTGGTGTTTTCCGACGGCGCTCACTTCCGCATCCCTTTCGAGCTCCTGCGCGTGTACTCCCCGTCGGCCGAGGTCAAGGGCCATGGCCCCGGCCAGGAGGTGCTGCAGACCGGCAAGCGCGGCGTCACGCTCACGGGCCTGGCCCAGGTGGGCAACTACGCCATACAGCCGGGCTTTTCCGACGGGCATGACAGCGGCATCTACACCTGGGACTATCTTTACGAGCTCGGGCGCGACCAGGAGCAACTCTGGCAGCGCTATCTGCAGCGCCTGCAGGACGCCGGCATGGATCGCGATGCCCCCATGGCGCCCAAGGGCCACAAGTCGGGTTGCTCCAGCCATTGATGCTATCTTCGTCATAGCTGACGGCGCTTCTGTTGTAAGCGTTGTAAGCTTTTTTCCTTTTTCGATACATGCCCCACGCCGGCGCGGGGTTGTCGCTGTACCTAGGCGACGAGCGCCTCTAGGATGGACCGCCATGAGCACCACGCATTTCGGATTTGAAACGGTCGATGAAAGGGACAAGGCGCGCCATGTGCGCGGCGTGTTTGATTCCGTCGCCCCCAAATATGACCTGATGAACGACCTGATGTCGGCCGGCCTGCACCGCGCCTGGAAGGCCTACACCGTGATGGTGGCCAACCTGCGCGAGGGTGACCAGGTGCTGGACATCGCGGGCGGCACGGGCGACCTGTCGCTGGCGTTCAGCAAGAAGGTCGGCAGCACGGGCCAGGTGGTGCACACCGACATCAACGAGGCCATGCTGCGCGTGGGGCGCGACCGCCTCATCGACAAGGGCGTGGCGCTGCCCACGCTGGTCTGTGACGCCGAGCAGCTGCCGTTTCCCGACAATCATTTCGACCTGGTCAGCGTGGCCTTCGGCCTGCGCAACATGACGCACAAGGACCTGGCCCTGCGCGAGATGTGCCGCGTGCTGAAACCCCGCGGGCGCCTGCTGGTGCTGGAGTTCTCCAAGATTGCCCAGCCGCTGTCGAAGGCCTACGACTGGTATTCCTTCCGGGTGCTGCCGCGCCTGGGCAAGCTGGTGGCGGGCGACGACTCCAGTTACCGCTACCTGGCCGAGTCGATACGCATGCATCCGGGCCAGGAAGAGCTGAAATCCCTTATGCAGCAAAGTGGCTTTGGACATGTGGACTATCACAACATGACTGGCGGCATCGTGGCCTTGCATGTTGGAATCAAGTGCTGATTAGTCATTAGCTATCAACATCTGGGAGAGAACATGATGAAACTGTGGTCGGTGGTCCTGGTCGCCCTGCTGGCGCTCGTGCATGTGGATGCCGATGCGCGCCGCCTGGGCGGCGGCAAATCCATGGGCAGGCAGTCCAGCAATGTGACCCAGCGCGAAGCTGTCAAGCCCCCCGCCGCGCCTGCGGCGCCGGCGCAGAACGCCGCCAACGGCGCACCAGCCAAACCCGCGGCCGCGCCCAACGCGGCGCCAGCGGCGCCCAAGAAACCCTGGGGCGCCATGCTCGGCGGCCTGGCGGCCGGCCTGGGCCTGGCCTGGCTGGCTCACTCGCTGGGCCTGGGTGCGGCCTTTGGCAACTTCCTGTTGATCGCCTTGCTGGCGCTGGTGGCCTTCGCCGTCATCGGCATGGTGATGCGCTCGCGCAAACCCGCGGCGGCCGCGGCCGGCAGTGCGCCGTTTGCCTTCCAGGGCGCGGGTGCCGCCACGCCGGCCGATGCCCAGGCGCCGCGCCAGTACAGCCCGGACAAGGTGGGCAACGACGCCTCGGCACGTCCCTGGGAGAGCGCCGGCATGTCCTTCCAGTCGCCGGCCACGGGTGGTGGCTCCATGATCGGCTCGGCCCTGGCCGGCTCGCAGAACTGGGGCGTGCCCGCGGACTTCGACGTCGAGGGATTCCTCACCGCGGCCAAGCGCAACTTCACCACGCTGCAGGCCGCCTGGGACAAGTCCGACATCGCCACGCTGCGCTCCATGATGACCGACGGCATGCTCGACGAGATCCGTGCCCAGCTCAACGAGCGCGAGGCGCACCGCGGCGGCGAGCATCCCAACCACACCGAGGTGGTGATGCTGGAGGCGCAGCTGCTGGGCATCGAGGACCTGGGCGACGCCTACATGGCCAGTGTCGAATTCTCCGGCATGATCCGCGAGGAGCTCTCGGCCGGCCCCAGCCCCTTCCGCGAGGTCTGGAACATGACCAAGCCCAAGAGCGGTACCATGGGCTGGCTGGTGGCGGGCGTGCAGGCCCTGCAGTAGGTCGGCCGCAGCGCCCGCAAGTCCGCGTACGGCGGGTAGTCCGGGGAATGATCGGATAATCGGGGACTATGGCAACACAGTCCCCTTTTTCTTTTCTGGACGGGCTTTTCGAACGCGTCCTGGCCGGCCCGCAGCCACCCGAATGGCTGGTGCATGAGCTGCAGCACCGCATGGTGCTGTTTCTCAACCATGTACTCATGCAGGAGCGCGAGGCCATGGAGCGCCTGGAGCGCCAGCGCGGCCGAGTGGCCCGCGTGCAGTGGCGCATCTATTCCATGGCGTTGCAGGTCACGCCGGCGGGGCTGCTGGACCTGGCGCCGCAGGGCGCCATGCCCGACCTCAGGCTTGAGGTCTCCGAGACCTCACCGCTGTCCCTGGCCAAGGGGGCGCTGCGCGGCGACAAGCCCACCATACGCATCGAGGGCGACGTGCAACTGGCCGCCGACATCAACTGGCTCGTGGACCATGTGCGCTGGGACGTCGAAGAAGACCTGGCGCGCGTGATCGGCGACGCGCCGGCGCGCACCCTGGCCTCCGTTGCCGGGCGCGCCGCGGGAGCGCTGCGCGGTTTCGTGGGCGGGCGCATGGCGGGCGAGGGCGCCGCGCCGGCTTCTGAGCACATGCGTCTATGAGCCGCCTCTTTCGCGGCATGACCATCGTCTGGGTGGTGCTGCGCTACGGACTTGACGAGCTGGTGCTGTCGAGCTTCAAGCAGCCCTGGTTGCGCGCCCTCACGCGCATCATCACCATAGGGCGCAGGCTGGACGCGCCGCGCGGCCAGCGCCTGCGCGAGGCGCTGGAGCGCCTGGGCCCCATCTTCGTGAAGTTCGGCCAGGTGCTGTCCACGCGGCGCGACCTCATGCCGCCCGACATTGCCGACGAGCTGGCCCTGCTGCAGGACCGTGTGCCGCCGTTCGACCCCGACATCGCCATCGCCACCATAGAGCGTTCGTTTCGCCGCCCGATCGGCGAGATCTTCGTGTCCTTCGAGCGCGAGCCCGTGGCCAGCGCCTCCATCGCCCAGGTGCATTTCGCCGTGATCCGCGACCGCGATGGCCGCGAGCGGGACGTCGCCGTGAAGGTGCTGCGCCCCGGCATGCTGCCTGTGATCGACAAGGACCTGGCCCTCATGCGCCTGATGGCCGGCTGGGTGGACCTGTCGGCCGACGGCAGGCGCCTCAAGCCGCGCGAGGTGGTGGCCGAGTTCGACATGTACCTGCACGACGAGCTTGACCTGGTGCGCGAGGCCGCCAACGCCGCCCAGCTGCGGCGCAACATGGACGGGCTGGACCTGGTGCTCATCCCCGAGGTGTTCTGGGACTTCTGCCATGCCGACGTGGCGGTGCTCGAACGCATGAACGGCGTGCCGATCAACCAGGTGGATCGCCTGCGCGCGGCCGGCGTCGATATCCCGAAGCTCGCGCGCGACGGGGTGACGATCTTCTTCACCCAGGTGTTTCGCGACGGCTTTTTTCATGCCGACATGCACCCGGGCAACATCCAGGTCAGCCTGGCCCCGGCGAGCTTCGGGCGCTATATCTCGCTCGACTTTGGCATCGTGGGCACGCTGACCGAGTTCGACAAGGAATACCTGGCGCAGAACTTCACGGCTTTCTTCCGGCGTGACTACAAGCGCGTGGCCGAACTGCACATCGAGAGCGGCTGGGTGCCCGCGAGCACGCGCGTCAACGAGCTGGAGGCCGCGATACGCACGGTCTGCGAGCCGTATTTCGACCGCCCGCTCAAGGAAATTTCGCTCGGGATGGTGCTGCTGCGGCTGTTCCAGACCTCGCGGCGCTTCCAGGTGGAGATTCAGCCACAGCTGGTGCTGCTGCAGAAAACGCTGCTCAACATCGAGGGTCTGGGGCGCCAGCTCGACCCCGACCTGGACCTGTGGAGCACGGCAAAGCCCTTCCTGGAAAAATGGATGCTCGAGCAGCTCGGTCCCCAGCGCCTGTGGCGCGAGCTCAAGGCCGAGGCGCCGCACTACGCCAAGATCCTGCCCGACCTGCCGCGCCTGGTGCACGACTTCCTGCGCCAGCGCCCGCACGACAACCATGCCGAGCTGCAGGAGCTGCTGGCCACCCAGAAGCGCACGAACCGGCTGCTGCAAAGCATCATCTACGGCAGCCTGGGCTTCGTGCTGGGCCTGCTGGCCATGCAGATGTTCGTGCGCGTGCAGTTCATCTAAGCCCCACTACCACCTTTTCCTCAGGAGTTGCCACGTGTTGCTCTTCATGGTGATTGCCTACCTGTTTGTCACCATAGGCATTGGCCTGTGGGCCGCACAGCGAGTGAAGAACACGGCCGATTTCGCGATCGCCGGGCGCCACCTGCCCATGTACATGATCATCACCACCACCTTTGCGACGTGGTTTGGCTCGGAGATCGTGCTGGGTGTACCGGCCAAGTTCATCAAGGGCGGCCTGAACGCCGTGGTCGAGGACCCGTTTGGCGCCGGCATGTGCCTGATCCTTGTGGGCCTGTTCTTCGCGGCAAAGCTCTACCGCATGACGCTCTTGACCATCAGCGACTACTATCGCGAGCGCTATGGCCGCGTGGTGGAGATCGGCTGCTCGCTGATCATCATGCTCAGCTATCTCGGCTGGGTGTCGGCCCAGGTCACGGCGCTGGGACTGGTATTCAATCTGCTGTCGGGCGGCGCGATCAGCATTTCCTGGGGCATGACCATAGGCGTGCTGTCCATTCTGGTCTACACGCTGTGGGGTGGCATGTGGTCGGTGGCCGTCACCGACTTCATCCAGATGATCATCCTGGTGCTGGGCCTGGTGATCCTGTCCTGGTTCGCGGCCGACATGGCGGGCGGGGCCGGCAAGGTCATCGATCTGGTCACCAGCCGCGACATGCTGCGCTTCTGGCCCGAGCCGACCTGGCGCGAGATGCTGTTCTTCTTCGGCGCCGCCATCACCATGATGCTGGGCTCCATCCCGCAGCAGGACGTATTCCAGCGCGTCATGTCGGCCAACACCGAGCGTGCCGCCACCCACGGCACGGTGGTCGGCGGCTCGGCCTACATCCTGTTCGCCTTCGTGCCCATGTTCCTGGTCGCCAGCGCGCTCATCATCATGCCCGAGCAGGCGGCCGGCCTGCTCCAGGACGATCCGCAGAAGGTGCTGCCCACGCTGGTCATGACGCGCATGCCGGTGGGTCTGCAGGTGCTGTTCTTTGGCGCTCTGCTGTCGGCCATCAAGTCCTGCGCCTCGGCCACGCTGCTGGCGCCCAGCGTCACGTTCACCGAGAACATCTGGCGCCAGTTCCGCCCCGAATACATCAGCGACCGCGAAAAGCTGCTGACCATGCGCATCAGCGTGCTGGTCTTCGCCGCGGGCGTGCTGCTCTATTCCATCAAGATGGAGGGCACGCCAATCTACGAGTTGGTGTCCAGCGCCTACCAGGTGCCGCTGGTCGGCGCCTTTGTGCCCCTCGTGTTCGGCCTGTACTGGAAGCGCGCCAACACCCAGGGCGCGGTCTGCGCCGTGGTGCTGGGCATTGGCGTGTGGCTGCTGTTCATGCTCACGCCAGCGCTGCACGAGGCCTTTCCACAGCAGCTCGCCGGCCTGTTGTCGGCCGCCTTCGGCATGGTCGCCGGGTCGCTCGCGCCACAGCGGGTGCGCAGCGCGCGTGCGCCGCATCACCGTGTGGTGGGGGTCGAATAGCTGGCCGGGCGGGGCTTGGCGACGGGCATACCTATAATCGAAGGTTTTGCACATTTTTCGCATTTCTCACAATGCCTATTTACGCTTACCGATGCGGCACCTGTGGCGTTGCCAAAGACATGCTGCAGAAAATCTCCGACGCCCCCCTGACCCAGTGCCCCGCCTGCGGTGCGCAGACCTTTGCCAAGCAGGTGACTGCCGCGGGTTTCCAGCTCAAGGGCTCGGGTTGGTATGTGACCGATTTCCGTGGCGGCGGCGGCGCGGCAACCGCGCCCGCGGCGCAGGATGCTCCTAAGACAGAAGCTGCAAGCGCTGCCCCAGCAAGCGCCACAACCAGTTCTGACGCAAAAGGCTGAACAGTTCCATGGCTGCACTGCGCAAATGGCTTTTTACCGGCCTGTTGGTCATCGTGCCTGGCGTCATCACCGCCTGGGTGCTGAGCTGGTTCGTGAGCACGCTGGACCAGACGCTGCAGATACTTCCCGAGGCGTGGCAGCCGGACAAACTGCTCGGCTTTCACATCCCTGGCTTTGGCGTGCTGCTCACGCTGGCCCTGTTGCTCGTCGTTGGCGCACTTGCCAGCAACTTTGCCGGGCGCAAGCTGGTGACCTGGGGCGATGCCCTGGTCAGCCGCATCCCCGTGGTGCGCTCCATCTATTCCAGCGTCAAGCAGGTGTCGGACACGCTGTTCTCCGAAAGCGGCAATGCCTTTCGCACCGCCGTGCTGGTGCAGTGGCCGCGCGACGGCGTGTGGACCGTGGCCTTCGTCACCGGCGCGCCCAGCGGCGAGGTGGCAGGCTATCTGCGCGACGAATTTGTGAGCGTCTACGTGCCGACCACGCCCAACCCCACGAGCGGCTATTTCGTCATCGTGCGCAAGAGCGACTGCGTAGAGCTTGAAATGAGCGTCGATGCTGCTCTCAAATACATCGTGTCCATGGGTGTAGTGGCGCCGCCGCCCCTGCATTCGCCGGACGCCACCGACCGATAACCCCCAGAACGACAGCGCCCCCGGTGGGCGCAGGAAGAATCCACCATGGCCATGCGCTCCGAATACTGCGGTCTTGTGACCGAAGCCCTGATGGGCCAAACCGTCAGCCTGTGCGGCTGGGTCAACCGCCGCCGCGACCATGGCGGCGTGATCTTCATCGACCTGCGCGACCGCGAAGGCTATGTGCAGGTGGTGTGCGACCCCGACCGTCCCGAGATGTTCAAGGTGGCGGAAGACATCCGCAACGAGTTCTGCGTGCGCGTCGTGGGCGTGGTGCGCGCCCGTCCCGCCGGCACCACCAACGACAAGTTGAAGAGCGGCCAGATCGAGGTGCTGTGCCATGAGCTCGCCGTGCTCAACGCCTCCGTTACGCCCCCGTTCCAGATGGACGACGACAACCTGTCGGAGACCACGCGCCTGACCCACCGCGTCATGGACCTGCGCCGCCCGGCCATGCAGCGCAACATGATGCTGCGCTACAAAACCGCCATCCAGGTGCGCAACTTCCTCGACAAGGAGGGCTTCATCGACATCGAAACCCCCATGCTCGGCAAGAGCACGCCCGAGGGCGCGCGCGACTACCTCGTGCCCAGCCGCGTGCACGACGGCCAGTTCTTCGCGCTGCCGCAGTCGCCCCAGCTCTACAAGCAGATGCTGATGGTGGCCGGCTACGACCGCTACTACCAGATCACCAAGTGCTTCCGTGACGAGGACCTGCGCGCCGACCGCCAGCCCGAGTTCACGCAGATCGACTGCGAG
>JAFECU010000184.1 GCA_018242005.1 Pseudomonadota bacterium | reverse complement strand
GTCCCAATCCAGGTTGTGTGTGTTGTACATGAAGCCTACTCCAGGCTGATCTTGTGCTGGCGGATCACGGCGGCCCAGCGCGCACTGTCCGCGGCCACCATAGCGCCAAACTGCGCCGGACTGCTTGGCGCCGCGGGCTCAACGCCGAGCTTGGCGAGACTGGCTGCCACCTCGGTCGCCTGCGTGGCACGGGTGAAAGCCTGATTGACGCGCTCCACGAGCGCGGGCGGCGCACCGGCAGGTAGGTACAGGCCGAACCAGGTGACGGACGAATAGCCTGGCAGGCCCGACTCGGCCAACGTGGGCAGCTCGGGCGCGAGCGCGCTGCGCTTTTCGCTGGTCACGGCCAGCGCGCGCAGGCGACCGCTTCTCACATGCGGCAGACCCGTGGGAACGGAATCGAACAACACCTGCACTTGACCCGAGGCCAGATCGGCAATCGACTGCGCCGTTCCCTTGTACGGCACATGTGTCATCTCTATGCCGGCCTGGGCGCTGAACGCGGCAGCGTTCAAGTGCACGATGGTGCCATTGCCACTGCTCGCATAGTTGAGTTCGCGCGGATGCGCCCTAACGTAGGCGATTAGATCAGCCACGGATTTGACGGGCAGCGCCGACGTAACCAGCAGGATGCTGGCTGCGTCCGCAAGGTGCGCCACGGGCGTGAAATCGCGGCGAGCGTCGTAGGTCAAGCGCGGCATGAGGTGGGGCGAGATGGCATGCGTGCTGCTGGTGGTAAGCAGCAGCGTGTACCCGTCGGGCGCGGCCTTTGCGGCCTCGGCCGCGCCTATGGTGCCGCCCGCGCCAGGTCTGTTTTCCACCACAAACTGCTGGCCCAGATCCTGCGACACGCGCTGCGTGAGCACCCGCGCCACAAGGTCGGTCGCGCCACTGGCCGGAAACGGCACCACCACACGCACCGGTCTGTCTGGCCAGACCTGGGCCTGCGCCCCGACCGTCCATGCCATCCACAACACCACGCCCCAGGCCCATTGCCGCATCGCCGTACTCCTTGATGAAACCGCAGTGGTCATCTTAGGCAGGCGCAAGCCTTACGACAAACACCGATTGTGCAAGTCTGCGTTGCCGTATCGGCAAGGCATACTTGCCCCATGCGTGCCCATCAACTGCAAGACACGGCGTTGCGTTACTTCCTGGAGGTGGCGCAGGGGGGCTCACTTGCCGCGGCCTCGGCGCGGCTGCACGTGGCAGCCTCGGCGGTGAGCCGCCAGATCGCGGGCCTGGAGGCACAGCTGGGCGCGCCGCTGTTCGAGCGCCACGCACGCGGCATGGTGCTGACCGAGGCCGGCGAGGTGCTCGCGCGTCACGCGCGCCATGCGCGCCTGGACGCGGAACGCGCCCTGGGCGAGATCGACGCGCTTCGAGGCCTGCGTGCCGGGCTGGTGCGCCTGGCCACGTCGGACGCCTTCGCCAATGTGCTAGTGCCGCAGCTGTGCGCACAGTTCCGGCGCGATCACCCGGGCATAGGCTTTCAGCTGCAGGTTCTGCCCACGGCCGCGGTGTCAGCCGCGGTGCGCGCAGGCGAGGCCGACATCGGCCTGTGCTTCAGCCGCGCGCCCGAGAAGGATATTGCCGTGGCCTGGCGCCAGGGCGCGCCCGTGCTTGCGCTGCTGCCGCCGGAGCATGCACTTGCCGGCGCGCACGGCCTGACGCTGGCTCAACTCGCGCGCCAGCCGCTGGCACTACCGCCTCCCGAAACCACGGTGCGCCAAATGGTGGACATTGCCTGCAGCCGCCAGGGGCTGCGCCTCGAGCCGGTGCTGGTAAGCGCCCATGCGCAGGCACTGCTGCACTTCGTGGCCAGCGGCGGCGGACTGTCAGTGGGCAGCGAGGTCGCGGCTCGGCACCTGGTGGCGGTCGGTGCGCTGCATGCTCTGCCGATCGCCGACCCTGGCATGGACCTGCGCGACATCGAGGTACAGACCCTGGCGGGCCGCAGCCTGCCCGTGGCGGCGCAGGCGTTTCTGGCGCTGCTTCGCGCCGAGCTGCCAGCTACTTGCCGTCAGTAGCCGTGCTGCGCGCGGAACGCACGCGCCTGGCCAAAATGCCCACAACCGATGAAGGGCTGGGGCGGGCGCAGCGCCGACAGCGGCGAGGGGTGGTTGGCCGTGAGCACCAGGTGGCCGCGGTCCTGCGGGATGAGCGCGCGCTTGGACTGCGCATGCGAGCCCCAGAGCATGAAGACCACGGGGCGCGGCCCCTCGGCCACATGGCGGATCACGGCGTCGGTAAGCGGCTCCCAGCCACGGCCCGCGTGGCTGGCGGCCTGGCCCTCCTCCACGGTGAGGCAGGTGTTGAGCAGCAGTACGCCGTTCCTGGCCCAGGCGACCAGGCTGCCGCCGGGCTCGGGAAACGGCGGGAAGGGCACGCCCAGGTCGCGCCGCATTTCCTTGAAGATGTTCTGCAGCGAGGGCGGCAGGCGCACGCCCGGCGCGACGGAGAACGCCAACCCCTCGGCCTGGCCGCGGCCGTGGTAGGGGTCCTGGCCCAGGATGACCACGCGCACGGCCTCGGGCGCCGTGAGCTCGAGCGCGCGCAGCGGCCGCGGCGGAAAGATCACGGCGCCGGCCTGCAGGCGCTGGCCGAGAAAGGCGAGCAGCGCCTGCCCGCGCGCGCCGGCAAAGAAGCCATCGACCAGCGCCCGCCAGCCGGGCGCGACGGGCCAGTCGGCGGGGCGGGAGCTGGCCAGCTGGGCGGCGGGAACCACCGAATCTTGATGCATGGCATCCATTGCAGGCATTGCAGGTCTTTCCAGCGGGTCAGGAGTTGAGCGGATCGGGCCCGTCGCCACAGGCTCGGTTGCGCCCGTCGGACTTGGCACGGTACAGCTGCGTGTCTGCCTGGCGCAGCAGGTCCTCGGCGTGGCCTTCGGCACCGGGCACCTGGCTGGCCACGCCTATGCTGATGGTGACCACGCCGCCGGGCGTGCCCTTTGCATGCTCCATGCCCAGCGCCTGGACGGCGCGGCACAGCGCCTCTGCCTTGTGCAGCGCGCCCGCGGCATCGCATTCGGGCAGCAGGCAGACAAATTCCTCGCCGCCATAGCGCGCCACGAAATCATGCGCGCGCGCCAGGCCGTTGCGCAGCACCTGCGCCACGGCCTGCAGGCAGGCATCGCCCTGCTGGTGGCCGTAGAGGTCGTTGTACTGCTTGAAGTAATCGATATCGAGCAGCATGACGGCAAGCGGCTGGCCGCTCCTGCGGCAGCGCCGCCACTCGGCCTGCAGGGCCTGGTCGAAATGGCGGCGGTTGGCGATGTTGGTAAGGCCGTCCACATAGGCCAGGCGGTGCAGCCGCTCGCTGTGCGCCTGCTGCTCGGTGCGGTCCTGGAAGGTGGCCAGGAAATGCCCCCCGAACAGCAGGCCGCCGATGTCCATGACGTGCTGCGTGCCGTCGCGCGCGGTCACGCGGTAGGGGCGCGCCTCGATCACTCCCCCCTGCGACGCCGCCTGCGCCATGGCCTGGCCCCAGGCATGAGCCACCTCGGCGCGGTAGTCGGCGTCGGGGTAGGCGCGCAGCGCCCATTCATGCAGCGTGGGCACCTCGGCCTCGGCATAGCCGAAATGCGCCAGGAAACGCCGGTTGCGAAAGTAGATGCGCCGCGCTCCGTCCACCATGCACAGGCCCACGGGCATGTCGCTCATCAGCTGCTGCAGCACGCGCTCGGTTTCCTGCAGCTGCAGGGCCTGCCGCTTGATGTCCGTGATGTCGTGGATGTAGCCATGCCACAGCACGGCACCATTGTCCAGGCGCTGGGGCCGCGCCTGGCCGTTGAGCCAGCGCTCGCCGCGCCCGGGCAGGATCACGCGGTACTCGCTCCGCCAGTCGGCCAGCGTGCGCGCCGACTCCTGGATGCTGTGCGTGACCGGCTGCAGATCATCCGGGTGGATGCGCTCGAGCACCGGGGCGGCGCTGTCACGCAGTTCTTCTGGCGCATAGCCGTAGATGTCGGCCACTCCGGGGCTGAGGTAGGGGAAATGGGAACGCCCGTCGGGCTCGAGCTGGTACTGGTACAGCACGCCGGACAGCCTTGCGACCAACCGGTGCAGCATGTCCTGGTGCCGGCGCTGCACGTCCTCCAGGCGCTGCGTCTGTGCAATCAGCTGGCGCTGCCGGCGCTGCACCCACAGCAGAACCGCCGCGGCGGCCAGGCCCGCCAGCAGGTAGGCCAGGCCCAGGGTGCGTGCCTGCGCGCTCCAATCGGCAAAGATGTGGCTCCAGGGCCGGCCCACCTCGACCACCAGCGGCCGGTCCATCTGCAGGGCGGGAGGCTGCACGGTACGCAGCGCCGTCAGGTACTGCTCACCCCCCGGGCGCACCACGCCCCGCAACACCGTGGCCGGCTCGCCGCTGGTCATGTGGCGCGTGAACAGGGTATCGGGCTGGGCCAGGTCCACCATGACCGGCTCAGCCCCACGTCCCAGCGCCAGGAAGTTCAGGCCATCGCCATGCGTCAGTCCGGCCAGCATGTCCGGGGCATAGCGCACGGACTGCAGCAGGGTCTGGAAATGCTGCGTATCGAGCCCGGCCACCAGCATCCCACCGAAGCCGCCATCGTGTCCCGGAACGATGCGCCCGAGCACCAGCACCCAGCCACCCAGCACGCCGCTCAGCGGGGCGCCCATGATCAAGGCGTTGGCACTGCGCGACCGCGCGGCGGATTGGAAATAGTCACGGTGGCTGAGGTCGCGCCCCACGATTTCGGGAAAGTTCGATGCCAGCACCCGTCCCTTGGCATCGAGCAGGTTGAAGGTGCGCACGGCGGGCATGGCGTCCGCGAAGGTGCGCAGCCGCTCACTCAGGCGTTCGCCTTCACCGGTTCGCCCGCCGGCGGACTCCATGTCGGCCAGCAGGCTGCTCAGCGCATGGTTGATGGCGTCAAGCTGCTGCCCCAGGTTGTCATGCAGCACCCCCGCCTGCTGCACCAGCAGCGCGCGTTCACGCGCCTCAATGCGCTGGCGTTCGCGCCACAAATCGGCCACCAGCAGTGCGCCCAGCAACAGCCAGGCGAGGGCCAGCCACCACCATGGGTGGCGCAGGGCAAGTGACGGCTGGCGCGGCGGGTGCGGCACGGTGCGATGAAACTGTGAGAAGCTCGCCGCGCTGCCTGAGCAGCTGCGGTCACGAGTCTTGGCTCTCAGGCAAACAGCCGCGCGAGCGCCTGGCCTGGGTCCTTGGCGCGCATGAAGGCCTCCCCGACCAGGAAGGCGTGCACGCCCGCGTCGCGCATCAGGCGTACGTCCTCGGGCGCGAGGATGCCCGATTCGGTCACCAACAGGCGGTCGGCGGGCACCTCGCGGCGCAGGTCCAGCGTGGTCTGCAGGCTGACCTCGAAGCTGCGCAGGTTGCGGTTGTTGATGCCCACGAGCGGGGTCTTGAGTTTCAGGGCGCGCTCGAGCTCATGGCCGTCGTGCACCTCGACAAGCACGGCCATGTCCAGGCCGTGGGCGATCTGCTCCATCTCGGCCATGGCGCCGTCCTCCAGGCAGGCGGCGATGAGCAGCACGCAGTCGGCGCCCATGGCGCGCGACTCGTAGATCTGGTAGGGGTCGATCATGAAGTCCTTGCGCAGCACGGGCAGCTGGCAGCTGGCGCGGGCCTGCTTGAGGTAGTCGGGCTGGCCCTGGAAGAACTGGCGGTCGGTCAGCACCGACAGGCAGGCGGCGCTCACCCGGCCGTCGCCCTCGGCGTAGCTTTGCGCGATGTCGGCGGGGATGAAGTCGGCGCGGATCACACCCTTGCTGGGGCTGGCCTTCTTGATCTCGGCGA
The DNA here is from genome assembly GCA_018242005.1 of Pseudomonadota bacterium. Taxonomy (GTDB): domain Bacteria; phylum Pseudomonadota; class Gammaproteobacteria; order Burkholderiales; family Burkholderiaceae_C; genus Alicycliphilus. The sequence goes on along the minus strand of JAFECU010000184.1, from coordinate 25,256 downwards.
TCACCGCGGCCTGGCCGGCCGCTACTTTTGCCCGCAGGCTGCCTGTGAAGTCGCGCGTGAGTACACGGCTTTCGGCGTCGCGGCGCATGTCGGCGAAGGGCAGGCGCTTCTTCGCGGCGGCGACCTCGTCACGCTTGACGTCGACGATTTTGTTCAGGATGTCGGACACGGTGGTTTCCTCAGTTCTTGGGCTCATCGGGTGGCGGCGCGCGCAACACCTTGCGGATGATGCGGTGCATCACCACGCCCACCACGATGAACAGCAGCGACACGGCCAGCACGATCCAGGTGCCGGGGTCTCGCCAGATGGGGGCATCGAGCAGGCTCATGGCCGATGCTGCATCAGGCCGCGAGCTTCTGCGTGTAGGCGGCGAATTCCTGCAGCTTGGCCAGGGCCGCGCCGCTGGCCAGCGCCTGCTGCGCGCGCTGCAGGCCCTCGCCAATCGAGGGCACGACATTCGCCGCATACAGCGCCGCGCCGGCATTCAGGCAGACGATGTCGTGCGCCGGGCCCTCGCCCCCCTGCAGCACCTTGAGCAGCATGGCCTTGGACTGCTCGGGGTTGTCCACGCGCAGCGCGCGCGTGCCGGCCATGCGCAGGCCGAAGTCCTCGGGGTGGATTTCGTACTCGCGCACCACGCCGTCCTTGAGCTCGCCCACCAGCGTGCCCGCGCCCAGGCTGATCTCGTCGAGACCGTCGCGCCCATAGACCACGAGCGCATGCTCGGCGCCCAGGCGCTGCAGCGCGCGCACCTGTATGCCCACCAGATCCTCGTGGAACACGCCCATGAGGATGTTGGGCGCGCCCGCGGGGTTGGTCAGCGGCCCCAGGATGTTGAAGATGGTGCGCACGCCGAGCTCCCTGCGCACCGGCGCCACGTTCTTCATGGCCGGGTGGTGGTTGGGCGCGAACATGAAGCCTATGCCCGTGTCGGCAATGCTCTGCGCGATCTGCGCCGGCGCGAGGTGGATGTTCACGCCCAGGGCCTCCATGGCGTCGGCACTGCCCGAGGTGCTGCTGACGCTGCGCCCCCCATGCTTGCTGACCTTGCCGCCCGCGGCGGCAATGACGAAGGTGGCGCAGGTGGAGATGTTGAAGGTGCCGGCCCCGTCGCCGCCCGTGCCGACGATGTCCACCAGGTGCATGGTGTCGGCCACGCTGACCTTGTTGGAGAACTCGCGCATCACCTGGGCCGCGGCCGTGATCTCGCCAATCGTCTCCTTCTTCACGCGCAGGCCGGTGATGATGGCCGCCGTCATGACGGGCGAGAGCTCGCCGCCCATGATCATGCGCATCAGGTGCAGCATCTCGTCGTGGAAGATCTCGCGGTGCTCTATGGTGCGCTGCAGCGCCTCTTGCGGAGTGATGGACATGGGTTTGTCTCCAGATTTCAGATCAGGTGGCGGGCGCGTCGGTCAGCGCCAGCTTGATGCCAAAGCCGAGGAACAGCGCGCCGGCCACGCGGTCGAGCCAGAGCATGCCGCGCCGCACCGCGCCCACGCGCCGTGCCACCATGGCGGCGGCCAGCGCCCACAGCGCATTCACGGGCATGGCGTTGACGACGAAGAGCAGGCCCAGAAGCACGAAGGCCAGCGCCTTGTTCTCGGCACCGGGGGCGATGAACTGCGGCACGAAGGCCAGGAAGAAGATCGCCACCTTGGGGTTAAGCACGTTCGTCCAGAAGCCGCCCAGGAACACCTCGCGCCAGGGCGCGCCGACCTGCGGCGTAGCCGCCGCATCCGGCGCCACGGCCGCCAGGCCGCCATCGCCGCGGGCGCGCAGCAGGCGCAGGCCCAGCCACAGCAGATAGGCCGCGCCCAGCCACTTGAGCGCCGTGAACGCCGCCGCCGATCCGGCGAGCAGCGCGCCCACACCCACGGCCGCGGCCGCCACATGCACACCGCAGCCCGCCGCGATGCCCAGGCCCGCCACCAGCCCGGCGCGCAGGCCGTTTTTCAGCGAGCGCGTGACGATGTAGAGCACGTCCGGTCCGGGCGTGAGGTTGAGCAACCAGCCCGCGAGCACGAACAGCAGCAGCTGCGGCCCGTCGATCACGCGCGCTGCTCCAGGAAGTTGCGCAGCATGGCGTGGCCATGCTCGGTCAGGATGCTCTCTGGGTGGAACTGCACGCCCTCGATCGGCAGCTCGCGGTGGCGCACGCCCTGGATCTCGCCGTCCTCGCTCGTGGCGGTGACCGCGAGGCATTCGGGCAGCGTGGCGCGCTCGATTGCCAGCGAGTGGTAGCGGTTCACCGTGAACTGCCGCGGCAGGCCCGCGAACACGCCCTTCTGGTCGGTGGTGATGACGCTGGTCTTGCCATGCATGAGCTGCTGCGCGCGGACGATGGTGCCGCCAAAGGCCGCGCCAATGCTCTGGTGGCCCAGGCACACGCCCAGGATGGGCAGGCTGCCGGCGAAGTGCTGTATGGCAGCGACCGAGATGCCCGCCTCCAGCGGCGAGCAGGGGCCGGGCGAGATCACCAGCCGATCGGGCGCGCGCGCGGCAATGCCTTCCAGCGTGATCTCGTCGTTGCGAAACACCTCCACCTCGGCGCCCAGCTCGCCAAAGTACTGGACGATGTTGTAGGTGAAGCTGTCGTAGTTATCGACCATCAGGAGCTTCATGACGCGTCCCCCGGCGCGCGCAGGCGCGCAAATTCCTCGTGTTCGTAGGCGATGTAGGCCTCCATCATGCTGCGGTAGATGGACTCGATGACATCGGCCTGGCCGCCCTCGGCCGCCGCGCGCGGGCGCACGCGGGCGATGATGGCCTCGATGCGGTCCTCGTCGCGCACCTGGTGCTCGGCCTGCTTGATGCGTGCGGCCTGCGTCATGTAGCCGCCGCGTGTCACCAGCAGGGGCACGAGGATGTCGTCCAGCGCGTCGATCTGCCGGCGCACCTCCTCCATCGTGCTGCAGTGCTGTACCTTGTCTATGGCGCGTGATGTTTCGCGGATCATTCCAGACCTTCTTCCACCAGTTCCGCCGCGCGCAGCAATGCGCGGGCCTTGTGTTCCGTTTCTTTCCATTCGAGCTCGGGCACCGAGTCCGCCACCACACCCGCCGCGGCCTGCACGTAGAGCATGCCGTCCTTGACGATGCCCGTGCGTATGGCGATGGCCACGTCCATGTCGCCCGCGTAGCTCAGATACCCGCAGGCGCCGCCATACAGGCCGCGCTTGGTCGGCTCGAGTGCGTCGATCAGCTCCATGGCGTGCACCTTGGGCGCGCCCGTGAGCGTGCCCGCCGGGAAGGTGGCCTTGAGCACGTCCATGCTGGTCATGCCGTCGTTGAGGATGCCCTCGACGTTGCTCACGATGTGCATGACATGGCTGTAGCGCTCGACCGCGAAGGCCTCGGTCACCTTCACGCTGCCGGTCCTGGCGATGCGGCCTATGTCGTTGCGCGCCAGGTCGATGAGCATCACATGCTCGGCGCGCTCCTTGGGGTCGTTGATGAGCTCCTGCTCCACCGCCAGATCCTTCTCGGGCGTGGCGCCGCGCGGGCGTGTGCCGGCCAGGGGGCGGATGATGACCTTGGTACCCTCCTCGGTGCGCTCCTGGCGCACCAGGATCTCGGGACTCGCGCCCACCACCTGGAAGTCGCCAAAGTGGTAGTAATACATGTAGGGGCTGGGGTTGAGCGAGCGCAGCGCGCGGTACAGGCTCAGCGGCGACTCGGTGTAGCGCTTGTGGATGCGCTGGCCCACCTGCACCTGCATGAAGTCGCCCGCGGCGATCAGCTCCTTGGCGCGCTCCACGGCCGCCAGGTAGTCCGCCTTGGCAAAGCTGCGCTGCGCGGGGTGGCTTTCGCTGGCACGCACGATGGGCGCGCTGACCGAGTATTTGAGCTGGTCCTTGAGCTCGCGCAGGCGCTTCTTGGCCCTGGCATAGGCCTCGGGCTGGGCCGGGTCGGCATAGACGATGAGGTAGAGCTTGCCCGAGAGGTTGTCGATGACGGCCAGCTCCTCGCACTGCAGGAGCAGGATGTCCGGGCAGCCCAGGCTGTCGGGCGGGCAGGAGTTTTCGAGCTTTTTCTCGATGTAGCGCACCGCGTCATAGCCAAAGTAGCCCGCCAGCCCCCCGCAAAAGCGTGGCAGGCCGGGGCGCAGCGCCACCTTGAAGCGCTTTTGATACTCGGCAATGAAGTCCAGCGGGTTGCCCGCATGGGTCTCGACCACCTGGCCGTCGGTCACGACCTCGGTGCGCGCGGCATCGCCAAAGCCACTCGCGCGCAATAGCGTGCGCGCCGGCAGGCCGATGAAGCTGTAGCGCCCGAAGCGCTCGCCGCCGACGACCGATTCGAGCAGAAAGCTGTTCCTGCCATCGCCCCGGCCATGGGCGAGCTTCAGGTACAGGGACAGCGGGGTTTCGAGGTCCGCGAAGGCCTCCGCAATTATGGGGATGCGGTTGTAGCCCTCCAGGGTCAGGCTCTTGAATTCAAGTTCTGTGATCACGATGAGTTCCCAGCTCGTGCGGCACGCCGGGGTTGGGGCTGGCCGCGGGTTCATTCGGGAGACGACCCGCAGCTGTGGACGGGTCACGGGCGCACGCCGGGCGCGGCCCGGGTACGATCAGGGGTTCAAGCGCGCAGGCTTGCGCCAGGGCCAGGCTCCCCGGTCGCTGCGACCCGCAATGAACATGCGATGAATGAACATGGGCCAAAGTGTAGCAAAGGGCGCCACCCGGGCGAACAGTGCGGCGAATACGCCGTCGCTTGCCGTGACGCAAGAAGACGCACACTCGCGGCAGAAGATAATGGCAGCAATTTGTTACTTGTTGTGCCATGCCCATACTCTCCCGTCTGACCGTTTCCCGCCGCCTGGCTGCCCTGGTGGCCCTCGCGCTGCTGTCCATGCTGGCGCTGCTGGCGCTGCTGGCGCTGCTGGCGACCGTGATGTTGACCGAACGCAGCCTGCTGCTGCGCGAGCGTGCCGAAAACGTGCGCCAGGTGGTCAGCGGTGCGCACGGCATCGTCAGCTACTACCACCTGCTGGCCACGCGCGGCGACCTGCCCGAGGCGGTGGCGCAACAGCGTGCGCTCGAAGCCGTGCGCTCGCTGCGCTATGGCGACAACGAGTATTTCTGGGTCAACGACCTGCAGGCGCGCATGGTCATGCACCCCATTCGCCCCGAGCTCGACGGCAAGGACCTGAGCGCCAACAAGGACCCGAGCGGCAAGGCCTTGTTCACCGAGTTCGCGAAAACGGCCCGGGACAAGGGCGAGGGCTATGTGGACTATCTCTGGCCAAAGCCGGGAAGCGAGCAGCCGGTGGCCAAGATTTCCTACGTCAAGGGCTTTGCGCCCTGGGGCTGGGTCATAGGCTCGGGCGTGTATGTGGACAACGTGCAGGCCAACTTCTTGGCGCGGCTGACGCAGGCGGGGGGATTCACCGCCCTGCTGGCGCTGCTTCTGCTCGCGGCAAGCTGGGCCATGGCACGCAGCATCCTGCGTCAGCTGGGCGCCGAGCCCGCCCAGCTCAACGCCGTGACGCACCGGATCGCAAATGGTGACCTGACCGCCGACATCAGCACCGAGGCCGACCCGCACAGCGTGCTGCACGGCATTCGCGCCATGCGCGACAGCGTCACGCGCATCGTGCGCGACGTGCGCCACGGGGCCGAGGGCGTGGCCACCGCCAGCAGCGAGATCGCCCAGGGCAATCACGACCTGTCCGGCCGCACCGAGAGCCAGGCCAGCGCCCTGCAGCAGACCGCCGCGTCCATGGAGCAGTTGGGCGCCACCGTGCGCCACAACGCAGACAGCGCCCAGCAGGCCAACCAGCTGGCGCTCAATGCCACCCAGGTGGCCGAGCAGGCGGGGGGCGTCGTCACCCAGGTGGTGCAGACCATGAAGGGCATAGACGCCAGCAGCCACAGGATCGCTGACATCATCCAGGTCATAGACGGCATTGCCTTCCAGACCAACATCCTGGCGCTCAATGCCGCCGTGGAGGCCGCGCGCGCCGGCGAACAGGGCCGCGGCTTTGCCGTGGTGGCTGGCGAGGTGCGCAGCCTGGCCGGCCGCAGCGCGGAGGCGGCCAAGGAAATCAAGCAGCTCATCACCGACAGCGTGACGCGCGTGGAGCAGGGCACGCAGCTCGTGGACAAGGCCGGCAGCACCATGACCGAGGTGGTGGGCGCCATCCGCCGTGTCACCGACATCGTGGGCGAGATCAGCGCCGCCAGCCGCGAGCAAAGCAGCGGTGTGGCCCAGGTCGGAGAGGCCGTCACGCAGATGGACCAGGCCACGCAGCAGAATGCCGCGCTGGTCGAGCAGATGGCCGCCGCCGCCAGCAGCCTCAAGAGCCAGGCCGCGCAGCTGGTGCAGGCGGTGGCCGTGTTCAAGCTCGCAGGCCACGCGGGCACGGGCGCCATGCTTGCGCCCAAGGCTGCAGTGACCGCGCCAGTGGCAGCGCCACCGGCCGCGCGCAGCCAGGCCCGCGCGGGCACGCCGGCGCGGCCCGCGGTGCGCGCCGCCGCCAAGCCTGCCTCGACGCTGTCGGCGCCGGCCAAGGCGCCCGTCGCCACTGTGGCCGCCGCCGCATCCAGCGATGCCGACGAGTGGGAAAGTTTCTAGACCTTGTGTGGCGCTAGCACCGCCGCGCCCTGAAAGCATCGGGCCCTGCAGCACCCTGCAGGGCTCTTTTTCTGCCGTGGATCACCCGAATTCGACCCTCCCCTGGCCCCGCACGCTGCGCCGCAAGGCGCAGGCCGTGGCGCTCGCCATCGCCCTGCTGGCCCTGGGCAATGTGCTGACCATACAGCTGTTTCTGCGCCAATCGGACGACCTCGCGGCGACCCTGAACCTGGCCGGCAAGCTGCGCATGCTGAGCCAGCGCACAGGGCTTGAGGCCCTGGCTGCGCGCCAGCATCCCGACGCCTACTGGCCCTCGCTCCAGGAGCGCTACGCGAGCTTCGAGATCAGCTACACCACCCTGCGTGATGGCGGCAGCGCCATGGGCCTGCAGGTGCAGCCGCTGGATGCACCGCTGCAGCCCCTGTTGCGCGCGCTGCACGAGAGCTGGCTGCGCTACCGCCAGGCGCTCGACGTGCTGCGCCGCGCGCCGCAGCCGGCGCGCTCGGAGCTGTCGCAGGTCATGGCGTCCAGCGAACAGGTGCTGGCGCGCACCGAGGCCCTGATGGATGAGCTGGTGCACTTTGCCGATGGCGCGCACCAGCGTGCGCTTGTCAGCAGCCTGGCGCTGTTCGCGCTCGACCTGCTGCTGCTCCTGCTCGGCTACGCACTGCTGTCGCGCCGGGTGCTGCGCCCCATCCAGGCCCTGACGCAGCAATGCCGCGAAATGGCGCTAGGCCGCTATGGCACGCGCAACCGGCTGGCCGCCAGCGACGAACTGGGCGAGCTGGGGCGGGTGCTGGACCATTCGGCCGCGCATATTTCGGAACTGCTGAGCGACGTGGCGCAGGAGCGCGCCGCCCTGTCGCAGGTGCAGGCCATGTTCGACGGGCTGTCCGAGAACACGGTGTGCGGCATCTACATGCTCGATGAGTCCATCCACATCATCTACGCCAACGAGCAGCTGGCGCAGCTGCTGGGCTACGAGCGCGCCCAGCTGTCCGACCACTTTCCGATGGAACGGCTGTTCTCGCCCGAGACCTTCGCCCAGGTGCGCGAGCGAGTGCTGGCGCGCCTGCAGGGGCGGGTGCACAGTGCGCGCCACGAACGCGTGGCGTTGCGCGCCGACGGCTCCAGGGTCGAGATCGAGATCTTCGGCACGGCCATGCAGTTCCGGGGCCGGCCCGCGGTCATCGGGCTGATGATGGACATCAGCGAGCGCAAGCGCGCCGAGACCTCGGCGCGGCGCGCCACCCTGGTCTACCAGCACACGACCGAAGCCATGGTGGTGACCGACGCCGAGGGCGTGGTGCAGGACATCAACCCGGCGTTCACCGCCATCACCGGCTACGCCGCCGCCGACATCATCGGCCGGCGCATGAATGTGCTCAGCTCGGGTCGCCAGGACCGCGCCTTCTACCAGGCGCTGTGGACCAGCCTGAGGGAGACGGGCAGCTGGAGTGGCGACATCTGCAACCGGCACAAGAACGGTGAGGAGTTCATAGAGCACTTGAGCATCGGCACCGCCTACAACGAGGACGGCAGTGTCGACAGCCATATCGGCCTGTTTGCCGACGTGACCGAGGCGCGCCGGCGCGAGGCCACGATCTGGCACCAGGCGCATTACGACCATCTGACCCAGCTGCCCAACCGGCAGATGTTCCAGCAGGACCTGCAGCGCAGCATGCACAACGCGCGCGCCAGCGATCTGCCCTGTGCCCTGGTGTTCCTGGACCTGGACTATTTCAAGGAGGTCAACGACACCTTCGGCCACGACATGGGCGACGAGCTGCTGCGCCAGGTGGCGCGCCGCCTCCAGTCCTGCGTGCGCAGCAGCGACCAGGTGGCGCGCCTGGGCGGCGACGAGTTCACGCTGATTCTGCGCGACCTGAAGCGCCTGGAGGACGCCCACGCCATCTGCCGCAAGGTGCTGCAGGCCGTGGCTCAGCCCTACAAGCTGGCGCGCAGCACCGTGCACATCTCGGTATCGGCGGGACTCACGTTCTACCCGCGCGACGGCGACGACGGCATCAACCTGCTCAAGCATGCCGATCTGGCCATGTACGCGGCCAAGGAGAAGGGGCGCAACCAGTTCTGCGAGTTCGTGCCGGCCATGCAGGAGGAGGCGCAGAACCGCCGCATGCTGCTGCGCGACCTGCAGCAGGCCCTGGACGGGCGCGAGTTCACGCTGCACTACCAGCCCATCGTGGAGATGCGCGGCGGCAGCATCGTCAAGGCCGAGGCGCTGCTGCGCTGGAACCAGCCCGTGCGCGGCATGGTCAGCCCGGCCAGCTTCATTGCGCTGGCCGAAGAGTCGGGCCTGATCGTGCCTCTGGGTGACTGGGTGATGCGCGAGGCCGCGGGCCAGCTGGCTCGCTGGCGCGAGGAAGTCGCGCCGGCCTTCGAACTCAGCGTCAATGTCTCGCCCGCGCAGCTCAACGCCGATGGACAGCATGTGCAGAACTGGATAGCGCACCTGCAGCAGCTGTCCCTGCCCTGCACGGCCCTGGTGGCCGAGATCACGGAGCGCGTGCTGCTGGAGGCCGACAAGGACACCGACGACCGCCTGCAGCTGCTGCAGGATGCGGGCATGCAGCTGGCCCTCGACGATTTCGGCACCGGCTACTCCTCGCTGTCCTACCTCAAGCGCTTCGACATAGGGCTCATCAAGATAGACCGCAGCTTCGTCAGCCAGCTGGGACTGGGCCGCGAAGACACGGCGCTGTGCCAGGCCATCATCGCCATGGCGCACCGGCTGGGCATTCGCGTGGTGGCCGAGGGCGTGGAGACGCGCGAGCAGCACCATATCCTGCTGCAGGCCGGCTGCGACTACGGCCAGGGCTATTGGTATGGCAGGCCCATGCCCGCAGCGGAGCTTAGCGAGCGGCTGCTGGCCCAGCAGGGCGCGCGGCAAGCAGTTGCGGCAGAGACTGAATGAATCCATCCGCATCCACCGCCTGCACCGGTTGGCCGTGGTTGTAGCCATAGGTCACGAGCACCACGGGGCAACCCGCGGCGCGCGCGGCCTGGGCGTCGTTGCTGGAATCGCCAATCATCAGCGTGCGCGCCGGGGCCGTGCCCAGCGCCGCGCAGGTCTTCAGCAGCGGCAGCGGGTCGGGCTTCTTGCGCGCAAAGGCATCGCCGCCGAACACATGGTCAAAGAAGCCATCCAGCCCCTTGGCGCGCAGCAGCGGCAGGGCAAAGGCCGTCGGCTTGTTGGTCAGGCAGGCCAGGGTCAGGCCGGCGCCGCGCAGCGCGCGCAGGCCCTCGACCACGCCGGGATAGAGATGCGCGTACCGGCCGTTGATGGCCAGGTAGTGGTGCTGGTAGCGCTCCCAGGCGCGCGGGTACAAGGCCTCTGCCTGTGACTCAATTTCTATAGCTGACGGCACTTGTCCACCGTGCGCTAGAACATGATTGAGCACGCTGCGCAGCAAATGCTCCGAGCCCTTGCCCACCATGTTCTCTATCTGCACGGGAGCGACCGCCGGCAGCTCCAGGTCGTGCAGCATGCGGTTGAGCGCCTCGGCAAAGTCGCCCAGCGTGTCCACCATGGTGCCGTCCAGATCCACGATGGCGGCATCGGTGCGGGCCAGCAGTGCGGCCAGGGGGGCTTGCTCGATCGTCATTGAATGTCCTTGTTCTGCCTGCAAGGCGCGCGCAGTGTACTGCCGGACCCGTCCGACACGCTTGCCCGCCCGGCACGGACAGACACGCCGAGCGGCGCCGCCTACGCTGGGCGTTTTTCATCACACGCTTCTTTGCGGGAGGTATTCCATGCCCATGCGCCGTCTCCATGTCACCCTGCTGGCGCCCGCCGCCCTGTTGCTGTGCGCCACCGTCGCACAGGCGGCCCCGAGCGCCCATCAGCAGTATCTGGCCGACCGCGCCGCCTGCGCCAGCGAGCCGGCCGCCGACCGCGCCGCCTGCATCCGCGAGGCCGGCGCCGCGGCCCAGGCAGAGCGCCGGGGCGGGCTGACCACGGCCAGCGCCAGCACCTACGAGCACAATGCGCTGGCGCGCTGCGATGTGTTCAAGAACCCCGAGGACAAGTCCGACTGCATTGCGCGCATGGGCAACAAGGCCATCGTGCAGGGCTCGGTCGATGGCGGCGGCCTGCTGCGCGAGTCGGTCAGGACCTATACCGTTCCGGCCAAATAGTCAGCCCGTCACGCCAGGGCCGCGCGCATGGCGTCTATGACGGCCTTGTAGTCGGGCTTGCCGAAGATGGCGCTGCCGGCCACGAAGGTGTCGGCGCCGGCATCGGCCACGCGGCGGATGTTGCCTTCCTTGATGCCGCCATCGACCTCCAGGCGTATGTCCTTGCCCGAGGCCTCGATGCGGCGCCTGGCGGCCTCGATCTTGCGCAGCGTGCTGTCGATGAAGCTCTGCCCGCCGAAGCCGGGGTTGACGCTCATGAGCAGGATCAGGTCAATGTCCTCGATCACCCAGTCCAGCACGTCGAGCGGCATGGCCGGGTTGAAGGTCAGGCCGGCCTGGCATCCCTGCGCCTTGATGGCCTGGATGCTGCGGTGCACGTGCGCCGAGGCGTCGGGGTGGAAGCTGATCAGGTCGGCGCCGGCCCGGGCGAAGGCCTCGGCCAGCGCGTCCACGGGCTGCACCATGAGGTGCACGTCGATGGGCACGGGGCGGCCATCGGGTGTCACGGCATGGGGCTTCAAGGCCTGGCAGACCATGGGGCCGAAGGTCAGGTTGGGCACGTAGTGGTTGTCCATCACGTCGAAGTGGATCCAGTCGGCGCCGGCGGCGACGACATTGCGCACTTCCTCGCCCAGGCGGGCAAAGTCGGCGGACAGGATGGAGGGGGCGATGCGGTAGGTGCGGCTCATGGACGCGGATTGTCGCAGCACGGCATTAACATCGCGCCATGCCCAAATACCAGTTCCAGGTCGAGGTGCAGCCCCGCTACCTGCCCGAGCAATCCGCCCCCGAAGAGGGCCTGTATGGCTTCGCCTACACCATCACGATCACCAATGCAGGCGAGGTGGCCGCGCAGCTGATCTCGCGCCACTGGATCATCTGCGACGCCGGCGGCCATATGGAAGAGGTCAAGGGCCTGGGCGTGGTGGGCCATCAGCCGCTACTCAAACCCGGCGAGTCCTTCGAGTACACCAGCGGCTGCCGCCTGCGCACGTCCAGCGGCAGCATGCATGGCAGCTACTTCTGCGTGGCCGAGGACGGCGAGCCGTTCACCTGCCCCATCGCCCTGTTCGTGCTCGAAGCGACGGCGCAGGGCAGCCCGGATCAGCCGATCACGCCGCGGGTGCTGCATTGAGCCGCAACACGCCAGACCTGGCGCAGCTGCTGGCCAGCCTGGAGCCGGCCGCGCCGCTCGCGCGTCGCCACCTGCAGCTGCTGGCGCTGCTGGACTGGGTGCGCGGCCACGAACGCACGGTGGAGGCCGCCACGGGCCGCATGGCCCTGCTGGTGCAGTCAGCCGAGCAGTCGCCCGAGGTGCGCCAGCGCCTGCAGGCCTGGTGGGCCGAGCTCGCGCGGCATCTTGACATCACCACCTTGCTGGCCGACTTCGGTTTCGCGCAGCGCACCTCCATGGCCAGCGAGCTGGCCGAGCGCATGCGCTACAAGTTGCTGCCCGTCAGCCCCGAGACGCAGGACGCGTCCGAGCTCTTCATGCTGGCGCTGCCGCACGAGCTCGACGCGCGCTGGCTGGCCGCGCTCGACGAAGACCTGCTCATCCGCCTGCTGGCCGTGCTGCTGCCCTCGCAGGGCGATGAAGCCGAAGCGGCCGGCGCCAGCGCGTGGCAGCGCGCGCTGCTCGACGCCATCACCTACTGCGCCGGCCAGATCCTGGCCACCGGCTTTGCGCCCGAGCTGCGCCTGCGCATGAGCGAGGAGGTGCGCGCCGCCCAGCCCTTTCACGCGCTGCTGCGCGACGCCGAAAGCCTGCGCGTGGAGGTGCTGCACCCCCTGCGCACCGACGACCGTCTGCAGCAGGCCGTGCAGGGCCTGCGCGAGCACCTGGACGCCTGCCGCGCCGCCATCAACGACGTCTACGCGCATTTCGAGGACAACGGCATTTCGGTGGGCCTGGTGTTTCGCCTGCGCCAGCTGCGCGCGCGCATCCTGCGCGTGCGCGAGCTGCTCGAATGCCTGCTCTCGCCGCGCCCGGCCGTGGCCGCCATGCAACTCATGTCGCACCTGGTCATCGTCGGGCGCGGGCGCCGCAGCGTGCGTGCGCTGGTGGCCACCAATTCGTCGCTGGTCGCCGCCAAGGTGGCCGAGCGCAGCGCCGAGACGGGCGAGCACTACATCACGCGCACGGGCGGCGAATACCTGGCCATGGTGCGCCAGGCCGCGGGCGGCGGCCTGGTCATGGCCGCCACCACGCTGATCAAGTTCGGCCTGTACGCGCTGGCGCTGTCGGCCTTCTGGGGCGGCTTCATGGCCGGCGTGAACTATGCCGTGAGCTTTGTGCTGATCCAGCTGCTGCACTTCACGGTGGCGACCAAGCAGCCGGCCATGACGGCACCGGCCATGGCCGCCAAGCTCAAGGACCTGGAGGGCAACGAGGCCGTGGAGTCCTTCGTGGACGAGGTCGCGCACCTGGTGCGCTCGCAGGTGGCGGCCGTGCTGGGCAACGTGCTGCTGGTGTTCCCGGCCGCGCTCGGACTGGCGCTGCTCATCGCACAGATGCTGGGGCGGCCCGCCATAGACGCACGGCACGCCTTGCATACGCTCGAATCGCTGCACCTGCTGGGTCCGTCGCTGCTGTTTGCGGCGTTGACGGGCGTGCTGCTGTTTGCGTCCAGCATCGTCGCGGGCTGGGCGGAGAACTGGTTCGTGCTGCATCGCCTGGAGTCGGCCATCGAGTACAACCCGCGCATTACGGCCGCCCTGGGCGCGCAACGCGCCCGGCGCTGGGCGCGCTTTCTGCGCCGCAACATCTCGGGCCTGGCGGCCAACGTGTCGCTGGGTTTCATGCTCGGGCTGGCGCCGGCGTTTGCCGCCTTCTTCGGCCTTGGACTGGAGGTGCGCCACGTCACGCTGAGCACGGGCCAGATTGGCGTCGCCGCTGCTACGCTGGGGCGCGATGCGCTGCATCTGCCGGCCTTCTGGTGGGCCGTGGCCCTGATTCCGTTCAACGGCGCGCTCAACGTCGGCGTCAGCTTCTACCTGGCGTTCAACCTGGCGCTGCGCGCGCACAACGTGGGCCGCGTGGATCGCAGGCGCATCTATCGCGCGCTGCGCGTGCGCCTGCGCCGCGCGCCCCTGGGGTTTTTCCTGCCACCGCGGCGCAGCGTCTGATATGGTGAACAGGCGCAACTTGCGCAACGTCCTACAGGTGCCGCAGCGGCACCGCAGATACAGTCGTTGAACCCCTGGGCGCCGACCTGGCGCCAATACCCGCTGCGGGCCCGTCCCGCACGAGCGAAAAGGACACACAGCAATGAATGAGCTGATGAGCTTTTGGGCGCAGTGGCTGCGCCCATCGGCCGGCCTGCCCACGGTGCAATGGGCGCTGCTGCTGGCCGTGGCCACGGTGGTGGGCTACCTTGTGCAGCGCCACAGCGGCCTGCCCAAGGTGGTGGGCTACTCGCTGGTGGGCACCATCGTCGGGCTGGCGGGCTTCGAGGGCGCCGTCTGGCCGCTGCAGGGCATAGGCCTGTTCCTGGTGGAGCTGGCCGTGGCCGTGGTGCTGTTCGAGGCCGGCGGCCGCATTCCGCTGCGCTGGTTCCGCCACAACCCCATGGTGCTGGTGCAGAGCATTGCCGAATCGGCCCTGACCTATGCAGCCGTGTACTGGGCCATGCTGTGGCTTGGCGTGCCAGCACAGGCCGCCGCACCGCTGGCCCTGGTGGCACTGGCGGCCTCACCCGCCGTGCTCACGCGCGTGGTCAGCGACACCCATGCCGCGGGCCCGGTGACCGAGCGCGCCATCGTGCTGTCAACGCTGTCATCGCTGTATGCGCTGACGCTGGGCAGCGCCCAGGCCGGCCTGATACAGCGGCCGGCCACCGGCCTGCTGGGCCAGCTGTACCCGGTGCTGGTGGTGCTGGGCGTGTCGGTGGCCGTGGGCGCGCTGCTGTCGCTGCTGATGCGCCTGGCGCTGCGCGTGATGAGCCCGTCGAGCGAGAACACCACCATCCTGCTGCTGGCACTGATTGCCGCCAGCACGGCCGTCACGGCCCACATGGGCGGCTCGGCGCCGCTGGCGGCGCTGCTCGGCGGCATGCTGCTCAAGCAGCTGCATCCGAGGCCCTGGGCCTGGCCGCGGCAGATGGGCACGGCCAGCTCACTGCTGACCATGCTGATGTTCGTGCTCGTGTCCACCGTGGCGGCCCAGGGCCAGTGGAGCGCGCCCGTGGCCGGCAGCGTGCTGGCGCTGATCGCCGTGCGCCTTCTGGCCAAGGCCGTGGGCGTGGGCCTGGGCAACGTGGGCAGCGGCGCCAGCTGGCGCCAGGCGCTCTGGCTGGGCTGCGCCATGACGCCCATGTCAGCCATCGCGCTCCTGGTGGCCTCACAGTTCGTGGTCGCATCCGGCACCACGGGCGGGCTGGTCGCACGCATCGCGCTACCGGCCATCCTGGTGATGGAGGTGCTGGGCGCCGTGATCGCCGCCTATGCCATCTACCGCGCGGGCGAGAGCGCCAGGCCCTGGACGCCACAGGGCGAGCAAGGCGGCAACCCTGGAGAGAACAGCCGTGAGTCTTGAAGCCTTTTCCCATTCCGAACCGCTGACCCTGGGCGTGGAGCTGGAGCTGCAGCTCGTCAACACCCACGACTACGATCTCGCGCCCTATGCCGAGGACATGCTGCGCCTCATGCACAAGACGCCGCTGCCCGGCAGCGTGGTGCCCGAGATGACGAGCAGCATGATCGAGATCTCCACCGGTGTCTGCCACAGCGCCAGCGAGGTGCTGGGGCAGCTCGCGCAGATCCGCGATGCGCTGGTGAAGAGCGCCGACAAGCTCAACATCGCCGTGGTCGGCGGCGGCACGCACCCGTTCCAGCAGTGGCACGAGCGGCGCATCTACGACAAGCCGCGCTTTCAGGAGCTGTCGCAGCTCTACGGCTACCTGTCCAAGCAGTTCACCATCTTCGGCCAGCATGTGCACATCGGCTGCCCCGATGCCGACGCGGCGCTCCTGATGCTGCACCGCATGAGCCGCTACATCCCGCACTGCATCGCACTGTCGGCCTCCAGCCCCTATGTGCAGGGGCAGGATACGGCCTTCGATTCGGCGCGGCTCAACTCGGTGTTCGCCTTCCCGCTGTCGGGTCGCGCGCCCTGCCTGCTGAGTTGGGGCCAGTTCGAGCAGTACTTCGAGAAGATGACGCGCACCGGCGTCGTCAAGAGCATGAAGGACTTCTACTGGGACATACGCCCCAAACCCGAGTACGGCACCATCGAGATCCGCGTGTTCGACACGCCGCTGACCATAGAACGCGCCGCCGCGCTGGCCGGCTTCGTGCAGTCGCTGGCCGCCTGGTTCCTGGCCGAGCAGCCCTTCACGCCGCAGGAGGACGACTACCTCGTCTACACCTACAACCGCTTCCAGGCCTGCCGCTTCGGGCTGGACGCGGTCTACGTGGACCCGGCCACGGGCGAGCACATGCCGCTGCGCGAGCATGTCCTGCAGACCCTGGACCATATCGCGCGCCACGCAGGCAGCCATGGCGCCTCGGGCGCGCTGCACATACTGCGTGGCGAAACGGCCGCCAGCCAGAACGACGCGCGCTGGCTGCGCGAGCGTATGCGCGAGGAGCAGCTGCTGGCCGAGGTCAGCCGCCAGGCGGCGCTGCGCTTTCGCGGCCAGGCGGCGTAAAGGAATGCGGCATGGGCGAGTTCGACCTCATCGCACGCTATTTCACGCGCCCCGTGCGCCGCGCCGCCCTGGGCGTGGGCGACGACTGCGCGCTGCTCGCGCCCGCGCCGGGCATGCAGCTGGCCGTGTCCTCGGACATGCTGGTCGAGGGCCGGCATTTCTTCGCCGACGTGGACCCCGAGGCCCTGGGCCACAAGGCGCTGGCCGTCAACCTGTCGGACCTGGCCGCCTGCGGCGCGCGGCCGCTGGCCTTCACGCTGGCGCTGGCGCTGCCGCGGATCGACGAACCCTGGCTCGCCGGCTTTGCGCGCGGCCTGCTGGCGCTGGCCGATGCGCACGGCTGCGAGCTCATCGGCGGCGACACCACCGCCGGGCCGCTCAACATCTGCATCACCATCTTCGGCGAAGTGCCCACGGGCCAAGCCCTCTTGCGCAGCGGCGCACGCGCGGGCGAGGACATCTGGGTCAGCGGCACGGTGGGCGACGCGCGCCTGGCGCTCGATGCCCTGCGGGGCCATGGCCCGGCCACCGCCCTGCCCCCCGCGCTGCTGGCCGCCGCGCGCCAGCGCCTGGAACGCCCCACGCCGCGCGTGGCGCTGGGCCTGCGGCTGCTCGGCGTGGCCAGCAGCGCGCTGGATGTGAGCGACGGGCTGCTGGGCGACCTGGGGCATATCCTGCGCGCCTCGGGCGTGGGGGCTTGCATCGACCTTTCGGAAACTACTGATTTGATAGCTGCCAGCGCTTTTCAGGAAAGCGATTCAGGCCTATTTTGTTCAGATTATCTGCAGCAATGCACGCTCGCCGGCGGCGACGACTATGAGCTGGTCTTCACCGCCCCGCCCGCACACAGGCCGGCCGTCCTGGCGGCCGCGCGCGCCAGCGACACGCCCGTGACGCGCATCGGCGTGGTGCAGAGCCAGGCCGGCCTGCGGCTGATGGACGCCGAGGGGCGGCCCGTGGAGCGGCGCTACGCCTCGTTCGATCACTTCGCCTGAGCCAGGCGCGCACGCGGGTCGAGCAGCTCGCACATCAGCGCGACATGGCTTTCGCGCATGTGCTCCAGCCCCACGGCGGGCTCGCGCCCCAGGATCATTTGCGTCAGCAGCACATGCGTCACGAGCGACACGACCAGCCAGGGCTCGCGCACAAGGACGCCATCGGGCAGGCCATGGTGCGCCACATGGGCGCGCAGCAGATCCCCGAGCATGGCCACATTGGGCAGCACCACATTGCGCTCCCACAGGTCCAGCAGCTCCTTGACCCGGCCGCGCTCGGCCGCCAGCAGGCGCAGCGTGACCACCGCGTCAGGCCGATGCAGCAGCCCGGCGTAGAGCCGATCCACCAGCCACCGCGCAAAGGTGCGTGTGTCCGCATGCACCGGCGGCGCCGGGGATTCCTGCCACTCGGGCGGTGCCAGCGCGCGGTGGAGCATGGCCTCGAAGATCGCGTCCTTGCTGGCGAAATGCGCGTACAGCCCGCCCTTTGACAGGCCGCTGCGGCGCGCGATGTCGTCCATGGTCGTGGCGGCGTAGCCGCGTTCGGAAAACTCCGCCAGCGCCGCATCCAGGATCTGCGCCATGCGCACCTGTGGCGTCAGGCGTCGCCGCCCCGCCGGAGCGGCGGCTTCAGGTAGGGGTGCATGGGGTGACGGCATGGGTTCTCGTCCTCGCTGGCTTGCTATTGTGGCCGCGATAACTACCGACCAGTCGGTCGTTAATCGCCCTCCATTTGATTTACATCAAACGACACCTGCATAGTGCGCTTAAAGTCACCAGGGATTTCCCCTAGCACCCAGGAGCCGCCCCATGCCCGACGCCCCTTTCGCTTCAACGCCGCTGGCCGAGCGGATTGATTCGCTGTTCCATGCCGCACTGGCGCGGCGCTTTTCCTCGCTCTCCCCGGCCTCGCTGCTGCAGGCCGCCAGCGACTGGACGATGCACCTGGCGACGTCGCCCGGCAAGCAGATGGATCTGTCCCACCTGGCCGCGCGACAGGCGCAGGAACTGGCCTCCTACACCTTCGAACGCATGGGTGCCGGGCCCGACCGCCAAACACGCCATGGCGTGAAGCCCCCAAGCCAGGACAGGCGCTTTGCCGCCCCCGAATGGCAGCATTGGCCGTTCAACTACCTGCACCAGTCCTTCCTGCTGACCGAGCAATGGTGGGACGCCGCCACGCACGGCGTGACGGGCGTGGACAAGCACCATGAAAACGTGGTCGCCTTCGCGGCGCGTCAGCTGCTGGACATGTTCTCGCCCGGCAACCAGCTGGCCACCAACCCCGTGGTGCTGCAGCGCACGCTGCAGCAGGGCGGCGCCAACCTGCTGCGCGGCGCGCTCAACGCCGCCGACGACCTGCAGCGCCTGGCCGCGGGCAAAGCGCCCGCAGGCACGGAGGACTTCGTGGTCGGCCGCAACGTGGGCATCACGCCCGGCAAGGTGGTGCTGCAAAACCGCCTGATGGAGCTGATCCAGTATTCGCCCACGACCGAGGCCGTGCACCCCGAGCCCATCCTGATCGTGCCGGCCTGGATCATGAAGTACTACATCCTGGACCTGTCGCCGGAGAATTCGCTGATCCGCTACCTGGTGGGCCAGGGCCACACGGTGTTCTGCATCTCGTGGAAGAACCCGGGCTACGAAGACCGCAACCTGGGCATGGACGACTACCTGCAGCTGGGCTTTCACGCCGCGCTCGATGCCGTCTCTGCCATCGTCCCCAAGCGCAAGGTGCACGCCACCGGCTACTGCCTGGGCGGCACGCTGCTGACCATTGCCGCGGCCGCCATGGCGCGCGATGGCGACGAGCGCCTGGCCTCGATGACGCTGTTTGCCGCGCAGACGGACTTTTCCGAGCCCGGCGAGCTGGCCCTGTTCATCGACGAAAGCCAGGTCAGCCTGCTGGAGGCGCAGATGGCGCAGAACGGCTACCTCAAGGCCGGTCAGATGGCGGGCGCCTTCCAGATGCTGCGCTCCTACGACCTGCTGTGGTCGCGCGTGGTCAATGAATACCTGCTGGGCGAACGCGCGCCCATGAACGACCTCATGGCCTGGAACGCCGACGCCACGCGCATGCCGGCCAGGATGCACTCGCAATACCTGCGCCGCCTGTTCCTGAACAACGACCTGAGCGGTGGCCGCTACCCCGTGGGCGGCAAGCCCGTGTCGCTGAGCGACGTCACGCTGCCCATCTTCATGGTCGGCACGCTCACCGACCATGTGGCGCCCTGGCGCTCGGTGCACAAGCTGCACCACCTGACGACCACCGAAATCACCTTTGCGCTGACCAGCGGCGGGCACAACGCCGGCATCGTCAATCCACCGGGCAACCCGCGGCGCCGCTACCAGATCCGCACGCGGCCCGCGGGCGGCAACTACATGGCGCCCGACGACTGGCTGGCCGCCGCGCCCACGGTGGAGGGCTCCTGGTGGCCCGCCTGGCAGGAATGGCTCAAGGCGCGCTCGGGCAAGCCCGTGGCACCGCCGCACATGGGCGCACGCGGCTACAAGGCGCTCGCCGACGCGCCGGGTGAGTACGTGCTGGAGAAATGACGATGACTGCAATCCTGCAAGGCAAGAAGGGCCTGGTGGTCGGCATTGCCAACGAACAAAGCATCGCCTGGGGCTGCGCGCGCGCCTTTAACGCCACCGGCGCAGACCTCGCCATCACCTGGCTCAACGACAAGGCCAGGCCCCATGTGCAGCCGCTCGCCGAGCGGCTGGAGGCCGGCATCCAGATGCCGCTGGACGTGGAGCAGCCTGGCCAGCTGGAGGCAGTGTTCGACGCCATCCGTGCGCAATGGGGACGGCTCGACTTCGTGCTGCACTCCATCGCGTTTGCGCCAGCCGCCGACCTGCATGGCCGCGTGATCGACTGCTCGCGCGAGGGCTTTGCACGCGCCATGGACATCTCCTGCCACTCCTTCCTGCGCATGGCGCGCCTGGCCGAGCCCCTGATGCAGCAGGGCGGCAGCCTGATGACCATGAGCTATCTGGGCGCCGATGAGGTCATCGACAACTACGGACTCATGGGCCCGGTCAAGGCGGCACTGGAGTCGAGCGTGCGTTACATGGCCACCGAGCTGGGCCCCAAGGGCATCCGCGTGAACGCCGTATCGCCCGGGCCGCTCGCCACGCGCGCCGCGTCGGGCATCGCGCAGTTCGACCGCCTCATGGCCGACGCCGTGCAGCGTGCGCCCCTGGGGCGTCTGGTGGACATCGCCGACGTGGGCGCGCTGTGCACCTTCCTGGCCAGCGACGCCGCGCGCTCCATGACCGGCAGCACGCTGTACGTGGACGCGGGCGTACACATCATGGGTTGAGCCACAACATGGATGCCAACACCTCCTCTTCCCGCTGCCCGCGGCTTGGCGCAGCCGCGGCCGCGCTGCTGCTGGCGGGCTGCACCTCACTCGCGCCACGCTACGAGGCCCCGGCCATGCCCGTGCCACCGCAATATGCCGAGGCGGCCCAGGCCGGCAGCACCCAGGCCGCACTTCCCGCCTGGCGCGACTATTTCACCGACCCCGCGCTGCAGGCCGTGATGGAGCAGGCGCTGGCGAACAACCGCGACCTGCGCCTGGCCACGCTGCGCGTGGCCGAGGCCCGCGCCGCCTATGGCATCCAGCGCGCCGACCTGTTGCCCAGCGTGGGCGCCAGCGCCGGCATGACGCGCATCGGCGTTCCAGACAACCTGGGAGTGGGCCTGCCGCCCTCGGTGGCCGCCATGGTGCCGAGCACGCTCACCAGCTACAGCGCCTCTGTCGGCATCAGCAGCTGGGAGCTCGATCTGTGGGGGCGTGTGCGCAACCTGAGCGATGCGGCGCTGCGCCAGTACTTTGCCGCCGCCTGGGCTCGGCAGGGCGCCGAGGTCAGCCTCTTGGCGCAAACGGCCAGCGCATGGCTGGCCCTGTGTGAAACCGATGAGCGCCTGGCCCTGGCGCGGCGCGCGCTGGACAACCGCAGTGAATCGCTGCGCATCTTCGGCCGCCGCGTCGACGTGGGCGCCACCTCGCGCCTGGACCTGACACAGATGCGCGTGCTGCACCAGCAGGCCCAGGCGCTGGTTGCGCAGCTCGAGCAGCAGCGCGCCACGCAGCAGCACGCGCTGGACCTGATCGTGGGCGCGCCCACGCCGGTGGCCGCCGGCGCCCGCCTGCCCGCGGCCGACGTGCTGCGCCCCCTGCCCGCGGGCCTGCCGTCCGACCTGCTCACACGCCGCCCCGACATCCAGGCCGCGGAGCAGCAGCTGCGCGCGGCCCATGCGCAGATCGGCGCGGCGCGCGCGGCCTTTCTGCCGCGCATTGCGCTCACGGCCATGGCCGGCACCGGCAGCAGCGAGCTGGGCGACCTGTTTGGCAGCGGCACCGGCGGCTGGCTGTTCCAGCCCAGCATCAGCGTGCCACTGTTCACGGCCGGCAAGCTGAAAAACAACCTGAACCTGTCCGAGGTGCGGCGCGACGCCGCCGTCGCGCAATACGAGAAGGCCATCCAGGGCGCGTTCCGCGACGTGTCCGACGCGCTGACCGCGCAGCAGGGCCTGGCGCAGCAGGTGCAGGTGCTTGCCGACATGCGCGCCACCCAGGCCGAGCGCGCGCGCCTGTCGCGCCTGCGCTATGACAACGGCGCCGCGCGCTTCTTCGAGGTGCTCGATGCCGAGCGCGACCTGCTGGCCACCGAGCAGCAGCTCACGCAGATGCGGCGCGCCCTGCTTTCGAGCCGCGTGGCGCTGTACGCCGCGCTGGGCGGCGGCGCCGGTACGCCCGCCCTGGACAACCCTTCCCACACCAAGAACACGAGCGCTACACCATGAACCCGACCGTCAAGAAATGGATCCCCGCCGCCATTGCACTGGCGCTGGCCGGTGCCGGCTACTACTGGATGGGCCACCGTGACAACGGCCCGGGCGAAGGCTTCATCAGCGGCAACGGCCGCATCGAGGCCACCGAGGTCGACGTGGCCACCAAGCTGCCCGGCCGCGTGCAGGCCCTCCTGGTCGATGAGGGCGCGTTCGTCAAAGCCGGGCAGCCCCTGGCGCGCATGGACATCAGCAGCCTGCAGGCGCAGCGCGCCGAGGCCGCCGCGCGCCAGGCCCAGGCCAAAAACGGCGTGGATACCGCACGCGCCCAGGTGGCGCTGCGCGAAAGCGATGTGCGCGCCGCCGAGGCCCAGGTGGCCGCGCGCGCCGCCGAGCTCGACGCCGGCCAGCGCCGCCTGGCGCGCTCGACCACGCTGGAGAAGGAAGGCGCCTCCTCCAGCCAGGAGCTCGACGACGACCGCGCCCGCGTGCGCGGCCAGCAGGCGGCGCTCGATGCCGCCAAGGCGCAGGTGGCCGCGGCGCAAGCCGCAGTGGCTGCGGCCAAGGCACAGGCCACGGGCGCCGTCTCCTCGGTGGACGCGGCCGTGGCCACGGTGGCGCGCATCGACGCCGAGCTGCAGGACGCGCAGCTCGTCGCGCCGCGCGACGGGCGTGTGCAGTTCCTCGTCGCCCAGCCCGGCGAGGTGCTGGGCGCGGGCGGCAAGGTGCTCAACCTCGTCGACCTGTCGGACGTCTACATGACCTTCTTCCTGCCCGAGACCGTGGCCGGCCGGGTGGCGCTCGGCTCCGAGGTGCGCATCGTGCTCGACGCCGCGCCGCAATACGTGATTCCGGCGCAGGTCAGCTTCGTCGCCAGCACGGCGCAGTTCACGCCCAAGACGGTGGAGACCGCCAGCGAGCGGCAAAAGCTCATGTTCCGCGTCAAGGCGCGCATCGACCGTGCACTGCTCGCCAAGCACCTGGAGCAGGTCAAGACCGGCCTGCCCGGTGTCGCCTGGGTACGGCTTGACGCCCAGCAGCCCTGGCCCGCCAACCTGGCCAACGTCGTGCAGCCATGACGCAGAGCGAGCCCGTCGTCCGCCTGCAGGATGTGCGCCAGCACTACGGCAAGACGCAGGCGCTGGCCGGCGTCACGCTGGACGTGCCGGCCGGCTGCATGGTCGGCCTGATCGGCCCCGACGGCGTGGGCAAGTCCAGCCTGCTGTCGCTGATCGCCGGCGCACGCGCCGTGCAGGCCGGCAGCGTGCAGGTGCTCGGCGGCGACATGGCGAGCAAGGCGCACCGCGACGCCGTCTGCCCGCGCATCGCCTACATGCCGCAGGGCCTGGGCAAGAACCTCTATCCCACGCTGTCGGTCGAGGAGAACCTGCAGTTCTTCGCGCGCCTGTTCGGGCATGGGGCCGCGGAGCGGCGCCGGCGCATCGACGAGCTGACACGCTCCACCGGCCTGCACTCCTTCTTGCAGCGCCCCGCGGGCAAGCTCTCGGGCGGCATGAAGCAAAAGCTCGGCCTGTGCTGCGCGCTGATCCACGACCCCGATCTGCTCATCCTGGACGAGCCCACCACCGGCGTCGATCCGCTGGCGCGCGCGCAGTTCTGGGACCTGATCGAGCGCATCCGCCGCCAGCGCCCCGGCATGAGCGTGATGGTGGCCACGGCCTACATGGACGAGGCGCAGCGCTTTCACTGGCTGGTGGCCATGGACGAGGGCCAGGTGCTGGCCACCGGCGCGCCGCAGGAGCTGCTGGCGCGCACCGGTTGCGACTCGCTCGAGGAGGCCTTCATCGCCCTCATGCCCGAGGAAAAAAAGCGTGGCCACCAGGCGGTGGTGATACCGCCGCTGCAGGTGGACGACGCGGACGTGGCCATCGAGGCCCAGGGCCTGACGATGCGCTTTGGCGACTTCACGGCCGTTGACCACGTGAACTTCCGCATCCGCCGGGGCGAGATTTTTGGCTTTCTGGGCTCCAACGGCTGCGGCAAGTCGACCACCATGAAGATGCTCACCGGCCTGCTGCCCGCCAGCGAAGGGCGAGCCTCGCTGTTCGGCAGGGCGGTCGATCCGCACGACATCGACACGCGCCGGCGCGTGGGCTATATGTCGCAGGCGTTCTCGCTGTATGGCGAGCTCACCGTGCGCCAGAACCTGGTGCTGCACGCGCAGCTGTTTCATGTGCCGGCCGACCAGCAGGCCGCGCGCGTGCAGGCCATGGTCGAGCGCTTTGACCTGCAGGACGCGCTGGACGCGCTGCCCGAGAGCCTGCCGCTGGGCGTGCGCCAGCGCCTGTCGCTGGCCGTGGCCATGGTGCACCAGCCCGAGCTCTTGATCCTGGATGAGCCGACTTCGGGCGTGGATCCGATCGCGCGCGACCGCTTCTGGCAGCTGCTGGCCGACCTGTCGCGCCGCGACCGGGTGACCATCTTCATCTCGACCCACTTCATGAACGAGGCTGCGCGCTGCGACCGCATGTCCATGATGCACGCCGGGCGGGTGCTCGACAGCGACCGTCCTGCCGCACTCATTGCCAAGCGCGGCGCGGCCACGCTGGAAGAGGCCTTCATCGGCTACCTGGTCGAAGCCGGCGGGGACGCCCCCGCGGCAGACGAGGCACCGGCCAGCACAGCGCCGGCCAGCACAGCGCCGGCCCCCGCCGCGCCCGGGCACCGCTCACCCTTTAGCCTGCAGCGTCTGTTCAGCTACCTGTGGCGCGAGACGCTGGAGCTGCAGCGCGACCCGGTGCGCGCCGCGATGGCGCTGCTGGGCTCGCTGGTGCTGATGTTCGTGATCGGCTACGGCATCACGCTGGACGTGGAGAACCTGAAATACGCCGTGCTCGACCGCGACCGCACCGAGGCGAGCCAGAACTACGCGCTCAACCTGGCGGGCTCGCGCTACTTCATCGAACGCCCCGCCATTCGGGACGAGGCCGACCTCGACCGCCGCATGCGCAGCGGCGAGCTGTCGCTGGCCATCGAGATTCCGCCGGGCTTCGGGCGCGACATCCTGCGCGGGCGCGCTGTGCAGATCTCCGCGTGGATAGACGGCGCCATGCC
>JAFECU010000183.1 GCA_018242005.1 Pseudomonadota bacterium | reverse complement strand
GACGATGCCGCCAGGACTCGCGATGCCGAACATCAGGGCATTGGCGCCTTTGAGCGTTTCGATGCGCTCCTTGTTCTCGGTCGGCGAAGAGCTAACGCCCGCAATCGGCAGACCGCCATTGAGGCGATAGCTGGTGAACAGGTTGAGCTGAATGCCGCGAATCTTGATGCTGTCATTGGCGCTGCCGCGAGAGTTGTTGCTGGTGACACCCGCCACGTTCTTGACCGCATCGGCATAGCCGTCTTGGGCGCCTTCCATTTCATCGCTGGAGACGACGCTTTTCGTCATGGGCAGGGAACCGGCATCCGCGGCTTCGCTGGGGTTTGCCAAAGACCCAATATTGGGAGCCCCGCTGGACAACCCGTTCGCGGGTGAGACCTGCGCGACTTCCGTTTGCGCCAATGCACCTGGCGTTTCCTGTTGAGCGCCGGCCGCTTGCAATGCGGGCGCAGCGCCGCTCTGCGCCCGTGCCAGTGGGAATGCGGCAAGAACCGCCAATGCCAGTGCCCTCTTCGTGCTTCTCATCACTGTCTCCTGAGTATCGTGTTCTTGTGATCGAGCCTCAACGCGTGGCCGCCGCCAACGCGCCTTTCCAGCGCGCAATGAAGGCACGCTGCCATTTCTCATCGAGCGCGGCTGCGATCTTTGGGTCAATCGGAATCGGCCGCGCGGCGGCGCCGATGCGATCGCGCAGCTTGGTTGCGGTG
The DNA here is from genome assembly GCA_018242005.1 of Pseudomonadota bacterium. Classification (GTDB taxonomy): domain Bacteria; phylum Pseudomonadota; class Gammaproteobacteria; order Burkholderiales; family Burkholderiaceae_C; genus Alicycliphilus. The sequence continues at coordinate 1,652 of JAFECU010000183.1, read as the reverse complement.
TACTTGGCATCGACGTCGTCGCGGACGGAGAACAACCCGATCGCGTCGCCGATGACCTTCTGCCCACGCTGCGACAGCAGGTAGTCGGCCCACAGCCTCGCCGCATTCGGGTGCTTGGCATGCTTGCTAATGAACATCACGCGCGAGAGGACCAGCGTGTAGTCCAGGGGCAGCACGACACCGAGCGACGGCAGTTCCTTCCTGCTGCGCACGAGCGCGTAGGCGCCCATGATGTTGTAGCCAAGCAGGTACTCGCCGGCGTTTACCTTGGACAGCATCTCGCCGGTGCCGCCGCTCTCCTGAACGCGGGCGCGGCCGAGTGCCTGCAGTAACCCAGGCAACTGCCCCTGCGCCTCATCCTGCACGGCGAACAGGTAGCCGACCCCGGACTTGGAAATGTCAAACATCGCGACCTTTCCGGCAAATTTTTCGCTACGCTCGGCGAGCAGCTTGGTGAAGGCAGCACGATCGCGTGGGACTTCGTCCTCCGCGACCTGGGTCTTGTTGTAGACGAAAACCACCGGCTCGAAGGTCGTGCCCCAGGCCTGGTCGCGCCAGCGCGCCCACGCGGGCAGACGCGGGGCCTCCGGCGATGCGTACCTAGCGGCGTAGCCGTCACGCACCAGCATCATCTGCAGATCCATCGCCGAGCTCCACATGACATCGGCCGATGGCTTGCCCGCCTTGAGCTCGCCAAGAAAGCGCTCTGTAATTTCGCTGGAGCCGCTGTTGCCGTCGTACTCGACCTCAATGCCGGGATACAGCGCCTTGAAGTCTTCGACGAGCGGTGCCGCGGCCTTGTTGCCAAGCACGCTGTAGACGACCACCTTGCCTTCCTTGCGCGCGGCTTCGACGGCCCTGGCGTAGTCCACCGGATAGCCAACCGGCACCTGGGCAATGGCACCTCCAGCAGAAGCGCAGGCAGCCAAGGCGAGTGCGATCCAATGCAACAGTGTCTTCGTCATCTCACGCCCCGACCATCCCCGCCTTGGTCATGATGGTCTGCAGGCGGGAAAACTCGCCGTCGACGAATTTGGTAAAGGCATCGCCAGTCATGGGCGCCGGCGTCCACATCTTCTGCTCGACAGCCTGCTGCCAAGCCTTGGTGTTCGTCGCCTTAACGATGCTGTCGGTGAGCGCCTTGCGCTGTTCGAGCGTGATGCCTGGTGCGCCATAGACACCTCGCCAGTTGCTGATGACAACGTTGATGCCCAGCTCCTTGAGCGTCGGCGCGTCGACCTCCTTGAGCCGCTCGGCCGAAGTCACCGCGATCGCGCGCATCTTGCCGCTATTGAGGTACTCGCCGAACTCGGTGTAGGCGCTGGCACCGACGGTGACGTTGCCGCCCAGGATGGCCGAGACCGCCTCGCCGCCCCCACGGAACGCCACGTAGTTGATCTTCGCTGGGTCAACGCCCACTTCCTGCGCAAGCATCGCCGCGGCAATGTGCTCGGTCGAGCCGCGCGAGCCGCCGCCCCATTTGACGCTGCCCGGGTCCTTTCTCAATTGCGCAATGACATCCTGCATCGACTTCAGCGGGGAGTCGGCGGGCAGCACGAACAGTTGATCTTCGGTGAGCAGACGTGCCAGCGGCGTTGCCTTCTGAAGTTGTGCAGGCTGCTTGGCGGAGATGAGCCCGCCGACCATCACGG
>JAFECU010000182.1 GCA_018242005.1 Pseudomonadota bacterium | reverse complement strand
TCGCCGGTGTTGATGAAGGCATTGGTGGATGCGGCAAAGATGCGGCCCGCGCCACCCGTGGCCAGCAGCACGGCCTTGGCGTGCAGCTCGTACAGATCGCCGGTTTCGAGTTCCAGTGCCGTGACGCCGACCACGTCGCCATCGGCGTTGCGGATCAGGTCCAGAGCCATCCATTCGACGAAGAAGTTGGTCTTGGATTCGACGTTCTTCTGGTACAGCGTGTGCAGCATGGCATGGCCGGTACGGTCGGCCGCGGCGCAGGCGCGCTGCACGGGCTTTTCGCCGTAGTTGGCCGTGTGGCCGCCGAAGGGGCGCTGGTAGATGGTGCCGTCGGCGTTGCGGTCGAACGGCATGCCGAAGTGCTCCAGTTCGATCACGACGTTGGGCGCCTCGCGGCACATGAATTCGACGGCATCCTGGTCAGACAGCCAGTCGCCGCCCTTGATGGTGTCGTAGAAGTGGTAGTGCCAGTTGTCTTCGCTCATGTTGCCGAGCGACGCCGACACGCCGCCCTGGGCGGCCACGGTGTGCGAGCGGGTGGGGAAGACCTTGGACAGGCAGGCGACGGACAGGCCGGCGCGAGACAGTTCGAGCGAGGCGCGCATACCGGAGCCGCCGGCGCCGACGATGACGACATCGAATTTGCGGACGGCAATGTCTTTTTTGGTGTAACTCATGGTCGTGGGAATAGGGTGCTAAAGGGGAGGCAAGGGACGGTGCGATGGTTTACAGGCGCCACAGCACCTGCACGGCCCAACCACCGCAACTGACCAGCCAGATGGCCGACAGGGCCTGAAGCGCAAGGCGCAGGCCGGCCGGCTTGGCATAGTCGTACCAAATGCTGCACACGCCCACCCAGGCGTGCCAGATCAGTGCGACGATGACCGAGAACGTGAGCGCCTTCATCCATTGCGAGGAGAAGATGCCAGACCAGGCGTCATAGCCGATGGGCCCCGAGGTGAACAGCAGCTTGCACAGCACCAGCAGGGTGAATACGCCGATCAGCACGGCGGTGATACGTTGAACAAGAAAGTCGCGCCAGCCATAGTGGGCGCCAACGACGGTGCGCTTGTAGCCGTAGGTTGCAGACATTGCTTTTTCTCCTTGGATTGTCAAGTCAGTACAGGCCAAACAGCTTGGCGCCCAGAATCAGCGTCAGCACAATGCTGAACACCAGCGTGGCCACGGCGGACTGGCGGCCGAAGTCCTTGGTCGTCCTGTGCGTCACGTCCAGCACCAGATGGCGCACGCCGGCAGCCAGGTGGTGCAGATAGGCCCAGATCAGCACCAGCACGACGAGCTTGATGAACCATCCGGGAAGGAAGCCGAGTCCGGCCGTGAAGGCCGCTGTGAAGCTGCCGAACGAAATCTCGGAGGACACCGATTTGTCGAACAACCAGATGATGAAGGGCAGCAGTATGAACAGCAGCATGCCGCTGACACGGTGCAGGATGGAAACCATGCCGGCCAGGGGCAGGCGGTAGGTTCTGATGTCGGTGAACAGGTTCAGGTTGCGGTACTGCGGCCGTTTTTTGGCGATCTCTGTCATGGTGGGGCCTTTCGTGGATGTAACTGCGTTGTAATCGTCTGAGTGCGGACAGCCCAAAATTCTATTGCAATGCACCATGCCGCTGTTGCGGCAACTGCGTATTCTGACCCGCTTTGCGCAGCGGTGCGGCTGCGCTGCATCAGTTCTGAGTCAATTCAGCTCGTTGTAATAATGATGTGTGTCGGTTCGGTACAGGCCCCGGCGCAGTTCCATCGGGACATCGTTATAGGTGTAGGCCAGGCGTTCCACGCTCAGCAGCGGCGTGTCGGGCGTGACGCTGAGCCACTGCGCCTGGGTCTCGTCGGGCAGCACGGCGCGTATCTTTTCCTCGGCGCGCACCATGCGCACGCCAAAATCGATCTCGAACATGGCATAGGTGGGGCCCTGGTAGTGCGCCATCTGTTCGGCCGTGAGGCCCTTGAATGCCTGGCCGGGCAGCCAGATGTCTTCCAGGATGGTGGGCACGCCCGTGAACGAGAGGATTCTCCGGGCCTGAATCACCGGGTCGCCCGCGCGTAAAGCGAGTATGCGCGCGATCTCCGCGCTCGCCCGTGCCCGGCGGCATTCCAGAATCGTGCGTTGGGCAGGGCCTTCCACGCTGGCGTCTCCCTGGTCGGGCAGCAGCTTGAGGAAGCGGTATTGCACCTGGCGTTCGGCATGGGTGGCGACGAAGGTGCCCTTGCCCTGGCGCCGCGTGACGAGGTTTTCGGCGGCCAGCTCGTCGATGGCCTTGCGCACGGTGCCCTGGCTCACGCGAAAGCGACCCGCGAGTTCGATTTCGCTCGGAATGGCCTCGCCGGGTTTCCACTCGCCGTGCTGCAGGCTGTGCAGTATGAGTCCCTTGATCTGCTGGTACAGCGGACTGAAGGCCGGCGTGGTCGTGCCCACGCCGCCGCTCACGGCGGACGGTTCTTCGGTGATGAGCGGGACGGAAGACGGCATGGGATGGCTGGCTGTGCTGTTGCGGTTGATCATATCTTATATAAGACATAAGACAAATTGACCCTGTGCATGAATCGGCAGTAAACTCCACGCCTGTTCTGCGGGGCGCGGGCTGCTGATGACCGGCTCTGGTGCTGCCTTGCACTAACCCCATTTTTGTCACTTCCTTCTGGAGTTTTCCCATGAGCAAGAAACCCGTACGCGTCGCAGTTACCGGCGCCGCCGGTCAAATCGGCTACGCCCTGCTGTTCCGCATTGCCTCCGGCGAAATGCTGGGCAGGGACCAGCCCGTCATCCTGCAGCTGCTAGAAATCCCCGACGAGAAGGCCCAGAACGCGCTCAAGGGCGTGATCATGGAACTGGAAGACTGCGCCTTCCCGCTGCTCGCCGGCATCGAGGCGCACAGCGATCCCATGACCGCGTTCAAGGACACGGACTACGCCCTGCTGGTCGGCGCCCGTCCGCGTGGCCCAGGCATGGAGCGTGCCGACCTGCTGGCCGCCAACGCCCAGATCTTCACGGCCCAGGGCAAGGCGCTCAATGCCGTGGCCAGCCGCAATGTGAAGGTGCTGGTGGTCGGCAACCCCGCCAACACCAACGCCTACATCGCCATGAAGAGCGCGCCCAGCCTGCCGCGCGAGAACTTCACCGCCATGCTGCGCCTGGACCACAACCGCGCTGCCTCGCAAATCGCCGCCAAGATGGGTGTGGCCGTGGGTGACATCGAGAAACTGGCCGTGTGGGGCAACCACTCGCCCACCATGTACGCCGACTACCGTTTCGCCACCGTGAACGGCAAATCGGTCAAGGACACCATCAACGACCACGACTGGAACGCCAACGTGTTCCTGCCCACGGTGGGCAAGCGCGGCGCGGCCATCATCGCCGCACGTGGCCTGTCCTCGGCTGCCTCGGCCGCCAACGCCGCCATCGACCACATGCGCGACTGGGCCCTCGGCACCAACGGCAAGTGGGTCACCATGGGCATCCCGTCCAACGGCGAATACGGCATTCCCAAGGATGTGATGTTCGGCTACCCCGTGACCTGCGAGGGCGGCAAGTACACCATCGTCAAGGACCTGCCGATCGACGCCTTCAGCCAGGAATGCATCAACAAGACCCTGGCCGAGCTGCAGGGTGAGCAGGACGGCGTCAAGCACCTGCTGTAATCCGGCCCGCCCATGCTCGACTGGAACCCCGCGCTTTACCTGCGCTTCGCCAATGAGCGTACGCGCCCCGCAGCCGATCTGCTGGCGCGCGTGCCGCTGGCCCATGCCCGCCATGTGGTGGACCTGGGCTGCGGGCCGGGCAATTCCACCGAGCTGCTGGCTGAACGCTTTCCAAAGGCGCAAATCACCGGCATCGACAACTCCCAGGCCATGCTGTCCACTGCGCGCCAGCAGTTGCCGCAAGCGCGGTTTGCGCTGGCCGACATCTCGGCATGGTCGCCCGACGCGGGCGATGCCCCCGACCTGGTTTTCGCCAACGCCGCCCTGCAATGGGTGGGCGCGCACGAGACGCTGCTGCCGCGCCTGTTTGCGCAGCTGGCGCCGGGCGGCGTACTGGCGGTCCAGATGCCCGACAACCTCGAAGAGCCTTCGCACCGCCTGATGCGCGAGGTGGCGGGCCTGCCGCAGTTCGTCCGCCATATCGGCGATGCGGCGCGCGTGCGCACCGGCATCCTGCCCATAGGCCGCTACTACGACCTGTTGGCCGCACCCGAGGCCCGCGCCGCCTTGGTCGACGTCTGGCACACCGTTTATCAGCACCCGATGGACTCGGCCGGCGCCATCGTGCAGTGGCTGCGAGGCACGGGGCTTAAGCCCTTCGTGGAGGGGCTTCCTCCCGAGCTGCAGGGCGAATTCCTGGCCGAATACGAGCGGCGAGTGGATGCCGCCTATGGCCTACGTGCCGACGGCCGTCGGCTGCTGGCTTTCCCGCGGCTTTTCATCGTTGCCCAACGCCAGCCATGACCGTATCCCCCGCCGCTCACCCCGCCCAGGTACTGCTTGGTGCCCAGGCCAGCGTCCAGCGCATTCCCGTGTGCGACCACTACAGTGGCGTTGAGGTGCGCATGCGCAAAAGCCTGCAACTACAGGCCGAGATGACGGCTGAATTTGGCCACTGCGTATTCGACGTCACGCTCGATTGCGAGGACGGCGCCCCCGTGGGCCGTGAACGTGAGCATGCCGAGCTGGTGGCAACGCTCGCCACCCAGGCCGCCCCCGACGCCCGTGTGGCCGCGCGCGTGCATACCGTGGACCACCCGGCGTTCGCGCAGGACATGGCCATCATCGCCGCCCAGGCGGGCCCGCGGCTGTCCCACATCATGCTGCCCAAGGTGGAGTCGGTGGACGACGTGCTGCTGGCCGAGCGCGCCCTGGTCGCCGCCGGCGCCGAGCAGGTGCCGCTGCATGCGCTGATCGAGTCGCCCGCCGCCGTGCACCGTGCGTTCGACATCGCCGCGCATCCGCGCATCCAGAGCCTGAGCTTTGGCCTGATGGACTTTGTCTCCGCCCATGGCGGCGCCATACCCGCCTCGGGCATGACGTCCGCGGGGCAGTTCGAGCACCCCCTCGTGGTGCGCGCCAAGCTGGAGATCGCCGCCGCCTGCCATGCCAACGGCAAGGTGCCGTCGCACTGCGTGGTCACCGAATTCAGCGACGGCAGCGCCATGCAGGCCGCGGCCGCGCGCGCTGCCCGCGAGTTCGGCTACACCCGCATGTGGAGCATCCACCCGGCGCAGATCCGCCCCATCCTTGCGGCCTTTGCGCCCGCCGATGCCGAGATCACCCGCGCCGCCCGCATCATTTCTGCCGCCATCGACGCCGACTGGGCACCCATCAGCGAAGAAGGCGTATTGCACGACCGCGCCAGCTACCGCTATTTCTGGCAGGTGCTGGAGCGTGCGCACCAGACCGGTCGCACGCTGCCGCCACAGGCCCAGGCCTGGTTTGCAAAGACTGACAATACAGGGGACTGACGCAGCTATTCTTGCCGCCACTGCAGCCTCACCACCTTATTTCGTTGGAACCTATATGAAGATCCTCATCGCTTCCGCCCTCCTATTGGCAGCCCCGGCATGGACGCTGGCGCAGACCACGCCCCAGACCACTGACAAGCCTGCTCCTCACGCAACGGCCAAGAAGGCCGCCAGCAAGACCAGTGCCAAGGCCGCCAGCGCCAAGTCCTCCAAAGCCAGGGCCAAGGGCGAGGCTCACAGCGCCGTTGTGGCCAAGGCATCGGCCACCAGCAGCCGCACGCGCCTGCATAGCGGCGCCATGCAGGTGGCAGCGGGCATTTCCGCGGCCGAGGCCGCGCTCACGCCCGATGAGCGGGCAATTGCCGACAACGTCTACACGGGTCGCATGGCCTGTGAGCTTGGCGCGTTCGTCGAGGTCGAGCCCGACGCACAATCGCCTGGCCGCTTCTACGTCCACGGCAAGGGCTTCAAGTACCACATGTCGCCGGTGGTGTCGGCCACCAGCGCCGTGCGCCTGGAGGACCAGCAAGCCGGTGCCGTGTGGATCCAGATCGCCAACAAGTCCATGCTCATGAACCAGAAGCTCGGACAGCGCATGGCCGACGAATGCATGAGCCCACAGCAGGTGACGGTGGCCGAGGCCATCAAGAAAGACCCGCCGCCTAGCCTGCTCGACAGCAAGCCCAGCGCCAAGTAATTCCCAGCGACCGTCATCCGGGCCATGGGCGCTACCGTCGATGTGGCGGGGCGCGTGCGGCCGGATGGCGATCGTCCCCACTTTGAAAACCTAGACCACTCCGGAGAGAAAAATCATGTTGCAAGCCTACCGTGACCATGTGGCCGAACGCGCCAAGCTGGGCATCCCGCCGTTGGCCCTGGACGCAAGCCAAGTGGCCGAGCTCATCGAGCTGATCAAACGCCCGCCCGCTGGCGAAGCCGAGTTTCTGCTGGACCTGCTGACCCACCGCGTGCCCCCGGGGGTGGACGATGCCGCCAAGGTCAAGGCCAGTTTTCTGGCGGCCGTGGCGCACGGTGACATCCAGGTCGGCCTGATCTCCCGGGCCAAGGCCACCGAACTGCTGGGCACCATGGTCGGCGGTTACAACGTGCACCCCCTGATCGAACTGCTGGACGATGCCGAAGTCGCCGGCGTGGCCGCCGAGGGCCTGAAGAAGACCCTGCTGATGTTTGACTTCTTCAATGACGTCGCCACCAAGGCCAAGTCAGGCAACGCCAAGGCCAGGGAAGTGATTCAGAGCTGGGCCGATGCCGAGTGGTTCACGTCGCGTCCCGAGGTTGAGAGGAAGATCACCGTCACCGTCTTCAAGGTGCCCGGCGAGACCAACACCGACGACCTATCGCCCGCGCCCGACGCATGGAGCCGCCCCGACATCCCGCTGCACTACCTCGCCATGCTGAAGAACACCCGCCCCGACGCGGCCTTCAAGCCCGAGGAAGACGGCAAGCGCGGCCCGATGCAGTTCATCGACGACCTCAAGAAGAAGGGCCACATCGTCGCCTACGTGGGTGACGTGGTGGGCACGGGCTCCAGCCGCAAGTCGGCCACCAACAGCGTGATCTGGGCCACGGGCGAAGACATTCCCTTCGTGCCGAACAAGCGCTTCGGCGGCGTGACCCTGGGCGGCAAGATCGCCCCCATCTTCTTCAACACGCAAGAGGATTCCGGCTCGCTGCCCATCGAGGTCGATGTCTCCAAGCTCGAGATGGGCGATGTGATCGACGTGCTGCCCTACGACGGCAAGCTGCTCAAGAACGGCGCCGAAGTGGCCTCGTTCGCGCTCAAGAGCGATGTGCTGCTGGATGAGGTGCGCGCCGGCGGCCGCATCAACCTGATCATCGGCCGCTCGCTGACCGCCAAGGCCCGCGAATTCCTGGGCCTGGCCGCTTCCACCGTGTTCCGCCTGCCCCAGGCGCCCGCTGCTTCCACGGCCGGCTTCACGCTGGCCCAGAAGATGGTCGGCCGCGCCGTCGGCCTGCCGGAAGGCCAGGGCGTGCGCCCCGGCACCTACTGCGAGCCGCGCATGACCACCGTGGGTTCGCAGGACACCACCGGCCCCATGACCCGCGACGAGCTGAAGGACCTGGCCTGCCTGGGTTTCTCGGCCGACATGGTCATGCAGTCCTTCTGCCACACGGCCGCTTACCCCAAGCCCGTGGACGTCAAGACCCACCGCGAGCTGCCTGCCTTCATCAGCAACCGCGGCGGCGTGGCCCTGCGTCCCGGCGACGGCGTGATTCACTCCTGGCTCAACCGCCTGCTGCTGCCTGACACCGTGGGCACGGGCGGCGATTCGCACACGCGCTTCCCCATCGGCATCTCCTTCCCCGCGGGTTCCGGCCTCGTGGCCTTCGGCGCCGCCACCGGCGTGATGCCGCTCGACATGCCCGAGTCCGTGCTGGTGCGTTTCAAGGGCCAGCTGCAGCCCGGCGTCACGCTGCGCGACCTGGTGCATGCGATTCCGCTGTACGCCATCAAGCAAGGCCTGCTCACCGTGGCCAAGGCCGGCAAGAAGAACATCTTCTCGGGCAAGATCCTGGAAATCGAAGGCCTTCCCGATCTGAAGGTGGAACAGGCGTTTGAACTGTCCGACGCTTCGGCCGAGCGCAGCGCCGCCGGCTGCACCATCAAGCTGGACAAAGCGCCGATCATCGAGTACCTCAAGTCCAACATCGTTCTGATGAAGAACATGATTGCCGATGGTTATGCCGACGCCAAGACCTTGCAGAGGCGTATCGAGAAGGTCGAAGCCTGGCTGGCCAAGCCCGACCTGCTCGAAGCCGACAAGGACGCCGAATACGCCGCCGTGATCGAAATCGACCTGGCCGACATCAAGGAACCCATCGTCTGCTGCCCCAACGATCCGGACGATGCCAAGTTCCTGTCCGAAGTGGCCGGCACCAAGATCGACGAGGCCTTCATCGGCTCGTGCATGACCAACATCGGCCACTTCCGCGCAGCCGCCAAGCTGCTGGGGGGCCAGCGTGACATTCCGGTCAAGCTGTGGGTGGCCCCGCCCACCAAGATGGACCAGAACGAGCTCATCAAGGAAGGCCACTACGCGGCATTTGGCACGGCTGGCGCACGCACCGAAATGCCCGGCTGCTCGCTGTGCATGGGCAACCAGGCCCAGGTGCACGAGGGCGCGACGGTGATCTCGACCTCCACCCGCAACTTCCCCAATCGCCTGGGCAAGAACACCAACGTGTTCCTGGGCTCGGCCGAGCTGGCCGCCATCGCCTCGCGCATCGGCAGGCTGCCCACGAAGGAGGAGTACCTCAAGGAAATGGGTGTCATCGACGCCGACAAGGCCAGCGTCTACCGCTACATGAACTTCGACCAGATCGAGGAGTATGCGGATGTGGCCAAGGGTGTAGCGGCTTGATCGTGCCAATCTGACCGCATTGCAGACAACCCGCACAGGCGGGTTGTTTGCTTTTGGCTCAAGTAGCGGCATCCATTGATTCGTCCTCCCATGGCACGCGCTGTACGCGCAGCCCGTCATCCCCGCGAGGGCAGGGATCCAAGAGCGACCCTCGCGGCTGATTCGTCGCTGCCGTGGATCCCCGCCCTCGCGGGGATGGCGGCGGTTTCCTGTTCAACAGGATTGGCTACTTGAGCCTTGGCTTTTGTCGGTATCCTTTGGCGATGGACATGGTTGCAAGAACTGCCGTTCGCGTTGGGATGGGCGCTGTCGCCTGCGGCCTACGTTGGCTGGTGGCCGTGTGCCTGCTTGTGGAGGCTGCCGCCTGCTGGGCCGGGTTACCCGATGGGTATCCGCGCGACTATGGGGCGGTGATGGCAGCGGCGAGGCAAGAAGGCAAGGTGGTGGTGTATTCCACGACCGACCTGTCCGTGATGGCCGCGGTGATACGCGATTTCGAGCAGTGCTTTCCCGGTGTGAAGGTCGAATACCACGACCTCAACAGCGAAGAGCTTTATTACCGCTTCGTCAGCGAAACCGCTGCCCAGCTGCCTTCTGCCGATGTGCTCTGGAGTTCGGCCATGGATTTGCAGATGAAGCTGGCCAACGACGACTATGCGGCACGCTACGTCTCGCCGGAGCTGGGTGCGCTGCCGCGTTGGGCGGTGTGGCGGTCCACCGCCTATGGCACCACGTTCGAGCCAGTGGTGATTGTCTACAACAAACGCCATTTGACCGAGGCGGATGTGCCGCATACGCATTCGGAATTTGCGCGCCTGCTGACGGTGCGGGCGGACGTGTTCCATGGCAACGTCACGACCTACAGCATCGAGCGCTCGGCCCTGGGCCGGATGCTGGCAACGCAGGACAGCCGCGTCCAGCCGGGCTTCTGGGATCTGGTGCGGTCCATGGGGCACAGTGGCGTCAAGCTCGAATCCAGCACGTCGGAGATGGTGCAGCGCATTGCCTCGGGGCGCTACTTCATCGGCTATAACTTGATCGGCTCCTATGCCATGTCGCGTGCACGGAACGACCCCGCCATCGGGGTGGTGCTGCCGACGGATTACACGCTGGTCATGTCCCGCATCGCCATTTTGTCTCGGCGGGCCGCGCATCCCAATGCCGGCAAGCTGTGGCTGGACTACCTGCTTTCCCGCCGGGGTCAGGGCGTGATGGCTTCCAAGTCGGAGCTGTTTCCCGTCCGCGCCGATGTACCCGGTGAGTTCGGCGCGGCATCGCTGCGCGCGCGTTACGGCGATCGTCTGAAGCCCATCGAAGTGGCGGTGCCTCTGGTGGTGTTTCTGGACCGGGCCAAGAAGCGCGAATTTCTCAAACGCTGGGAGCGTGAAACCGCGACCCTCAATCCGTAGCCGTCCGGGTGGAAAACACCACCCGCACGCACAGGCCGCGTCCGTCAGGCGGTGTGTTCAGCGTGACCGTGGCACCATGGCCTGCGGCAATGTCGCGCACGATGGCCAGACCTAGCCCCGATCCGCTCGGGTTGCTGGCTATCGCGGATGGGCTGCGGTAGAAGCGCTCGAAGACATGTTCACGCTCCTCGGGCGGGATGCCGGGGCCGTCGTCCTGCACCTCCAACACAACGGCATCCGCCACGGCCAGCCGCACGGCGACATGGCCGCCGGCTTGCGTGTAGGCGACGGCGTTGTCGATAAGGTTGACAATCATTTCGCCCAGCAGCAGGGCGTTGCCGGGAACGACAGCCGCCTGCGCAATAGGCTCCATGCGCAGGTTGACAGAGCGCGCCTTGACCGATCGCGTGGCCAGCACGGCCTGCTGCGCCAGCGCTGCCAGGTCGACCGGGGTGTGGGCATGTTTGGCCACGCCGTCGATGTCGGAGCGCGTTTGCAGCAGGAACTGCGACACCAGCCGGCTCAGCCGGTCGATGTCGGTGCGCAGCTCCACCAACGCCTGGCGGTGCAGGGCCGGGTCGGCTTCGCGCAGGGTCACGTCGATGTGCATGCCCATTTCAGCCAACGGCGTGCGCATCTGGTGCGTGGCATCGGCCACCAGGAGCTTGCGCCGCGCCAGCATCTGATCCACGCGGGCCGTGTGCTGATTCAGTGCCTCGATGAGCGGCCGCACCTCGGCAGGGGCGCTGCGCGCATCGATCGGGGCCAGATTCGACACCGGACGGCGCATGATGCTGCTGCGCAGTCGCTCCAGCGGCTTCAGGCCTTGCAGCAGCCCGAGCCACGCGAGCAGGCACGCGGCCGCGATCAACAGGGACTGGCGAACCAGTTCCTCGAAGAAGATCTGCTGGGACAGTGCGTCGCGCGCCTCGCCGGTCACCGCGACGATGACCCAGACCGGGCCTGGAGATTCGGCGTCATATATCCTTTTTTTCAAGGCGATCAGGTACAGCGTCTCGCCCCGGTAGGTGGCGCGGTAGAACACATGCTCGGATTCGGGAGGCGCCGCTCCCGCAGGGGTTGCAGGCGGGGCCGGCAGATCGTCGTATCCGGTGACGGTTTCGGCGCCAGGGCCGATGACGCGGTAGAAGATGCGCTCGCTCAGGTTGGACTCCAGCAGTTCGAGCGCCGCATAGGGCAGATCGACCATCAGTTCGCCCGAGCGGTACTCGATGTCCTCGGCGATGGCGTTGGCGGAGGCCATGAGCAGTCGGTCAAACGTCCGGTTGGCCGTGGCGTCGGCCGTGCGGTGGCTGAACCAGGCCGTGCCCAGTAGAAAGAGCAGTAACGGCGGCAGCAGCCATCGCAGCAACTGCCATCGCAGGCTGTCAGCCCGCTTCCAGGGCATAGCCCAGGCCCCGCCGCGTGACGATATGGACGCCACTGCTGTGCAGCTGCTTGCGTAGCCGGTGGATGTAGATCTCCACCACGTCGGACGACGTGGTCGCATCGATGGAAAACACATGTTCGTAGAGTTGTGCCTTGCTGACGGCCTGTCCGCTGCGTGCCAGCAGGGCTTCCAGCACTGCATGTTCCTTGGGGCGCAGAGCCAGCCGTTCACTGCCAAGCATGAATTCGCGGCTGCTGCTGTTGTAGCTCAGGGGGCCAAGCCGCACGGTAGGCGTGGCCACGCCTGCCGAGCGCCGCATGATGGCCTGTAATCGGGCTTCCAGTTCCGTCAGCGCAAAGGGCTTGGGCAGATAGTCGTCTGCGCCCAGGCGCAGGCCATGCACGCGGTCTTCGAGTTCACCGCGCGCGGTCAGCACCAGCACCGGTGTGCGCGCTCCCCGGTCCCGCAGCCTCTTGAGCACCTCCAGCCCGTCCATCGATGGCAGCGACAGATCGAGCACAAGGCCGTCATATTGCTCCGTGCTCAACAGCGAATCGGCCTGAGCGCCGTCGGCGCACAAGTCCACCGCATAACCGCGCTGGCGCAAGGCCCTGTCCAGGAATGCTGAGAGTTTGGGGCTGTCTTCTACGAGCAGGATTCGCATGATCGGGTGGCGGGCGCGGTTGGCATTGGGCCTGTCTGCGTTGTTTTCGGGGGCTGGGGTTTTCCCGTGTCCATTTGAAACTAAAGCGGCGTGAAAGCAGCGGTGGCCAGAATTTCCTGCTGATGGGACATGGGGTTCCACAAAAAACTTCACCATAGGCAGAGGTAAGCGTGAAAAAGTCAATTCTCTATTCGGCCATCATGGCCATCTGGGCAGTTTCCGGCGTGGCGCACGCCGATGAAATTGCTGATCTGAAGGCAGAGATTGCCGCCCAGAAAAAGGCCGCCGAAGAACAGAAGGCGCGTCTGGATGTGTTGGAGCAGAAGCTCAGCAATGCAACCCAGACAGTGGCGGCCCGGCCCCCGCAGGGCGATGGTGGCGGTGTCAACGTATCGTTCGAGCAAGGCAAAGGCTTGACCGTCAAGGGGAGTCAGGGCTACGCATCGCTGTACGGCCTGATCGACATTTCCTATGTGCACACCAACAACGCCAATGGCAGTGGCGCCTCCGTCACCTCGCCCCGCGTGGCCTGGTTCAGCGGCAACCGTTGGGGCCTGACCGGTGCGCACAACCTGGGAAAGACGGGGATGGACGTGATTTTTCGCCTGGAAAGCGAATTTGAAAGCCAGACCGGTGACATGGACACCCCTGGCACCTTGTTCAATCGCGACGCATGGGTCGGCGTGCAGAGCAAGGATCTGGGCAAGCTCACGTTTGGCCGCCAGAATGCCATCGGGCGTGATCCGATCGCATCGGGCATTTATGGCGACCCCTATGGCTCGGCTGCGCCGTCGCTCGACGAAGGCGGCTACACCAACAACAACAACTTCAAGCAGTTGATCTTCTACGCGGGCAGTGCCACGGGCACCCGTGTCAACAACGGCGTCGTGTGGAAGAAAGCCTTCGATTCTGGCCTCTACGTGGGTGCGCAGTACCAGTTCGGCGGCGTACCGGGCAGCTTTTCCACGGGCAGCTCCGAAACCGTCTCACTCGCCTACGCGGGCGGCAATTTCAACGTGGCGGGCTTTGTCACCGCCGCCAACGTCAACGGCCGCAACAACCGGGCCTACTCGCTGGGCGGAAACTACACGATCGGCAGCGTGCGCGTGAATGGCGGCTTGTTCCATTACACCGCTGACCAGGGCGGCCTGGGCAGCCGTTCGGACAACGCCTACACCGTGTCGGCCAAGTGGACGCCCAACAAGGGTCCATGGGACTATGCACTGGGCTACGTGAACATGAAGGCCAACAATGCGGCCGTCAATGGCAGCGGCAATGTGATCAACGCCTTCGGCAACACGACGAGTTCCACGGTTGTCGCTACCGGTAGCCGCTCCACGGTCTACGGGTCGGTGATGTACCACTTCGATAAGCTCACCGAGGTCTATGTGGGCACGGACTATCTGAGGCTGAAGGATGGCTATCGCGTGAGCGCCACCAACGGAGCCAAGAGCCAATGGGAGTTGGCCGTGGGCATGCGAACTCGCTTCTGATCTGTGCGGATGGAGTGACCTGAACTGCGTGGCCGGTCATCGGCCACACAATTTGTATCCAAGGGTTGAGTCACCATGCGGCCTGTTGAGGCCATGTGGTGACTTTTTTTTGGGGGGGTCAAGCAGCCAAACCTACCAAACGCGCCGGCCGGCGCGCGCGAGACGGCCACGGCGACGGCCCGCGGCGCCACCGCTGCCGCGGCTGTGCGACACGTCAGAGGGGCAGCAGAGCCCGCTTACCCTTTCTTCTGCAGCATTTTGATGACGCTGGAAAAGTCCTCGCCGCCATGCCCTGCAATGCTGTGCGCCGCGTAGAGCGCGCGCGCAAGGCCGCCCAGCGGGGTGCTGGCCTTGACGGCGGTGGCGTTCTCCTGGGACAGGCCCAGGTCTTTCAGCATCAGGTCGGTACCAAAACCGCCCGCGTAGCCCTTGCTGGCGGGCGCGTTTTCGTGCACGCCGGGGTAGGGGTTGTACTTTTCCAGTGCCCAGTTGCCGCCGGAGCTGCGGCGCATGATCTCGGACAGCACCTTGGGGTCCAGGCCGTTGGCCACGCCAAGGGCAATGGCTTCGCTGGTGCCCACCATCAGGATGCCCAGCAGCATGTTGTTGCAGATCTTGGCGGTCTGGCCTGCACCCACGGCTCCTGCATGGAAGATGTTGGCGCCCATCTTTTCCAGCAGGGGGCGGGCGCGTTCCAGGTGGGCGTCGCTGCCGCCGACCATGAAGGTCAGCGTGCCGGCGATTGCCCCGCCGGTGCCTCCGGATACGGGCGCGTCGATGAAGGCGATGTCCGCAGCCTCTGCGGCCCGGGCCACCTTCTGGCTGGTGGCGGCGGCGATCGTTGAGCTGTCGATCACCAGCGTGCCCTTGGCGATATGCGGCAGCAGGGCAGGGGCCTTGTCGCTGCCAAGGTACAGGCCTTCCACATGCGGGCTTGCCGGCAGCATGCTGATGATTGCCTCGGCGCCCTTCACGGCGTCCTGGGCGCTGGTAGCTACCTGCAGGCCCTCGGCCTTGACCTGGGCGCAGGCGTCCGCGCTCAGGTCGAAGGCGCGGACGGAGTGGCCGGCCTTGTGCAGGTTGATGGCCATGGGGGCGCCCATGTGGCCCAGGCCGATGAATGCGATTTGCATGGTGAGGTCTCCTGTGGTGGGTTGGGTGATGCGATGGGGTTTGAAGCTGACGGCGATTTATGGGTGGGCGATAGAGGCTGAAATGATCTGATTAGCTATTTGCCTGGAACCAGGTCGCAGGCCCTCACCCCCGCCCTCTCCCAGGGGGAGAGGGAGTAAGACGGGCGCGCGGGGGCGTGGCCTTGGCCTGGGGGTTGTAGGCCAGGGCGGCTTTGATCCAGTGCTGCCACTGGGCGCGCGTGGCGTAGGCGGCGGGACTGACCCAGAAGTAGCCGGCCATGCCGCCGCGCGGGTCCAGCTCGCGCAGGCCGGGGGTCTCGGCTGTCTGCGCGTGCTGCTGCGGCGGCAGGCGAACCAGCAGTTCGTCGCCCTTGACGGCCAGGCAAAGCTTGCGGTTCACCATGAAGGCATGGCTGCCGAAGAGCTGGCGTTCCTCTACGTCCACATGGGCGCCCAGGTGCTCGGCCAGCTCGTTCTGCACGGCGGCGATGAGCTGCAGGGTTTCTGGGGACGGGGGCAGGGCGGGCATGGTAGTTCAGTGGTCAAAACGGCTAATAACGCCCGCCCATCATGCGTTGGAAGCTCTCATTTTTGCTTTAGCGAATGGCATCCGGCGCGTCGCCGTCGAGCATGCGCCGACCGATGATGACGCGCATGATCTCGTTCGTGCCCTCCAGGATCTGGTGCACGCGCGCGTCGCGCAGCAGGCGCTCGAGCGGGTATTCGCGGATGTAGCCGTAGCCGCCGTGCAGCTGCAGCGCATCGTTGATGACGGCAAAGCCCGCATCGGTGGCAAAGCGCTTGGCCATGGCGCAATAGGTGCTGGCGTCCGCCGCACCGGCGTCGAGTTTGCTGGCGGCCAGGCGCACCATCTGGCGCGCGGCGACGAGGTCGGTGGCCATGTCGGCCAGCTTGAACTGCAGCGCCTGAAAGCTCGCGATGGCCTTGCCGAACTGCTTGCGCTCCTGCATGTAGCGCTGGGCATGCGTGAGGGCCCCTTGCGCCGCGCCGACCGAGCAGGTGGCGATGTTGATGCGCCCGCCGTCCAGGCCCTTCATGGCGATCTTGAAGCCCTCGCCCTCGCGGCCGAGCAGGTGGTCGGCCGGGATGCGCACGTTGTCGAAGCTGATGGTGCGCGTGGGCTGGCTGTTCCAGCCCATTTTTTCTTCCTTCTTGCCGTAATGGATGCCGGGAAGCTGCGCGGGCACGGCAAAGGCGCTGATGCCGCCCGCGCCCGCGTCGCCCGTGCGCGCCATGAGCACCAGCACGTCGGTGGAGCCGGCGCCGCTGATGAAGGCCTTGCTGCCATTGATGACGTACTCGCCGCCCACGAGTTCGGCGCGGGTCTTGATGCTGGCCGCGTCCGAGCCGCTGCCGGGCTCGGTCAGGCAGTAGCTGGCGAGTTTCTGGCCGCTGGTGAGTGGCTCGCCCCATTGGGCGCGCACTTCATCCGTGGCCCAGGTGCCCAGCATCCAGGTGGCCATGTTGTGGATGGTGATGAAGGCCGTGGTGCTGGGGTCTACGGCGGCCAGTTCTTCAAAGACCAGGGTGGCGTCCAGGCGCGGCAGCTGCAGGCCGCCCACGCTTTCGGGGGCGTACAGGCCGCAGAAACCCAGCTCGCCCGCCTTGGCAATGGCCTCGCGCGGAAAGGTGGCCGTGGCGTCCCACTCGGCCGCGTGCGGGGCCAGTTCGGCCTGGGCAAACTGGCGTGCGGTGTCGGCAAAGGCGCGCTGGTCTTCGCTGAGTTCAAAGTCCATGGCCGGGTTCTCCTTCTCTGATCTTGTCGCCTAGTTGTTGTGGGGCGGCGCTTCACCGTGGTGCAGCCAATGCATCAGCGCCTTGCGCCGCGCCTGGGTCTGCGCCAACAGGCATTCGTGGTACAGGCGCGGCCATTCGGGGCGTTGCTCCTGAGCGCGCTGCGCCTGCTTGCACTGCGTGACGCGGGCGCGCTGCCAGGCCTGCTGCGCCTGGCGCAGGGCAGGGCGCTCGTGGGCCGACAGGGCGCGCATCACGTCGCCGTACAGGATCTGCAGGGCCGTGTCTGCCTCCTGGAAGTCGCGCACGGCGCAGGCGTTGTTCTCATCAACCGTGCCGCCGGCGCGGCAGGCGCTGCCGGCCTGCGCCCAGGCGCTTGTGCCGCCAAGGCACAGGCCAAGGGCGAGGGCGGCTGCGCGCGCTCCGTTCACTTCAGGCTGATGGTGGTGTTCACGCCGTGGTGCAGCGTGCTGTCGTCGAACCAGCGCTCGGTGACGGTCTTGGTTTGCGTGTAGAACAGCACGACCTGCTTGCCATACGGCCCCAGGTCGCCGAGCTTGGAGGCGCGGCTGCCGGTGAACGAGAACAGCGGGACCGGCACCGGCACGGGCAGGTTGATGCCGACCTGGCCCACGTCGATGTCCTCCTGGAACATGCGCGCGGCCGCGCCCGACTGCGTGAAGATGGCCGTGCCGTTGCCGTTGGGGTTGGCGTTGATGAAGTCAATCGCCTGCTCCAGGTCGTCGGCACCGGCGATGCACAGCACGGGGCCGAAGATTTCCTGGTCGTAGATGCTCATGCCGGGCTTGACACCGCTGAAGATGGTCGGCGCGACGAAGTTGCCCTTCTCGAAGCCGACAATCGTGGGGTTGCGGCCGTCCAGCTCCAGCTTGGCGCCTTCCTCGACGCCACGGGCGATCAGACCTTCCACGCGCTCGCGGGCGGCGCAGGAGATCACGGGCCCCAGGTCGGCACCGGGCGTGGTGCCTGCGGAAACCTTGAGCGTCTTGGCCTTCTCGACGAATTCGGGGATCCACTTCTGCGCGTCACCCACCAGCACTGCCACCGAGATGGCCATGCAGCGCTGGCCGGCTGCGCCAAACGACGCACCGAGGATGGCGTTGATCGACTGCTCCTTGTTCGCGTCGGGCATGACGATGGCGTGGTTTTTCGCGCCCATCATGCATTGCACGCGCTTGCCGGCCAGGCTTGCGCGGTTGTAGACATGGGTGCCGACGCGGGTGCTGCCGACGAAGCTGATGGCCTTGATGTCCGGGTGGTCACAGATGGCGTTGACCACGTCCTCGCCGCCATGCACCACGTTGAGCACGCCCGGGGGGATGCCGGCCTCGAGTGCCAGCTCGCACAGGCGCATGGTGACCATGGGGTCCTGCTCGGAGGGCTTCAAGACAAAGGTGTTGCCCGTGGCAATGGCCATGGGGAACATCCACAGCGGGATCATGGCGGGGAAGTTGAACGGCGTGATGCCCGCGCACACGCCCAGGGGCTGCAGCACGGTGTAGGTATCGACGCCGCTGGCCACGTTGTTGGCCAGCTCACCGAGCTGCAGGTTGCCGATGGCGCTGGCGTGCTCGACCACCTCCAGGCCGCGGAACACGTCGCCTTCGGCGTCGGGCAGGGTCTTGCCCTGTTCGGCGCTCAGGAGCGCGGCCAGCTCCTTCATGTTCTCGCGGATCAGCTGCTGGAGCTTCAAGAAGATGCGCGCACGCGTGCCGATGGGCGTCTTGCGCCAGGTCTTGAAGGCCTCCTTGGCGTTGGCCACGGCGGCGTTCACCTCATCTGGCGTGGCAAAGGGCACGCGCGCCAGCACATCCTGGGTGGCGGGGTTGACCACGTTGCGCCATTGGGTGGTCTTGGACTCGACCATCTGGCCGTTGATCAAGAGCTTGACGGTGGGGGCTTGTACGGCGGTGGATGCATCCATGGCGCGGGTCTCCTGGGTTGAAAGTGTTGGAACGGCGGCCATGGTAGTTGTGCGAAATTGGTATGGCAATAGACAATCATGCACCTTGGGTTTGCAAATTTGCACATTAAGACTGACATGGACTGGGACAACCTGCGCTACTTTCTGGAGCTGGCCCGCACCGGCACGCTGGCCGCGGCCGCGCGCCGCATGGGCGTGGAGCACACCACGGTGGCGCGGCGCATCCAGGCGCTGGAAAAGCAGATGGGCGCGCCCCTGTTCGCGCGCGAGGCGGCCGGCCACCGCCTGACCGAGGCGGGGCGCCAGCTGCTGCCCGCCGTCGAGGCCATGGAAACCGCCTGCCTGGGCGTTGAGCGCGCCTCGCCGGCCAATTCGCCCACGGCCGGCCCCTCGGGCTTGGTGCGCGTGGGCGTGTCCGAGGGGTTTGGCACGCAGATCCTTGCGCCCTATCTGGCGCGCCTCACGCAGCAGCACCCGCATCTGTCCATTGACCTGCTGGCGCTGCCGCGCATGCTGCACCTGTCCAGGCGCGAGGCGGACATCGTCATCTCGCTCGAACGCCCCAAGCGCGGCCTGGTCATCGTCACCAGGCTGGCCGACTACCGGCTCTACCTCTACGGCCAGCGCGAGTACCTGGCGCGCCGCCCGCTCGTCGCCCGCCGCGAAGACCTGCGCCACCACGACTTCATCAGCTACGTGGACGACCTGCTGTTCACCAAGGAGCTGCAGTTCATCGATCAGCTCTGGCCGCCCGAGCGCTTCGCGCTGCGCAGCACCAGCATCACTGCCCAGTACGAGGCCGTGCGCGCCGGCGCCGGCCTGGCCGTGCTGCCGGCCTTTCTGGCCGACCGCGACCCCATCCTCGCGCGCGTGCTGCCGCAGGAGGCTGAATTCACCCGCACCTTCTGGATGAGCATGCCGGCCGAGTCCAAGCACCTGGCGCGCATGCAGGCCGTGTGGGGGTTCCTGAAGGACGTGGGCCAAAAGGAGGCCGCACTGCTGGTGCCCGACCTGAAGTTCCCTCTCCTGCGTCACCCTCGCGCCCGCTAGGGCCTGTTAACGCTATGCAAGAGGTCGCGAAGCTCGGCACAGCACGCCCATCAAGGCGCACGGGCGCCTTGCATCCAGTCCCTTTGCGAAGCAACGCGATCCCCTTGCATAGCGTTAACAGGCCGTACTCGTTGCTGCGTCTGAGGCGCAGGCTTTCGGTGTCACGATTTAGCAGGTTCTGGACCTGGCCTCGGGCGGTCTGTCGCCTCTTCACCGGTCACTGCTGCTCGCACCGGTACAACCAACGCCGTCACCGCGGCAAGCAGGCACGAGGATCGCGCCTACCGCGTCCAGCTGCTGCGGCGCGGCGACCTGTGAGCGGTGCCGGCACGCATGAGGCCCTGGCGGCTCGCGAGAAGTATGAGCGGTACGCGCCCGTGGCCCGGCTGCTCGGGTGCCGCACGGAAATGCCGGCCGCGCGCCGCATCAACGGGCCCGCAGCGCCAGTCGAATGCGTTCGAGCTCCGGCGACGGTTGCGTGACCGTGCGGTCGAAGGGGTGCGCGGCCGCGCCCACGGCCTTCAGGATGCGCTGCACGTAGGCGCGAGTCTCCAGATACGGCGGCACGCCGCGGTAGCGCTCGACCTTGCCCTCGCCCGCGTTGTAGGCCGCCGCCACCAGCGCCACGTCGCCCTCGAAGTAGGCCAGCAGCCAGCGCAGATAAGACAGGCCGCCGCGTATGTTCTGTGCCGGGTCGTAGGGATTCTTGACGTTGAAGCGCTCACTGGTCTCGGGAATCAGCTGCATCAGGCCCTGCGCGTTCTTGGATGAAACGGCCTGGGGGTTGAAGTTCGATTCGGCGGCAATGATGGCCAGTGCCAGCTGAGGCTCGACCTGGTACTGCGGCGCCATTTTTTGCACCAGCTCCACGATCTTGCGCGGCGCTATGGCCTGATAGTCCACGCCCGGCCCGGCCACGTTCATGGACTTTTTCGGTGACCGGCGCATGCAGTCCGGTACCTCGCCGGTGCTGCCACCCACGACCCGCAGCATGCGCACGGCCACGGCCAGCCCCTGCTCGGCGGCGGCCTGGAAGAAGAAGGCCGCCGTCGCGTCGTTGCGCGCCACGCCGCGTCCGTTGGCGTACATCCACCCCAGGTTGTACTGAGCCTGCATGTCGCCAAGCCGTGCGCTTGTGCAATACAGGGCGGCGGCTCGCAGCATGTCCCGCGCCACGCCTTCGCCATGCTCGTAGGCAATGGCCTGCTCGCGCAGGTCGGCGGCACGGGTGCGCTCGGCTTCAAGGGTCTGTGTACGTGTCGCTCCCTCGGCAAGGGTGCAGAACAAGGCCACCGACAGCGGCGCAAGGTGAGACAGGCTTGGACGCATGGGCGTGAGTATGCGCGCGATTGCGGCCGTCGTCATCACGGTGCCGCAGGCTTAGCCTGGTGGTGCACGGGGCGCGCGCGTGGCCAGCCAGCACAGAACGGCCCCGCCGCACACCATGGCCGTGCCCTGCCAGAAGGCCAGGGACAGCGGCGTGCGCAGCAGCAGCATCGAGAGCGCCGCGGAGAACACCGGGATGAAGTACGAGGCGCCCGCCAGCACGGTCACGTTGCCGTGCAGGATGCCCACGTTCCACGCCGCATAGCCAAAGCCCATGGCCGAGGCGGCCAGCGCCAGGTAGACGACGGCCTCCAGGCTGAACGCCATGGCACCGCCGCCTTGCAGCAGGTACTTGATCCACAGCGCCGCGGAGACCAGCATGAAGAACAGCGTGACGCCGTTCTTGCCGTTCGCGATTCTTGCGGTGACGGCGCAGTAGGCCGCCCAGATCAGCGCGCCGGCAAACGCCAGGCCATAGCTCAGCGGGTTGTCCTGCACGTTGGCCAGCATGCCGGGCAGGTCAAGGCCCTGGGCACCGCCCAGCACCCAGCCGATGCCGATGATGGACACGATGAAGCCGGGAACGATCAGCAGGTTGGCGCGCTGCCGGTTGAACAGGATGGCGGCGACGATGGTGAAGGTGGGCCACAGGTAGTTGACCATGCCCACCTCGATGGCCTGGCGGCTGCTGTTGGCGTAGCCGATGGACAGCGCCAGACACAGCTCGTAGGCCACGAACAGCACGCTGCCCCAGACGAGGTAGCGCGCCGGAAACTCGCGCAGCCTGACCCAGCCCACCGTGAGCAGCAGGAGCACCGAGGCCACGCTGTACATCATGGCCGCGCCGCCCGTGGGCCCGAGGTGGTCGCTGACGCTGCGGATCAGGCCGACGATGGAGCTCCACAGAAAAATGGCGACCAGCCCGATCAGGGTGGCCTGGTTCCGTTTTGTCATCAGGGCTGCGCGCCAAGCTTTGCCGACATGCAAAAGCCCCGCGGGCCGCACAGCCGGCGGGGCTCTGTGCTCGAGTGCCTTACACCTG
>JAFECU010000181.1 GCA_018242005.1 Pseudomonadota bacterium | reverse complement strand
TGCCCGGCGTGGGTGTGCGCGTCTTGGGGGCGGCGGCGGCGGGGCGCGGGCCTGCGGGCGCCAGGGCCTCGGCCTTCTCCATGTTGGCCGCGTAGTCGCTGCCTGGGCAGTAGACGATGGCGTCCTCGCCCGTGGCGGCAATCACCTGAAATTCCTCGCTCAGATCCCCACCGATGGCGCCCGAGTCGGCCGCCACGGCGCGGTAGGTCAGGCCAAAGCGGTCGAAGATGCGTCGATAGGCCTGGGCCATGACCTGGTAGCTGGCCTTGGCCGCCGCCTGGTCGCGATCGAAGCTGTAGGCGTCCTTCATGATGAACTCGCGCCCGCGCATCAGGCCGAAGCGCGGGCGGCGCTCGTCGCGGAACTTGGTCTGGATCTGGTAGAGGTTCTTCGGCAGTTGCTTGTAGCTGCGCAGCTCCTGGCGCGCGATGTCGGTGACCACTTCCTCGCTGGTCGGCTGGACGATGAAGTCACGCCCGTGGCGATCCTGTATGCGCAGGAGCTCGGGGCCCATCTTCTCGAAGCGCCCCGTCTCCTGCCACAGCTCGGCGGGCTGCACCACGGGCATGGTGCATTCCACGGCGCCGGCGCGGTTCATCTCCTCGCGCACGATCGCCTCCACCTTGCGGATCACGCGCAGGCCCATGGGCATGTAGTTGTAGATGCCGGCCCCGAGCTTCTTGATGAGACCGGCACGGGTCATGAGTTTGTGGCTGACGACTTCGGCGTCTGCCGGGGCCTCTTTCAGGGTGGAAATGAAGAATTGGGAAGCTTTCATCGAACGCACTCGGCAACTGCGGGGGCATCGCTTGCCGCGTACTGGGCAGCGTGCATAATGACCACAGTTATAAAGAATTGGGGTTAGATTATGCTCGACAGGGACGGCTTCCGCCCAAACGTCGGCATCATCCTGCTCAACCAAAGAAACCAGGTATTCTGGGGCAAGCGCATACGCACCCACAGCTGGCAGTTCCCTCAGGGCGGCATAGACCGCGGAGAAAACCCGGAGCAGGCCATGTTCCGGGAACTGCACGAAGAGGTGGGCCTGCTGCCCAATCAGGTACGTGTGGTTGCCCGCACCCGGGACTGGTTGCGCTACGAGGTGCCTGACCGGTACATCCGCCGCGACGCGCGCGGCCACTATCGCGGACAGAAACAGATCTGGTACCTGCTGCAACTGCTGGGCCACGACTGGGACTTGAACCTGCGCGCCACCGACCACCCTGAGTTCGACGCCTGGCGTTGGAACGACTACTGGGTGCCGCTGGACGTGGTGGTCGAGTTCAAGCGCGGCGTCTACGAAATGGCGCTGACCGAGCTCGCCCGCTTTCTGCCGCGCCACGACCAGCGCAACCGCTATCTGCGCAGCGGCATGCGCGCACGCGACCCTGAGGGCGGCCAGGCGCCCATGCACCGCTCCGGCTCTCTGATGGTCAAACCGGGAATGGAGTTGCCACCGGGGGCCAGCTTCGACCCCGATCCGCAAAACAGCATGCCGGCGCCGCTCGCGGACAGCCCGCAGATCACGCCACGCAAGTAAGCCCACTATGGCCAGGCGCCCCGCGAAAGCGGCGGCGCATTCGCGGCTCAGCCGCCTGTCAGCACCATGTTGTCGCGGTGCACCATCTCGGGCTCTGCCGAATAGCCCAGCAGACGTTCGAACTCCGACGACGACTTGCGGCACAGCAGGCGCGCCTCGGCACTCGCGTAGTTGGCGAGGCCCCGGGCTATTTCCGTGCCCCCCGCGTCGCGCACGGCGATGACGTCGCCGCGCACAAAATCGCCCTCCACCGCCACCATGCCTATGGGCAACAGGCTCTTGCCCTCGCCACGCAGCTTGGCTGCCGCGCCAGCGTCCACCGTCACCGAGCCACGCAGCTGCAGGTGATCCACCATCCATTGCTTGCGCGCCTGCGTCTTCTGCGTCTGCGCCACCAGCAGCGTGCCGATGGCCTCGCCCTGCGCCAGGCGCAGCAGCACGTCGGGCTCACGCCCCCAGGCGATCACGGTGGATGCGCCCGAGCCCGCCGCACGCCTGGCGGCGATGATTTTTGTGATCATGCCGCCCTTGCCGATGCCGGAGCCCGCCCCGCCGGCCATCAGTTCCAGCGCCGGATCGCCGGCCTGCGCCTCGTGCACGAACTGCGCCTTCGAATCGCGGCGCGGATCGGCCGTGTACAGGCCCTTCTGGTCCGTGAGTATGACCAGCGCCTCCGCCTCCACCAGGTTGGCCACCAGCGCACCCAGGGTGTCGTTGTCGCCGAACTTGATTTCGTCGGTGACCACGGTGTCGTTCTCGTTGATCACCGGCACCACGCCCAGCCGCAGCAGGGTCAGCAGCGTGGAGCGGGCATTGAGGTAGCGCTCGCGGTCGGCCAGGTCGGCATGGGTGAGCAGTACCTGGGCGCTGCCCATGGCCTGCTCGCGCAGCTTGGTCTCGTACATCTGTGCCAGGCCCATCTGCCCGACGGCTGCGGCGGCCTGCAGCTCGTGGAGCTCGCCCGGGCGAGTTGCCCAGCCCAGGCGCTTCATGCCCTCGGCAACGGCGCCGCTGGAGACCATGATGACCTCGCGCGGCGCGCCGCCCTCGCCGCGCACCAGGGCCGCAAGCTGGCGGCTCCACTCGCCAATGGCAACCTCGTCCAGGCCACGCCCCTCATTGGTGACGAGGCTGGAGCCGACTTTGACCACGATGCGACGCGCGTCGCGCAAGACACTGGATGCCATATCAAGAGTAAAAAGTCGCCCTAACGCTCACACAGAAAGCGCAGGCAGCTACAAAATCAATAGTTTAACGGCGGGTCATCAATCCTGTGGACCAGTCCCGGCAAACCGGGGATCGACCTCGGCCGGCGCGTTCATCGCCTGCTGCTGGGCATGCACATGTTGGTAGATGGACCGCACCAGGGGTTCGCAGCCCTCGCGCGTCAGGGCCGATATCTCGAACACCGGGCCCTTCCACTTGAAGCGCTTCACGAAGTCCTTGACGCGGGCTGCGCGCTCCTCCGCGGGCACCATGTCCAGCTTGTTCAAGACCAGCCAGCGCGGCTTGTCATACAGCTGGGCATCGTACTTCTTGAGTTCGGCCACGATGGCCTTGGCCTGCGCCACGGGATCGACCGCATCGTCGAAAGGCGCCATGTCCACGACATGCAGCAGCAGCCGCGTGCGCTGCAGATGGCGCAGGAATTGGTGGCCCAGGCCCGCGCCCTCCGATGCGCCCTCGATCAAACCAGGAATGTCGGCGACCACGAAGCTCTGCTCCGGCCCCACGCGCACCACGCCCAGGTTGGGATGCAGCGTTGTGAACGGATAGTCAGCGATCTTCGGCCGGGCGTTGGAGACCGCGGCGATGAATGTGGACTTGCCCGCATTGGGCATGCCCAGCAGACCGACATCGGCCAGCACCTTGAGCTCCAGCTTCAAATTCTTGCGCTCGCCGGGCCAGCCCGGGGTCTTCTGGCGCGGCGCACGGTTGATGGCGCTCTTGAAGCGCAGATTGCCGAAACCGCCATCGCCCCCCTTGGCGATGGTGATCACCTCGCCGGGCGTCAACAACTCATAAAGCTGCTCGCCAGTTTCGGCATCGCTGATGATGGTGCCGACGGGCATCTTCAGAGTGATGTCGCTGCCGGCCGCGCCAAACATGTCAGAGCCCTTGCCATGCTCGCCACGCTTGGCCTCGTGGCGGCGCGAGAAGCGAAAGTCCACCAGGGTATTCAGATTGGGATCGGCCAGCGCAAACACATGTCCGCCCCGCCCGCCATCACCCCCATCGGGCCCACCGAACTCCTTGTACTTCTCGTGCCGGAACGACACGCAGCCATTGCCACCATCACCGGCGGCAATGTCAATAAAGGCTTCATCGACGAACTTCATGGGTATCCAGTTTACAAAACCGCACCAGGGCAGACCGCTCCCGTGCTGAAACAACAAAGCCCCGACTGGTCGGGGCTTTGCGGTCGTGTCAGGGATGACGGGCCTCAGGCCGGCGTCACGCTGACCGTATGCTTGGACATCGCGCCCTTCGTGCCGAAGGACACATGGCCGTCCACCAGGGCGAACAAGGTGTGATCCTTGCCCACGCCGACGTTCACGCCGGGGTGGATGCGCGTGCCGCGTTGGCGCACGATGATGGAGCCAGCGCTGATCAGCTCACCACCGTAAGCCTTCACGCCGAGCATCTTGGGCTTGGAATCGCGCCCGTTTCGCGTAGAGCCGCCGCCTTTTTTCTGTGCCATGACTAAAGCTCCTTAACTATTCAAGCGGCAATCGCCTGGATCTGCAGTTCGGTAAACTGCTGGCGATGGCCTTGGTGCTTTGCGTAGTGCTTGCGACGACGCAGCTTGAAGATGCGCACCTTGTCATGCTTGCCATGGGCCACGACTGTGGCCTTGACCGTTGCGCCGGACACCAGGGGCGTGCCCACCTTGAGTTCAGCGCCGTTGCCGACGGCCAGAACCTGGTCGATCACGATCTCCTGGCCTACGTCCGCAGCAATCTGTTCTACCTTGATTTTTTCGCCAGCGGCAACGCGATACTGCTTGCCACCGGTTTTTATGACCGCGTACATGTGAACCTCGAATCTGTAATTGGAGTTCTGCAGAACAAATTTCAGCAGAACCGGGGATTCTACTACAAGCACCTCAGAATCACAAAGCGGGGCCAAACCGTACCGAGTTGCGGACTGCCCCACCTGGGGGGCTTCCTATAATCAACGTTTCACTTCAACACCATCGATTACCTTGGCCGCCAACTCCCCCAGCACCGCCGCCACCCTCGAACTGATTGCCGACGACATGCAGCAGGTGGACAAGGTCATCGCAGTGCGCCTGCAATCATCCGTCCCCCTGGTGGGCGACGTGGCGCGATACATCATCACGGCTGGCGGCAAGCGCCTACGCCCCGCGCTGTTGCTGCTGGTGAGTGGCGCCCTCGGCTACCGGGGCACGCAGCGCTTCAACCTGGCGGCCGTGGTCGAATTCATCCATACGGCCACCCTGCTGCACGACGACGTGGTGGACGCATCCACCATGCGGCGCGGCCGCCCCACGGCCAACGAGAGCTTTGGCAACCCCGCCAGCGTCCTCGTGGGAGACTTTTTGTATTCGCGCGCCTTCCAGATGATGGTGGACACGCAGAGCCTGCGCGTGATGCAGGTGCTTGCCGATGCCACCAACGTCATTGCCGAGGGCGAGGTCCAGCAGCTCATGAACACCCATGACGCGTCCCTGGACGAGGCTGGCTATCTCAACGTCATCCGATCCAAAACCGCCAAGCTGTTCGAGGCCAGCGCACGGCTGGCCGCCATCCTCGCCGGCAGCCCACCCGACATAGAGCAAGCCTGCGCCGACTATGGCCAGGCTCTGGGAACAGCCTTCCAGGTCATCGACGACGTACTGGACTACGACGGCGAAGCGCAGGAGATGGGAAAAAACCTCGGCGACGACCTGCGCGAAGGCAAAGTCACCCTGCCACTCATCATCGCCATGCAGCGCGGCAGCCAAGCCCAGCGCGAGCTACTGCGCAATGCCATCGAGACGGGCGCCGTGGACGAGCTCCAGCCCGTCATCGCCATCATTCGAGAAACAGGCGCCCTCACCGCCACCCGCGACGCCGCCGCCGCCCAGGCCCGGATAGCCATGGACGCAGCCGCCAAATTTCCGGCGAATGCGTACACCAAAGGTTTGCTACAATTAGCGGCTCAGTTACTTGAACGCCGGACTTGACTCCTGGACGCTTCAAGAACGCCATCGGGGTGTAGCTTAGCCTGGTAGAGCGCTACGTTCGGGACGTAGAGGCCGGAGGTTCGAATCCTCTCACCCCGACCAGAAATATCTTGTAAATCAAGCACTTAGAACAGCCGCAACGACGCGGCTGTTTTGCTTTCTGGCGGTTCTGTGCCAATTCTGTGCCAAACGGCCGGGATTCAACGGCCAGCTACCGGGTCCGTATAAGCCCACTGCCTACAGAAGTCACCTCACTAATCGGAGATATCCATGGCTGCGCATGCCTCGCCGCGCTCAAGCAGCACGATGCCTCTGGCCATTGCCCTGTTGTCAATCGCCGACAGGCATCGTCCCGGGGTCGCCACAGCCAATCCTGTCTTTCGCACAACGCCTGATGCGGGCAAATCTGTACATGCTCCGGGCAATCGGCGATGATTGACGCGTTTCCTTTTTTCCCACAAGAATCGGTTGGTTACATGGTTTCCGTAGATCCCGCTCATAGGGTGGCTCAGCCCGTTGCGCTGCCAGGCTTGGCGCGTGCATTGATGTCGGTGGGCAAGCTGAACCAAAAGGCTGCCGAAGAAATATACAAAAAGTCACAAACTCAGCGCAGCAGCTTTATCGCCGAGCTGATCGAATCCAACACCATCAGCTCGAGCGAGCTCGCCCATACGGTGTCCTCCATCTTCGGGGCACCGCTGCTGGATGTGGATGCGCTCGATCGCCAGCGATTGCCGAAGGATTTGCTGGACCTCAAGCTCTGCCAAGCCTATCGGGTGGTGGCCCTTGGCAAGCGCAGCAACCGCCTGATCGTGGCGACGGCCGACCCGACGAATCAGGAGGCCGCGGAAAAGATCAAGTTCACCACGCAGGTGGGCGTGGACTGGATCGTGGCCGAGTATCACAAGCTGATCCAGTTGGTAGACGCCACGACGAAAAGCGGCAGCGAGACCCTGGACAGCATCGTCAGCAGCGGCGATTTCGAGTTTGGCGACATCTCGGTCGAGGAAGCGCCAGCGGAAAGTCCCGACGGTCCGCAGAATGAGGTCGAGGACGCGCCCGTTGTCCGTTTTTTGCACAAGATGCTGCTCGATGCGTTCAATATGCGCGCGTCCGACCTGCATTTCGAGCCGTATGAACACAACTACCGCGTACGCTTTCGTATTGACGGGGAACTGCGCGAGATTGCCTCCCCGCCGATCGCCATCAAGGAGAAGCTGGCATCGCGCATCAAGGTGATTTCGCGCCTGGACATCTCGGAAAAGCGCGTGCCGCAGGACGGACGCATGAAGCTCAAGGTGGGGCCGGATCGGGTCATTGACTTTCGCGTGAGCACCCTTCCGACGCTTTTCGGCGAGAAGATCGTGATCCGTATCCTCGACCCGAGCAGCGCCAAGCTGGGCATCGACGCGCTTGGCTACGAGCCCGAGGAGAAGGAGCGCCTGCTGCAGGCCATCGGCCGGCCCTACGGCATGATCCTGGTGACGGGCCCCACGGGTTCGGGGAAGACCGTTTCGCTCTACACCTGCCTGAATCTGCTGAACAAGCCCGGCGTCAACATTGCCACGGCCGAGGACCCGTCGGAGATCAACCTGCCCGGCGTCAACCAGGTGAACGTCAACGAGAAGGCGGGACTGACCTTTGCCACCGCCCTCAAGGCCTTCCTGCGCCAGGATCCGGACATCATCATGGTCGGCGAGATCCGCGACCTTGAGACCGCCGACATCTCCATCAAGGCCGCCCAGACGGGCCACCTGGTTCTGTCCACGCTGCACACCAACGATGCGCCGACCACGCTCACGCGCATGCGCAACATGGGCATTGCGCCCTTCAATATCGCCTCCAGCGTGATCCTGATCACGGCACAGCGCCTGGCTCGGCGCCTGTGCCCCAACTGCAAGGAGCCGGCCGACATTCCGCATGAGACCCTGCTGGAGGCGGGCTTTCGCGACGAGGACATCGATGGCTCCTGGGTCACCTACCGGGCCGTGGGTTGCTCGGCCTGCAACAACGGCTACAAGGGCCGTGTCGGCATCTACCAGGTGATGCCGGTGTCCGAAGAAATCCAGCGCATCATCCTGCGCGACGGCAGCGCCCTGGATATCGCCGAGCAGGCCCGCCTCGAAGGCGTGCGCAGCCTGCGCGCATCGGGGCTGCACAAGGCCAGGATGGGTCTGACCTCGCTGGAAGAGGTCTTGGCCGTCACCAACGAATAAATTCCTTAGCGAGAAAGCACCATGGCGACCATTGCATCGAGGGACATCAAGGACTTTGTCTTTGAATGGGAGGGCAAGGACCGCAGCGGCAAGGTCGTGCGCGGCGAGGTACGGGCCGCCGGCGAAAACCAGGTCAAGGCGACGCTGCGCCGCCAAGGCGTGCTGCCCACCCGGATCAAGAAACGCCGCATGAGCACGGGCAAGAAGATCAAGCCCAAGGACATCGCACTGTTCACGCGCCAGATGGCGACGATGATGAAGGCCGGCGTGCCACTGCTGCAGTCGTTCGACATCGTCGGGCGCGGCAACACCAATGCCAGCGTGACCAAGCTGCTCAACGACATCCGCACCGACGTGGAGACCGGCACCTCGCTCAACGCGGCGTTCCGCAAATACCCCATGTATTTCGACAGCCTGTACTG
This sequence comes from Pseudomonadota bacterium, assembly GCA_018242005.1. Classification (GTDB taxonomy): domain Bacteria; phylum Pseudomonadota; class Gammaproteobacteria; order Burkholderiales; family Burkholderiaceae_C; genus Alicycliphilus. Next base: position 22,694 of record JAFECU010000181.1, on the reverse strand, counting down.
CAATCTGGTGGAGGCCGGTGAGGCGGCCGGCATCCTGGAGGCGCTGCTGGACCGCCTGGCCACCTACATGGAGAAGACCGAGGCCATCAAGGGCAAGATACGCTCGGCGCTGATGTACCCGATCTCGGTGTTGGTCGTCGCCTTTGTCGTGGTCACGGTGATCATGATCTTCGTGATCCCGGCGTTCAAGGAAGTGTTCACCTCCTTCGGCGCCGACCTTCCGGCGCCCACGCTGCTGGTGATGGCCATCAGCGAATTCTTTGTCTCCTACTGGTGGCTAATCTTCGGCGCCATTGGCGGTGGCTTTTACTTTTTCATGCAGGCCTGGAAGCGCAGCGAGAAGATGCAGCGCACCATGGACCGCTTCCTGCTGAAGATGCCCATCTTTGGCGCGCTGATCGAAAAGTCCTGCGTGGCGCGCTGGACCCGCACCCTGTCGACCATGTTCGCCGCCGGCGTGCCACTCGTCGAGGCCCTCGACTCGGTGGGCGGCGCCTCGGGCAACTCGGTCTATGCCATTGCCACGGACAAGATCCAGCAGGAAGTCTCCACCGGCACCAGCCTGACTGCGGCGATGGGAAATGCGAACGTGTTCCCGTCCATGGTGCTGCAGATGTGCGCCATCGGCGAGGAGTCGGGCTCCATAGACCATATGCTGGGCAAGGCCGCCGACTTCTACGAGGCCGAGGTGGACGAAATGGTGGCCGGCCTGTCCAGCCTCATGGAGCCCATCATCATCGTCTTCCTGGGCACGCTGATCGGCGGCATCGTGGTCTCCATGTACCTGCCCATCTTCAAACTGGGGCAAGTGGTCTGATGCTGGATTCCGTGTTGGCGGATGCCGCGCTCGCCGGCGTCCTGGGCCTGTTGATAGGTAGCTTTCTGAACGTGGTCATCCATCGGCTGCCACGCATGATGGAGCGGCAATGGGCCGCGGAATGCGCGCAGTACGCGCAGGATGCAGGCCTGCCGGCGCAGCCTGCCGCGCACGCCGGGGCGGATGCGCCCTTCAACCTGTTCACGCCACGCTCACGCTGCCCCTCCTGCGGGCATGAGATCCGTTGGTACGAGAACATCCCCGTGCTCAGCTACCTGGCCCTGCGCGGCCGTTGCTCGGACTGCGGCACGCGCATCAGCCCGCGCTATCCGCTGGTGGAACTGGCCACGGCTGCCCTGTTCTATGCCTGCGCCCTGCGCTGGGGCTGGTCCTTCACCACGCTGGCCTGGTGCGGTTTCTGCGCGGCCCTGGTGGCGGCAGCCCTGATCGACTGGGATACGACTCTGCTGCCCGACGACATCACCCTGCCCCTGTTGTGGGCCGGTCTGTTGGCCGCCGTGCTGGGCTGGATCGCCGTGCGGCCGGTGGACGCTGTGATCGGTGCGGCGGCGGGCTATGTGTCACTATGGCTGGTCTACTGGGGCTTCAAGCTGGCCACGGGCAAGGAGGGCATGGGCTATGGCGACTTCAAACTGTTTGCCGCGCTGGGCGCTTGGTTTGGCTGGCAGGCCCTGGTGCCCATCATCCTCATGGCCTCGGTCATAGGCGCCATGGTCGGCATTGCCATGAAGCTCGCCAGCAGCCTGCGCGAGGGCAAGTACGTCCCCTTCGGCCCATTTCTCGTCGGTGGTGGCCTGGCCGCCATGCTCTGGGGGCCGGCGCGCATCATGCAGGCCATTTTCTCCACGCTGGGGCTGTAATGGCCGCCACAGTCAGCCCCGCAGCCCGTCCACGGCCCGTGCGGCTGGGCGTGACCGGCGGCATAGGCAGCGGCAAGAGCACCTTTGCCGCCATGCTGCGGGACTGCGGCGCGGCGCTGATCGATGCCGACGCCATCGCGCGCTCGGTGACGCTGCCGGGCGGCGCGGCCATAGACGCCATCCGCAGCCAGTTCGGCCCCGACTACATCGACGCCGGGGGCGCGCTGGACCGCGAGCGCATGCGCGCCCTGGTGTTTTCCGACGCGGGCGCCAAGGGCCGGCTTGAGCTCATCATCCACCCGCTGGTGGGCCAGGCCATCACGCAGGCCGCGGCCGCCGCAGCGCAGGCGGACCACGGCCTCATCGTCTTCGACATCCCGCTGCTGACCGAGTCCGAGCACTGGCCGCGCATGCTCGATGCCGTGCTCGTCGTGGACTGCCACGAGGCCACACAGGTCGCCCGGGTACAGGCGCGCAGCGGACTTGCCGAGGACGCCGTGCGCGCCATCATGGCCAGCCAAAGCAGCCGCGCCCGGCGGCGCGCGGCGGCCGATTTTGTGGTCTACAACGAGGGGCTGGCGCTGTCGGATTTGCACACAATGGCGCGCCGGGTCGCCTGCCTGTTCGGGCTATGATGCAAGCGCCCCGATACCGGAACCCCCAAGCGTGATCCTTTACGAATACCCTTTCAACGAACGCCTGAGAACCTATCTGCGGCTTGAACAGCTGTTTCAACGCCTGGGCGAACTCATCGCGCGCACGCATCCACTCGACCACCACTACGCACTGGTGACCATATTCGAGATCATGGACGTGGCGGCGCGCGCCGACCTCAAGGCCGATGTGCTCAAGGACCTCGAAAAGCACAAGCATCAGCTCGACGGCTACCGCGGCAACCCGTCGATCTCGGAAAAGGTGCTCGACGGCGTGATCGGCCAGATCGACCAATGCTTTGCCGCGCTCAATGCGCAAAACGGCAAGGCCGGCCATGCGCTGACAGAAAACGACTGGCTCATGAGCATACGCAGCCGCGTGGGCATTCCAGGTGGCACCTGCGGCTTCGACCTGCCCGCCTACTACGCCTGGCAGCACCACGCGCCACAGGCTCGCCAGCAGGACCTGCATGGCTGGGCCGCCACGTTGGGGCCGCTGGCGGAGGCCATCTACCTGCTGCTGCGCCTGTTGCGCGATTCGGGCCTGCCGCAAAAGGTCGCCGCCGAACGCGGCCAGTTCCAGCAAAACCTGCCCCAGGGCCGCAGCTTCCAGCTGCTGCGCCTGCGCATAGACCCCGCGCTGGGGCTGATCCCGGAGATCAGCGGCAACCGCCTCATCGTCTCCGTGCGCCTCATGCGCCAGGACGAAGGCGGCAAGCTCGTGCCCGGCAACGAGGACGCGGCGTTCGAGTTGACGCTGTGCTCGTGAAAGGCTGAGATGAACAGCCCGGCGACTGCGCGCACCGTGCCCTGCCCCACCTGCGGCGGGCCCAGCCTGTTCGGCCCAGCCAACCCCTACCGCCCGTTCTGCAGCGAGCGCTGCCGTCAGATCGACCTGGGCGCCTGGGCGGCGGAAGACTTCCGCATGCCGGCCGAGGCACCACCCGAGGATGGCGAATTCGGCGATCCCAAGCGCCAGCCGTAAATTTGAGTCAAACGGCTCTAGCGCTTACCTACAAAGCGTCAACAGCTATTTCTTTGATAGTCAATCGAGCCGTGGGGCATCGAATGCCAGGCCGCGCTCCTCGGCCAGCCATTGCAGTACCGGGTAGGCGCCCGGCAGTATCGGGCGCACCTGCAGCGGCCAGTGCTGCCAGGCCATGGTCTGGCCCTCGCGCATCTCGAACTCCCCGCTCCACGCGCGCACCTTGCACCAGTGCAGGCGCACCAGCGCGTGGGGATAGTCGTGTTCGGTCACCTTCCAGAGCTCGACCGGGCCTATGGTCACGCCCAGCTCCTCGATGAGCTCGCGGCGCAGCGCCTGCTCCACGGTCTCTCCGGCCTCGATCTTGCCGCCCGGAAATTCCCAGTAGCCCGCGTAGGGCTTGCCCTCGGGCCGTGTGGACAGCAGCAGCGCGCCGTCCTCCCTCAGCAGGATGCCGACGGCGACCTCGGTGTGCCTGCGCTCGTCCGGCACGCTCATGCGCCCTGGCGCCCGGCAAAGTCACGCGCAAACTGGTAGGCCACGCGGCCGCTGCGCGAGCCGCGCTCCAGCGCCCAGACCAGGGCCTGGGGCCGCGCGGCCTCGATGTCCTGCGGCGCCACCCCCAGGGAGGACAGCCACTGCGCGACGATGGCCAGGTACTCGTCCTGGCTGAAGGGGTAGAAGCTCACCCACAGGCCGAAGCGCTCGGACAGAGAGATCTTTTCCTCCACCACCTCGCCCGGATGGATCTCGCCATCGGCCGATGTGCTGTAGCTCAGGTTGTCCTTCATCTGCTCGGGCAGCAGGTGGCGGCGGTTGCTCGTGGCGTAGATCAGCACGTTCGGCGTGGCGGCCGCCACCGACCCATCGAGGATGGACTTGAGCGCCTTGTAGCCGCCCTCGCCCTCCTCGAAGCTCAGGTCATCGCAGAAGATGATGAACTTCTCGGGCCGCTCCGAGACCACCTCGACGATGTCGGGCAGGTCCGTCAGATCGGCCTTGTCCACCTCGATCAGGCGCAGGCCCTGGGGCGCGTAGCTGTTCAGGCAGGCCTTGATGAGCGAGGACTTGCCGGTGCCGCGCGCGCCCGTCAGCAGCACGTTGTTGGCCGTCCTGCCGGCGACGAACTGGCGCGTGTTGCGCTCAATCTTTTCCTTCTGCGCATCGATCTCCTTGAGGTCGTCCAGGCGCATGCCGGAGACATGGCGCACGGGTTCGAGCACGCCATGGCCGCCGTTGCGCCGGCGGTAGCGCCAGGCGATGGCGGCCGACCAGTCGGGCGCCGACAGTGGCCGCGGCAACACGGCCTCGATGCGGGAGATGAGCTGCTCGGCGCGTGCGATCAGCGGGGCAAACTTATCAGTCATTTTTGGCTCTATCGCTTATCCAGAAAGCGCTGGAAGCTATAAAAATCATTCCAAAACAACGGCATTCGCTTCAAACACGCGATGCCCGCCATAACCGCCGTCATCCCCGCTTACGCGGGGATGACGACGACCAGCAGGCATCGCTGGCCCAAGGCAAGAATGCTCAGGAACGGTAGTCGGCGTTGATGCTCACGTAGTCGTGGCTCAGGTCGCAGGTCCAGACGGTGTCGGCCGCGGCGCCACGGCCCAGCACCACGCGCACGGTGATCTCCTGCTGCTTCATCACGCGCTGGCCGTCCTCCTCACGGTAATCCGGGTTGCGCCCGCCCTGCACGGCCACATGCACGTCGTCCAGGTACAGGTCGATCAGCGTCTGGTCCAGGTCGGCGATTCCGGCATAGCCCACGGCCGCCAGGATGCGGCCCAGGTTCGGGTCGCTGGCAAAGAAGGCCGTCTTGACAAGGGGCGAATGGGCGATGGCGTAGGCCACCTGGCGGCATTCCTCGCCCGTCCTGCCACCCTCCACGCGCACGGTGATGAACTTGGTCGCGCCCTCGCCATCGCGCACGATGGCCTGCGCCAGCTGCTGCGCCACCTGCAGCAGCGCGGCCTTGAGCGCCCTGCCCTCGGCACTGTCGAGCGCGGTGATGGCTACGTTGCCCGCCTTGTGCGTGGCAACGAGGACGAAGGAATCGTTGGTGCTGGTGTCGCCGTCTATGGTCACGCGGTTGAAGGACTGGTCGGCCAGCTCGCGCACCAGCGGCTGCACGAGCTCGGGGGCGATGCAGGCATCGGTCGCCAGAAAGCCCAGCATGGTTGCCATGTTGGGGCGGATCATGCCCGCACCCTTGGAGATGCCGGTGACCGTGACCGTCGCCCCGGCGATGTTCACCTGCGTGCTGAAGGCCTTGGGCACGGTATCGGTGGTCATGATGCCCTCGGCCGCGCGCGCCCAGTGACTGGGCTGGGCGTCTGCAATGGCGGCGGGCAGGCCAGCCTCGATACGCTCGACGGGCAGCGGCTCCATGATCACGCCGGTGGAGAACGGCAGCACCTGGCTGGCTTCGAGCCCCAGCTGCCCCGCCAGCGCCGCGCAGGTGGCGCGTGCGCGCGCCAGGCCGTCGGCGCCCGTGCCGGCATTGGCATTGCCGGTGTTGATGACCATGACGCGGATCGCCTGGCCGCCGTCCAGATGCTCCCGGCAGACCTGCACGGGCGCGGCGCAGAAGCGGTTCTGCGTGAACACGCCGGCCACGGTGCTGCCCTGGTCGAGCAGGAACACAGTCAGGTCCTTGCGGTTGGCCTTGCGCACGCCGGCCTCGGCAACGCCGATGCGCACGCCGGCGACGGGGTGCAGGTCCTGGGCAATGGGGGCGGAGAGATTGACGGGCATGGAGCGCTCCTGGGACAACGGGTGGGGTGGGTGAAAAGCAAACACGGGCCGCAGCCCGTGTCGTTCATGGTCGCGGCATCAAGCAAGCTTGCCGTGGCACTGCTTGTACTTCTTGCCGCTGCCGCAGGGGCAGGGGTCGTTGCGGCCCACGCGCACGCCCGGCATGGCCACCTGCTGCGCCTTGGCGGTCTGTGCATCGATGGTGGTCTCGACCTCGCCGGTTTCTGTGGGCGCGGAGTAGGTCACGTTGCTGACGCCGTCGCCGCGCTCCTCCAAGGCCTGTGTGGCCTCGTCAAGCTGAGCGTTGGACTGGATCTGCACACTCATCATCAGGCGCGTGACCTCGTTCTTGACCTGATCGATGAGTTGGCGGAACAGCTCGAAGGCCTCGCGCTTGTACTCCTGCTTGGGTTGCTTTTGCGCGTAGCCGCGCAGATGGATGCCCTGGCGCAGGTAGTCGAGCGCAGACAGGTGATCGCGCCAGTTGGTGTCGAAGCTCTGCAGCAGCACCATGCGCTCGAACTGCGTGAAGTTCTCGGCGCCCACCTGGGCCACCTTGGCATCGAAGGCCTCGCGCGCGGTCTGCTGCACCTTGTCCAGGATCTCCTCGTCGGTGATGGCGTCCGAGCCCTCCACCTCCTTTTGCAGCGCCATGCTGATCTGCCAGTCGCTGGCCAGGGCCTTCTCCAGGCCTGCCAGGTCCCATTGCTCTTCGACGGACTCGGCCGGCACGTATTGACGCACCACGTCGGCCAGGCAATCGTCGCGCATGGCGGCAATCAGAGCCGACAGTTCGGGCGCGTCCAGGATCTCGTTGCGCTGCTGATAGATCACCTTGCGTTGGTCGTTGGCCACGTCGTCGTATTCGAGCAGCTGCTTGCGGATGTCGAAGTTGCGCGCCTCGACCTTGCGCTGCGCGCTCTCGATGCTGCGCGTGACGATGCCGGCCTCGATGGCCTCGCCGTCGGGCATCTTCAGCCGGTCCATGATGGCCTTGACCCGGTCACCCGCGAAGATGCGCATGAGCGAGTCGTCCAGCCCGAGGTAGAAGCGCGAGGAGCCGGGGTCGCCCTGACGGCCCGAGCGGCCGCGCAGCTGGTTGTCGATGCGGCGCGACTCATGGCGCTCGGTGGCGATGATGCGCAGGCCTCCCAGCGCCGTGACCTTCTCATGATCGAGCTTCCATTGGGCGCGCAGCTCTTCGATCTTGGCGGCGCGCTGCTCGGGCGCCAGGGATTCGTCGGCCTCCAGCGCCGCCACGGCCTTCTCCACGTTGCCGCCGAGCACGATGTCGGTGCCGCGGCCGGCCATGTTGGTGGCGATGGTGATCATGCCCGGGCGCCCCGCCTGGGCCACGATGTCGGCCTCGCGCGCGTGCTGCTTGGCGTTGAGCACCTGGTGCGGCAGCCCGACCTTGTTCAGCAGCTCATCGATGATCTCGGAGTTCTCGATCGACGTCGTGCCCACCAGCACGGGCTGGCCGCGCTCGTGGCATTCGCGGATGTCGGCGATCGCCGCCTCGTACTTCTCGCGCGTGGTCTTGTACACGCGGTCGAGCTGGTCGTCGCGGCGGCTCGGCCGGTTGGGCGGGATGACCACGGTCTCCAGACCGTAGATCTCCTGGAATTCGTAGGCCTCGGTGTCGGCCGTTCCGGTCATGCCGGCGAGCTTGTTGTAGAGACGGAAGTAGTTCTGGAAGGTGATCGAGGCCAGCGTCTGGTTTTCGGCCTGGATCTGCACGCCCTCCTTGGCCTCCACCGCCTGGTGCAGACCTTCGCTCCAGCGGCGGCCCGCCATCAGGCGGCCGGTGAATTCGTCCACGATGACGATCTCGCCGTTCTGCACCACATAGTGCTGGTCGCGGTGGTACAGGTGGTTGGCGCGCAGCGCGGCGTACAGGTGGTGCACCAGGGTGATGTTGGCCGGGTCGTAGAGCGAGGCGCCCTCGGGAATCAGCCCCTGGGTGGCCAGGATGCGCTCGGCGTTCTCGTGGCCCTGCTCGGTCAGGAACACCTGGTGCGTTTTTTCGTCGAGCGTGAAGTCGCCGGGTGTAATGACGCCCTCGCCCGTGCGCGGGTCGGCCTCGCCCTCCTGGCGCGTGAGCAGCGGCACGACCTTGTTCATAGCCACATACATGGCCGTGTGATCCTCGGCCTGGCCGCTGATGATGAGCGGCGTGCGCGCCTCGTCGATGAGGATGGAGTCCACCTCGTCCACGATGGCGTAGTTCAGGCCGCGTTGCACGCGCTCGCGTGCGTCGTAGACCATGTTGTCGCGCAGGTAGTCGAAGCCGTACTCGTTGTTCGTACCGTAGGTGATGTCGGACTGGTAGGCGGCCTGTTTTTCCTCGCGCGGCATCTGCGGCAGGTTGATGCCCACCGTGAGGCCCAGGAAGTTGTACAGCCGCCCCATCCACTGCGCGTCGCGCCCGGCCAGGTAGTCGTTCACGGTGACCACATGTACGCCCTGCCCCGACAGGGCGTTGAGGTAGACGGGCAGCGTGGCGGTGAGGGTCTTGCCCTCGCCCGTGCGCATTTCGGCGATCTTGCCGTGATGCAGCGCCATGCCGCCGATGAGCTGCACGTCGAAGTGGCGCATCTTCATCACGCGCTTGGAGCCTTCGCGCACCACGGCAAAGGCCTCAGGCAGGATGGCATCGAGCGTCTCGCCCTTGGCGATGCGGTCCTTGAATTCCTGCGTCTTGCCGCGCAGCGCCTCGTCGCTCAGCTTTTCGTATTCGGGCTCGATGGCGTTGATGCGGGCAACCGTCTTGCGGTATTGCTTGAGCAGCCGATCATTGCGGCTGCCGAACAGTTTGGTGAGGAAATTGGTGGCCATGCAAGCAGGACCGCGCTGCACGCACGCAAAGCGGCAGAGCGACCGGAATCCCTAAGAAGAAGTGAATTCAGATGGGGCGTTCGCCCCAAAATTGCAAGTGCCTGCAACCAGCGTGGCGAGCCCGGAACCGATAATTCTACCTTTGCGCCGGCGGTGCCCGTCATCGGACCCGATCAGCCCGCCCGGCACCCACGCCATTTGCCCAGCCACCAGTCCTCGTGGCAGGCCCCAAAGTCCATCGCCATGAATCGCCGCCACTACGCCATCACGCTGCACCAGGCAACGCAGGAATCGCCAACCCTGGCGCGTCTTGCGGCATTGACGCGCGAATCCAGCGAGCGCCTGAAGGCCATAGAGTCCCTGATGCCCCCGATGCTGCGCCCGACCGTACAGGCCGGACCGATCGAAGGAAACAGCTGGTGCCTGCTGGTCAGCAGCAACGCCGCGGCCGCCAAGCTCCGGCAGTTGCTACCGGCATTTCAGGCGCACCTGCGCAGCCGTGGCTGGGAGGTGGCATCCATACGACTGAAGATTCAGAAATGAAAAGGCCGCACGCCCTTGGAGCTGTGCGGCCTCTGAATGGTGCCGGTTGTCGGATTCGAACTGACGACCTACCGCTTACAAGGCGGGTGCTCTACCAACTGAGCTAAACCGGCGAAGGCAGCATTCTAGCCGCCAAAAATCAGGCCTCGTCGCCGAACTACTTGATGCGTTTGAGTGCCGGCCGACGGCCGCCGCCCGATGGCTGGGGCGGGTGGGGTTTATCCTTGTCCGCGCCCTCGGCGGCCGGACGGTCCACGGACTGCAGCTGCACGGGTGCGCGCTCCGGCCCCTCGGCCACGGCAGCACGGGGCAAGGTGGCGCCTGCCTTCGCCGCGCCCCCTTCGTCCTCAAGCGGGAAGGCCATGCCCTGGCCGTTCTCGCGCGCATAGATGGCAATGACGCGGTGCATCGGCACCAGCAGGTCGCAGGGCTTGCCACCAAAGCGCGCCTTGAACTCGATGAAGTCGTTGCCGAGCTGCAGGCCGCTGGTGGCCTCGTAGCTGACGTTGAGCACGATTTCGCCATTGTTGACGTAGTCGCGCGGCACCTGCACCGACTCGTCCACACGCACCACCAGATAGGGCGTGAAGCCGTTGTCCGTACACCATTCATACAGCGCACGGATCAGGTAAGGGCGCGTGGAGGGAAAGTCCTGAGCGTTCATCATGCGGAAAACAGAATACGGGATACAGCAATCCACTTACTTGCGCATGACCTTTTCCGAGGGCGTGAGCGCCTCGATGTAGGCCGGCCGCGAGAAGATGCGCTCTGCGTACTTGAGCAGCGGCGCAGCGTTCTTGGACAGTTCGATGCCGTAGTAATCCAGGCGCCAGAGCAGCGGCGCGATGGCCACGTCGAGCATGGAGAAGCCTTCGCCGAGCATGTACTTGTTCTTGAGGAACACGGGAGCGAGCTGGGTCAGGCGGTCGCGGATATGGGCGCGCGCCTTCTCAAGCGCCTTCTCGTTGCCCTTGGTGGCGCGCGACTCCAGCTGGTTCACGTGAACAAACAATTCTTTCTCGAAGTTGAGCAGGAACAGGCGCACACGCGCACGGTCCACCGGGTCGCCCGGCATCAGCTGCGGGTGCGGGAAGCGCTCGTCGATGTACTCGTTGATGATGTTGGACTCGTACAGGATCAGGTCTCGTTCTACGAGAATGGGAACCTGGCCGTAGGGGTTCATCACGCTGATGTCCTCGGGCTTGTTGTACAGGTCCACGTCACGGATCTCGAAATCCATGCCTTTTTCGAACAGCACGAAACGGCAACGATGGGAAAAGGGGCAGGTCGTGCCCGAATAAAGCACCATCATGGTGAGAGCTCCTAAAAATCAAAAGAGTGGGTGCCATGGCACCCACTCCGTAAAAAGCTTGGCCGTGCGCAAAACGCGCGGCAAGGGTTCAAGCGCTTACTTGATGTCCTTCCAGTAAGCGGCGTTCAGCCTCCAGGCAATGAAGGTGAAGCCAGCCAGGAAGAGCAGCACGCCCACACCCACGCGAAGCCGCGTATTTTGTGCCGGTTCGCCCATCCACTGCAGGTAGTTCACGAGATCACCCACAGCCTGGTCGTATTGCAGCTCGGTCAGGGTACCGGGCGAGACCTGCTGCCACCCCGTGAACACCTGCTCGGTCTGGCCATGGCTTTCATGTTCCTGGAAGATGGCGCGCCGTTCGCCCTGCAGCTGCCACAGCGCATGCGGCATGCCCACGCTCGGGAAGGCGAGATTGTTCCAGCCCGTGGCCTTGGTGTCGTCGCGGTAGAAGGTGCGCAGGAAGGTGTAGAGGTAGTCGGCACCGGTGCCGCCATGGCCGGCACGCGAGCGCGCGATCACCGTGAGGTCCGGCGGATTGGCACCAAACCAGGCCGCGGCCTGCTTGGGATCGATGGCGGCCTTCATGGTCTCACCGATCTTGTCGGTGGTGAACAGCAGGTTGTCCTTGATCTGCTGCTCGGTCAGGCCTATGTCCGTCAGGCGGTTGAAGCGCATGAAGGCGGCCGAGTGGCAGCTCAGGCAGTAGTTGACGAACAGCTTGGCGCCATTTTGCAGCGACGCCTGGTTGGAAACGTCCACGGGAGCCTTGTCCCAGGCCAGGCCGCCACTGGAGGCATGGGCACCGGCGGCCAGGCCGAGAGCCGTGATCAACGTGAGAATGAATTTTTTCATTGTTGTGGTCTCCGGCTCAGTGGGGCTTGAAGGTCACGCGCTCAGGCACGGGCTTGGGTGTGCCAAGCCGTGTCCACCAGGGCATGAGCAGGAAGAAGCCGAAGTAAAACAGCGTTCCGACCTGCGACACGCGTTCGCCGATGGGCGAAGGCGGTTGCATGCCCAGGTAGGCCAGGACGAAGAACCACACCACAAAGATGGCGTACAGGTACTTGTGCCAGCCCGGACGGTAGCGAATAGAGCGTGCCGGGCTGCAGTCGAGCCAGGGCAGGAAGAACAGGATGATGACGGCACCGCCCATGACCACCACGCCCCAGAACTTGGCGTCGATGGCCAGCATGAGGGCAATGACCACGGCCGCGGCCACGGCAATGCCTCCCTTGATGAAGCCGGGCAGCTTGGCCTTGAGCACGCCAAAGCCGGCTCCCAGCACCACGCAAGCGATGAGGGCGTACATCATCTCGCTCGTGATGGCGCGCAGCATCGAATAGAAGGGCGTGAAGTACCACACCGGTGCGATGTGGTTGGGCGTCTTCAGCGGGTCGGCAGGAATGAAGTTGTTGTATTCCAGGAAGTAGCCGCCGAACTCGGGCGCAAAGAAGATGATGGCCGAGAAGATGAACAGGAAGATGCTCACGCCAAAAATGTCGTGCACCGAGTAGTAGGGATGGAAGGGCACGCCATCGAGCGGGTGGCCATGCTCGTCCACCGGCTTGCCGGGGCCCTTGATCTCGATCCCGTCGGGGTTGTTGGAGCCCACGTCGTGCAGCGCCAGCAAATGCGCCACCACCAGGCCCAGCAGCACCAGCGGCACGGCAATCACGTGGAAGCTGAAGAAGCGGTTGAGCGTCGCGTCGCCCACCACGTAGTCGCCGCGGATCAGCAGTGCCAGGTCGGGGCCGACGAAGGGGATGGCGGAGAACAGGTTCACGATCACCTGCGCGCCCCAGTACGACATCTGGCCCCAGGGCAACAGGTAGCCCATGAAGGCCTCGGCCATGAGCGCCAGGAAGATGGCGCAGCCGAAGAGCCAGACCAGCTCGCGCGGCTTGCGGTACGAGCCGTAGAGCAGGCCGCGGAACATGTGCAGGTAGACGACGATGAAGAACGCCGAGGCACCCGTGGAGTGCATGTAGCGGATCAGCCAGCCCCAGGGCACGTCGCGCATGATGTACTCGACCGACTCGAAGGCCTTGGCGGCGTCGGGCTTGTAGTTCATCACCAGGAAGATGCCGGTGACGATCTGGATCACCAGCACCAGAAGTGCCAGCGAGCCGAAGATGTACCAGAAGTTGAAGTTCTTCGGAGCGTAGTACTCCGACATGTGAACCTTGTAGGCATCGAAGGCCGTTGGGAAACGGTTTTCGAGCCAGTTCATGGTCTTCGCGCCCGCAGATGCATTGGGCGAGATCTCTTTGAATTCGCGGTAAGCAGCCATTTTTCAGTGCCTCCCTCAGGCCTTCTTGTCTTCACCAATGAGGATCTTGGTGTCCGACAGATACATGTGCGGCGGCACCTCGAGGTTGTCGGGCGCGGGTTTGTTCTTGAACACACGGCCGGCCATGTCGAAGGTCGAGCCATGGCAGGGGCACAGAAAGCCACCCGGCCAGTCGTTGGGAAGCGAGGGCTGCGGGCCCGGCGTGAACTTGTCGGTGGGCGAGCAGCCCAGGTGGGTGCAGATGCCTACCACCACCAGAATTTCGGGCTTGATCGAGCGCCATTCATTCCGCGCATAGGGCGGCGTGAACTCGTCTGGATGACGCTTGGACTCGGGGTCGGCCAACTCCGAATCATGCTTGGGCAGGTCGGCCAGCTGCTCCTTGGTGCGCTTGATGATCCACACGGGCTTGCCGCGCCACTCCACGGTGAGCTGCTCATCGGGTTTGATGCCCGAGATGTCCACCTCGACCGGGGCGCCTGCGGCCTTGGCCTTCTCGGAAGGCTGAAAACCACTCACAAAAGGAACGGCGGTTGCCACGCCGCCCACTGCGCCAGCGCAGCCGGTGGCAATCAGCCATGTCCGCTTGCTGGAGTCGACTGGAGTTTGACTCATGGGAATCCTTGGTATGCATCGCTATGGGGTCAACCGCAAATTGTAGCGGAGTGAATATGGCTATTCCAATGCCGCGCCAGCGCTTAAGCTTGGCGCGTCTTCATCTACATCAAAGGAGTCTCAATATGAGTCTTGCAAAGGAATTCAGGGAATTTGCCGTCAAGGGTAATGTCATCGACCTGGCCGTGGGCGTGATCATCGGCGCCGCGTTCGGCAAGATCGTCGATTCCGTCGTGGCCGACCTCATCATGCCAGTGGTTGGCCTGGTGTTTGGCAAGCTCGATTTCTCCAACCTCTTCATCGTGCTGGGCACAGTCCCCGAAGGCACGGTGCGCACGCTGGATGCCTTGAAAAAGGCCGGCGTGCCAGTGTTTGCCTATGGCAACTTCATCACGGTAGCGGTGAACTTCGTCATCCTGGCCTTCATCATCTTCATGATGGTCAAGCAGTTCAACCGCCTCAAGCGCGAAGCACCCGCCGAGCCGGCACCCGCGCCGGTGACGCCCGAAGACATCGTGCTGCTGCGCGAGATCCGCGACAGCCTCAAGCGCTGATCGCCCGCATGCCATTTGCACGCCCGTGGCGTCCGCGCCACGGGCGTTTGCTTTGTTGACGATTGTTCACCCCGCCAGTCTGCGCGCCATGCGCACGGCCTCGATGAGGCTGGAGGCGTCGGCCACGCCGCGCCCTGCAATGTCAAAGGCCGTGCCGTGGTCCGGGCTCGTGCGCACCAGCGGCAGGCCCAGGGTCACGTTCACGCCCTTGTCCACGCCCAGGTACTTCACCGGGATCAGGCCCTGGTCGTGGTACATCGCCAGCACCACATCGAACTCCCCGGGTTGCCCCGCCCGGCTGCGCGCACGCATGAAAACCGTATCCGGCGCGTAGGGGCCGTGCGCGTCGATGCCCTCGGCACGGGCCTGGGCGATGGCGGGCGCGATGACCTCTATTTCTTCCCGGCCGAACAGCCCCCCCTCCCCCGCGTGCGGGTTGAGCCCCGCCACGCCGATGCGTGGCCTCCTTCCCAAGCTCCGGCCCAGGCTGCGCGAGAGCGCGGCATGCGTGATGCGCAGCGTCTGCAGCACGCTATCGAGCGTCACGGCGTCGATCGCATCGCGCAGCGAAACATGGATGCTGACCAGCACCGTGCGCAGCTCGTCGCTGGCGAGCATCATGCGCACCGGCATCTGCGCGACGGGCACGCCCGCATGCTGCGCGGCCTCGGCCTGCAGCAGCTCGGTGTGGCCGGGGAAATGCACGCCCGCGGCGGCCAGGGCCTCCTTGTGCAGGGGCGCAGTCACCAGACCCGCGATGTCACCACGCAGCGCCGCGCGCGCCGCCCAGGTCACGCAGGCAGCGGCGGCACGCCCGGCCTCGGCACTTACCCGCCCCCATGGCTGCAGGCAGCCCGCCAGCTCGGGCAATTGCCGCACGGGCAGGCAGCGCGGCGGCACCTGGGTCAGTTCGTCCAGACTGTCCAGCAGCATCACGGGCAGGCTGGTCTCGCCGGGCCGCTCTATGCAGGCCGCGGCGCGGCGCAGCGTAGCCAGGTCGCCGACGACGAAGCAGCCGCGCAGATCCTGCGGCGCATCGCGAAAGGCCTTGGCCACGATCTCGGGGCCTATGCCCGCGGGATCGCCCTGGGTGATGGCCAGCGCAAGAGGTGTGTTCATTGGGAATATGTATCAAATAGGGCCGTAATGCCCTTGTGCGATGCGCATCAAGCTATCGTAAATATAGTGATTGCACCGTCAGGCCGGGTTGTCTATGTCGATGAAGCGATGCTCCAGCCCGAGCTGCTGCGCCACCTGGGCTGCGACGGCGGGGGCGCCGTAGCGCTCCGTGGCGTGGTGGCCGGCGGCGATGAAGGCCACGCCGGTCTCACGCGCAAGGTGGGTCTGGGGTTCGGAAATCTCGCCGGTGATGAAGGCGTCGGCGCCCGCGGCAATGGCCGATTCGAAGTAGCCCTGCGCGCTGCCCGTGCACCAGGCCACGCGGCGGATGGCGTGCGCACCCTCGGGTGCCACCAGGGTCACGCGGCGGCCCAGTGCCGCCTGTACATGGGCGGCCAGATCAGGGGCTCCGGCGAAGGCGGCGGGTGCACAGCAGCCCAGTTCCTGCTCGCCAAAGCGCTGGTCTGCCTGCCAGCCAAGCACGCGGCCGAGCTGCGCGTTGTTGCCCAGCTCGGCATGGGCATCGAGCGGCAGGTGGTAGGCAAACAGATTGATGTCATGCGCCAGCAGGCGCTGCAGGCGCTGCTTGAGCCAGCCCGTGACGCGACCGTCCATGCCGCGCCAGAACAGGCCATGGTGCACGAAGATGGCATCGGCCTGCGCCTCAATGGCGGCGTCGATCAGCGCGCGGCTGGCCGTCACGCCGCTGACGATGCGCGTGATCTCGCGTTTTCCCTCCACCTGCAGGCCATTGGGGCCGTAGTCCTTGAATCGCTCGGGCTGCAGCAGGGCGTCGAAATGGGCCAGAAGATCGTGTCGCTCAATGCTCATGCAGCAATTGTGCGGCAACCCCATGGACACGCGACAATGGCGGTCTTACGGTCACGATTCCCCGCCCCTCTCATCTCCACCATGAAGCGATACTGGTTGCTGTTTTCCCAGGCCGTGACGATACTCGTCGCCGCCTATTTCGTCGTCGCCACCCTCCAGCCCGGTTGGCTGCAGCGCGGCGCGATTTCAGGTGGCGCGGGCATTTCGCTCATTGAGGCGCCGCCATCGGCCGGCTCCCAGCCCGCGGCCGGCAGCTTCAGCGCCGCGGCGCGCAAGGCCGCGCCGGCCGTGGTCAGCATCACCACCAGCAAGGAGGTGCGCAACCCGCGCAGCAACGACCCCTGGTTCCAGTTCTTCTTTGGCGACCAGGGGCCACAGTCGCAGACGGGCCTGGGCAGCGGCGTCATCGTCAGCCCCGACGGCTACATCCTGACCAACAACCATGTGGTCGAGGGTGCCGACGAGATCGAGGTCGCGCTCACCGACGGGCGGCACGCGCGTGCCACCGTCATCGGCACCGACCCCGACACCGACCTGGCCGTACTCAAGGTGCAACTGGACAAGCTGCCCGTCATCGTGCTGGGCGACTCCGACAAGCTCGCCGTGGGTGACCAGGTGCTGGCCATTGGCAACCCCTTCGGCGTAGGGCAGACGGTGACCAGCGGCATCGTCTCGGCTCTGGGCCGATCACACCTGGGCATCAACACCTTCGAGAACTTCATACAGACCGACGCCGCCATCAACCCCGGCAACTCCGGCGGCGCGCTGGTGGACGTGAACGGCAACCTCATGGGCATCAACACCGCCATCTACTCGCGCTCGGGCGGCAGCATGGGCATTGGCTTTGCCATCCCCGTGTCCACGGCCAAGCAGGTGCTCGAAGGCATCGTGCGCGACGGCCAGGTCACGCGCGGCTGGATAGGCGTGGAGCCCAACGAGCTGTCGCCCGAGCTGGCCCAGACCTTTGGCGTGCAGGCCACGCAGGGGGTGATCATCACCGGCGTGCTTCAGGGCGGCCCCGCGGCCCAGGCCGGCATACGCCCCGGCGACGTGATCCTGCAGGTGGCCGGCAAGCCCACCGACAACGTGTCGCAGTTGCTCACCACCGTGGCAGCCCTGCCGCCGGGCAAGGCCGCAAACTTCGAGTTGCAGCGCGGCGACAAGCAGATGACGCTGTCGGTGGTGCCGGGAACGCGGCCGCGCACACAGCAACGCCGCTAGAGCTAGAGCCTCACGCTCACAAAAACTCAAGTGGCGATTTCTGATGCCGAGCAAACCGCCATCATCCCCGCGAAAGCGGGAATCCACAGAGACGACGAATCAACGGCCTGGGTAGCGCCTGGCCCCCTCTTTCGCGGGGATGACGGGCCGTGAGTACTCTGCGGGCGATGGGAGGACAAATCGCCGAACGTCACGAAGCAAGCCAAAAACAATAGCTGCTGCCGCTTGATACACGGGTGCCAGCAGCTATTTTTATGGATGGCTGTCAGGAAGTGGATTCCTGTGCGTCCTCGGGCGCCTTGGTGTGGCGCAAGAACAGCTGGGCGGCCCAGATGCCGACCTCGTACAGCAGGCACATGGGCAGGGCCAGGGCCAGCTGCGAGACCACGTCCGGCGGCGTGACGATGGCGGCGACCACGAAGGCCACCACGATGAAATAGCCGCGAAGACTCTTGAGCTTGTCCACGCTGACCACGCCCAGGCGCGCCAGCACCACCACGGCGATCGGCACCTCGAAGGCCAGACCGAAGGCCAGGAACATGGTCATCACAAAGCCCAGGTAGGCCTCGATGTCGGGCGCGGCCGTGATGCTCTTGGGCGCGAAGCCCTGGATGAACTTGAACACCTGGCCGAACACGAAGAAATAGCAGAACGCCACTCCGATGAAGAACAGCACGGTGCTGGAGATGACCAGCGGCAGCACCAGGCGCTTTTCGTGGGCGTACAGCCCGGGCGCCACGAAGGCCCAGACCTGGTAGAGCACCACGGGCAGCGCCAGCAGAAAGGCCGCCAGCAGCAGGATCTTCAGCGGCACCATGAAGGGCGAGATCACCGAGGTGGCGATCATGGTCGAGCCCTCGGGCAGGTGGGCCACGAGCGGCGCCGCCAGCAGGTCGTAGAGACGGCCCGGGCCCGGGTAGAAGAACAGCACGGCCGCGGCAACGCCGATCGCGATCATCGCCCGAACGAGGCGGTCTCGCAGCTCCATCAGGTGCTGTACGAAGGGCTGCTCAGTACCGGCGAGTTCGTCTTCTTCTTTGTTTGGCGTTTCGGACATGGTGAGAATGTGGCGGGCATCGCGCCCACCGTGGCTGCGCCTGCGGCCCAGCCTGGGGATTCATGAGGTCAATGGAATTTCTTCGGCCGAAAGCGCGCCACACGTGCCGCACCCGACTGCGCCTTGGTGCGCACACCGGCACGCGCCTTGTACCACTGCGGTACGGCGCCACGCTTGAGGCGCCAGTTCTTGCCCGGGTGCCTGTAGGCCGGCACCACGCCGGAGGCATCGCCGGATGGCGCCGCAGCATCCGTGCCCAGGGCGCCGCCCAGGCTTTGCTCCATGTCCTTCTGGAAGTCGCTGGCGCTGGTCTGGATGCTCTGCTCCACGTCGCGCGCGGCGCTTTCCACGGTGTCCTTCATCTTGCGCAGTTCGTCTAGCTCCATGGAGCGGTTGACCTCTGCCTTGACGTCGGCCACATAGCGCTGCGCCTTGCCCAGCAACGTGCCGACGGTGCGCGCCACGCGCGGCAGCTTCTCGGGGCCGATGACGACGAGTGCCACGGCGCCGATCAGCGCCATCTTGGACAGACCAATATCAATCATGAGGAATGCTCAGGCAAGCGGCTTTCAGCTCTTTTGCTTGGCTTCCACGTCGATGGTGGTCTTGTCGGCGGCCTGGCTGTTGGTCACCTGGCCGGCGGGTGGGGTAGCGGAGGGCTGCTCATCGCTGGCGCCGTCCTTCATGCCGTCCTTGAAGCCCTTGACGGCTCCGCCCAGGTCGGAACCGATGTTCTTGAGCTTCTTGGTGCCGAACACCATGACGACGATGAGCAGCACGATGAGCCAGTGCCAGATGGAAAACGATCCCATGAAAATCTCCTAACGAATGCGGTCCATTTTAGACGTCGCCGGACATAAGGCGCGGGGCATGCCCCTTGTCGCCTCTTGCTTCTTCTTAGATGCCGGCCGGCGCCTGCGGGTTCAACCCCTGCGCCAGGGACGAGCGCCGCCGATGACATGCATGTGCAGGTGCTGCACCTCCTGCCCACCCTCGGCGCCGGTGTTGACCATGATGCGAAAGCCGCCAGCCGGATACGGGTTGCATCCCTGCTCCATGGCGAGGCGCGGGGCCAGCGTCATCATGTGGCCGAGCAGGCCCGCATGCTCGGGCGTGACGGCAGCCATGGAGTGCAGGTGCAGCCTGGGCACGATGAGAAAGTGCACCGGCGCCCAAGGCTGGATGTCATGGAAGGCGAAGACATGCTCGTCCTCATACACCTTGCTGGACGGAATCTGGCCGGCAATGATCTTGCAAAAGAGGCAGTTGGGGTCGTGCATGGCAATGGCGAAGAGAGGGGATCTGACGGGGTCAGGGATTGTCTGTCAAATGCAAGGTGTGGCGTACCCCGACATCCTCGCGATGCCTCTGCAGCCAGCGCTCGCCCTCGGCGCGCCCGAGTTGAAACAGCTGACGCACAAAGGCCATGTCGGAGCGCGTCTTGCTGGCGCCACCAAACGGCGCCAGGGCGCTGCCGCCGTCGATGCGGTGCATGCGCATGCTCTTGTAGGTCTGCGGGTCGAGCCGCCCCTCGGCCAGCAGGCGGCGCACGAAGTCGATGGCGCGCAACTCGCCCAGCAGGCTGGTGTTGAAGGTGACCTCGTTCATGCGCTCGATGATTTCCAGCGCCGTATCGGGCAGGCCGCGGTGCTCTATGGGGTTGATCTGCACGAGCAGCACGTCCGCGCACTGCGTCTGGTAGATCAAGGGGTAGAGCGAAGGGTTGCCGGAAAAGCCGCCGTCCCAGTAATGCTCACCCTCGATGGCCACCGCCTTGAACAGGAGCGGCAGGCAGGCCGAGGCCATCACCGCGTCGGCCGAAAGGCGCGCGCCGGAGAACACTTCGCCGCGGCCCGTGCGCACATTGGTGGCGCACACGAACACCTTGGGCACGCTGGCCTGACCCGCCAGGCAGGCGGAGCTCAGGGCATCGAAATCCACCACGCGCTCGAGCAGGCTGCGCAGCGGATTGATGCCCAGCGGATTGGTCTGATAGGGCGAGAGCCATTGGCTCATCATGCCCAGCAGCTGGTGGCCCTTCTGCGGCGCGCCCCACAGCAGGCTGCCCAGGGCGCCCACGCCCTCCCACAGGTGAGTGAGCGATTCGCGCGCCAGCGCGCAGCCGGCCTGCCGCGCTTCGCGTGCGTCCTTGTGTTGCTGCGCGGCCTTGGCAAAACCATGGGCCAGGGCCACGGCATTCATGGCGCCGGCACTGGTGCCGCTGATGCCCTCGAATGCGAAGCCGCCATCCTCGAGCAGCGCATCGAGCACGCCCCAGGTGAAGGCCCCATGCGATCCACCCCCCTGCAGGGCCAGATTCAGGGGTGGCGCAGCCGCGGCCTCAGACATCGATGGCCTGTCCCTTGTTCATGGCCACCATGCCGCGCACGATGCGGTAGAGGAACCAGATGGAAATCAGGCCCCAGGCGATCCAGCCCGGAAAGACGAAAAACAGCCACAGCGGCGCGGTGACGACATACAGCACGCCCACCCACAGCACGGTGCTGATGCGCCAGGAGAAATGGCTGGCCTGCCATGTTCCCTCGGCATCGCTTTTCTTCACCAGGTCGATCACCAGGGCGACGATAAGCAGCGCCACGCCGGGCTGCGCGCCCGGCATCACGGCGCCCACGGCCACGATCAGGTGCAGGATGTAGCTGACCCAGCCCCAGGCCTTCAGGCCCTCGGCCTGGGCATTGGGCTCGACGTCGATGATGTCGTTGCTCATGGTGCCTCTCTTTCGTCCAGGGCGCGGCCCGCCAGCTTGCGCAGCGCCTTTTCCTCGATGCCGCTGGTGCCCTCGCGGCGCTCAAGTTCGGCAATCACGTCGGCGGGGCCGAGACCGTAATGGGCCAGCGCAATCATGCTATGGAACCACAGGTCGGCCACCTCGTACACCAGCTTGGCCGGGTCTGCGCCGTGATCGACGTCCTTGGCCGCCATGACCACCTCGGTGGCCTCCTCACCGATCTTCTTCAGAAAGGCGTCGGGCCCCTTGTAAAGCAGGCGTGCGACATAGCTCGCCTGCGGGTCGCCACCCTGGGCGGGCTTGCGGCTCTCGATCACGGCGGCCAGGCGTGCGAGCGCATCCTGGGACACGGGCACGGGGGAGTCATTGCTGGACATGGACATTACTTGTAGATGGATTCGGGATCTTTCAAGACCGGATCGACGGCCTGCCAGGCGCCGTCCCTGAGCACGCTGAAAAAACAGCTGTGGCGGCCCGTGTGGCAGGCAATGCCGGGGTCGTGGCCGAGCTGCGTGACCTTCAGCAGCACCACGTCGTTGTCGCAGTCCAGGCGGATCTCGTGCACCTGCTGCACGTGGCCGGACTCCTCGCCCTTGAACCACAGCCTGCCGCGCGAGCGGCTGAAGTACACGGCGCGGCCGAGCTCGGCGGTCTTTTGCAAGGCCTCGTGGTTCATCCAGGCGAACATCAGCACGTCGCCCGTGGCGGCCTCCTGCGCGATCACGGGCACCAGACCCTGCGCATCCCATTTCACTTGTTCAAGCCAGTTCATGGCGCCATTGTCCAAGGATTGCCGCGATACGGCATGTGTTATTGCGTTGGCTCGGGTAGCGAATTCCGTTGACCAGCCTTTGCATCGTCATCCCCGCGAAGGCGGGGATGACGGTCACGGCAGACAGTGAAAAACCGGTCATGCAAATCAACAGAAATCACCGAACTTGATCATGAAATTGATAGCTTCCGGCACTTATGCAGCAACAGCCAGAGCCCGCTTTGACCAAATATCACTCACAGCCGCACGGGAATGCCGCGCGCGCGCATGTGCTCCTTGGCCTGGCGCACGGTGAATTCGCCGTAGTGGAAGATGCTGGCGGCCAGCACCGCGTCGGCCCCGCCCTGCTGGACGCCGTCGGCCAGGTGGTCCAGGTTGCCCACGCCGCCCGAGGCGATCACGGGCACGCCCACGGCATCGCTCACGGCGCGCGTGAGCTGCAGGTCAAAGCCGCTCTTGGTGCCGTCGCGGTCCATGCTGGTCAGCAGGATCTCGCCCGCGCCGCGCCGGGCCATCTCCTCGGCCCAGCGCACGGCGTCCAGCCCCGTGTTCTTGCGCCCACCGTGGCTGTACACGTCCCAGCCCTCGCCACGCTCGGCCACGTCCTGGCCCTGGCGGCGCTTGGCGTCTATGGCCACGACGATGCACTGCGCGCCGTACTTGTCGCTGGCCTGGTTGATGACCTCGGGCGTGGCGA
>JAFECU010000180.1 GCA_018242005.1 Pseudomonadota bacterium | reverse complement strand
CGGAGGCGTCTCCGGTGCTGGCCAGGCAGACTGTAGAGCGCCTGGTAAAAACGGCAATGTTGGTTGATATGCCCGAAGATCCCGTCGCCCGTTGAGCTGAGGCCGGGCGGCAGCACCGTCCGGTCAAGGTCAAAGGAGGGAACGTCGATCGCTTCGCATGGCCGCCCATCCGTCTTCTGCGCGGCCAACTCGCAATTTCCACGTTTTGGCAGGCAGCGTTTAGCGTCGAATCAGCGCTCGGCAGTCACCATAGGCGACTTCTCGGTAATGCTATCTCGCTATATCAGTATCTCGATCGGATATGACACCAGCGGATTTTCGTTGCCAATCTCAAGCCCCGAGCAATAGATTCCGAGCGCTCGCCGCTTTTTGAAACCGCTGGCGCATCAGACCATACCGATACGGTTTTGCGAGAGCAGCCACTTCTCACGATCCTGATAGCGCAAGCGTCACTGTCGAGCCGCGACAGACGCTCGGTTTTCTTGTGCCCGATGGATTTTTGCACATCGAGCACACAACGCCTACTCGTTGCGCGAACTGATCAGAAGTCATCAAAAGCGGGCGTCATCACTCGCGTCTTGCGCGGACAACAGGCCGACCATGAGGACTGCTGCAAAAGCAGTCGGCCCTGTAGTTCTTCTCCTGGAAGGAGACGGAGCATGCACGAGAACAAAAATGATGCACCAACATCAAAGGTGTTCTACCGCCCGCTCGAAGCGTCCATCCGCTGGGCCGGACTGCTGCGATACGAGCAGGTGATCCTGGCTTCGGTCTCGTCGCCGATGAATCTGCCGCAGTCGCTGGACTGCCCGCGTTTGGGCGAACTGCGGCTGTACACCGACCGCATCTATGACGGCATCCTCAACGGGGAACTGCCCTTCGGGCAGCATGGCATCACGACACGCGACACCGCGTTGATCGAATCGCCTGATCTGACGGTACGCCATGTCGATCTGAAGTGCTGGATGCGCAAGCACTACCCCGAGCAGCGGCCCGGCTTTCTCTTCTCCCGCGGCGAGCGCATCACCCATCCCTTCATCTCTCTGGAAACAGGGCAAGCCATGCTGGTCGAACGCCAGGCTTTGAAATCCGTCCTGGAACAGACCAAACGTCAGCTTCGCGAGTTGCAGGACAAGCATGACGCGCTGCTCAAGCAGCCCACGGTGATTCCGGCATGCGCGCAGTCTCCGATCAGTGATCGAGCCGAGGCCACCTACCTGAACATCGTTGGCGGCCTGTTGGAGCTGATGCTCGGCCAGTCGCCATCGGGCACGCCGTACTCCAGCTTCAAGACGCAGGAGGCCGTGGTCAGCGCGCTGGTCGCCCATCACAGCGGCGCCATGGGTATCGCGGAGCGGACATTGAACGGCAAGTTCGCCACCGCCAGGCGCCGGTTGCGTAGCGCCTCCCGCTGAGATTTGCCAGCTTGTATGTGCAGTAGCGGAGATTGCATTTGCAATGTCTTTTCGCTGCCGTGTCTATTGAATAGAGGTCACGCCAACAAACGCCACTGAGCGTTCAGGAGTGACCGCCATGTCGCAAACACCTGTACTGCCGCCAAACGAGCGCCGCATCCTGCGCCTGGAAGAAGTCGAAGCGAAATCCGGTTTCAAGCGCGCCCACATCTACAACCTGATGAAGAAACGCCAGTTCCCGCAGGCGCTGCGTCTGGGCGTGCGCGCCGTGGGCTGGGACTCCATCGAAATCGATCAGTGGATTGACGAGCGCGTCAACAACCGGGCCTGACCCGTTCTCCCGCGGACTTCCCATCCTCACACGGAGAACGCCATGCAGGTCGTATCCATCATTTCAACCAAAGGTGGGGTCGGCAAGACCACCACGGCTGCGAACCTCGGCGGTCTCGCTGCGGACGCCGGACTGCGCGTGCTGCTGATCGACCTCGATGTGCAGCCCACCTTGTCCTCATACTATGAGCTGGCTCACCGCGCGCCGGGCGGCATCTATGAATTGCTGGCCTTCAACGAGCGCGACCTCGACCAGCTTGTGTCCCGCACGATCATCGCGGGCCTGGACTTGGTGCTCTCCAACGACCACCGAGGCGAACTGAACACTTTGCTGCTGCACGCGCCGGACGGGCGCTTGCGGCTGCGGCATCTGCTTCCGGCGCTCAATCCCCTCTACGACCTGGTGCTGATCGACACCCAGGGCGCGCGCTCGGTGCTGCTGGAGATGGCGGTGCTGGCCTCCGACCTCGCGCTGTCGCCAGTGACCCCGGAAATCCTCGCCGCCCGCGAACTGCGGCGCGGCACCATGCAGTTGCTGGCGGACATTGCGCCGTACCGGCAGCTGGGTATCGAGCCGCCGCCGCTGCACCTGCTCATCAACCGCGTCCATCCGGTGTCCGCCAACGCCCGTCTGATCCAGCAGGCGCTGCGCGATCTGTTCCAGGGCCACACCGGCATTCGGGTTCTGGCCACCGACGTGCCGGCCATTGAGGCTTATCCGCGTGCCGCGACGCGCGGCCTGCCGGTGCATCGGGTCGAGTACCGCCAGCCAGTGGGCAGAGTCGCTCCCGCCGCGCTCGCCACCATGCGCGATCTTGCCGGCGAATTGCTCCCGCAGTGGCAGGATCGATTTGCCGCAGTGTCCGGCCGTCCGCCACAGCCTCTTGATACCAGGAGGCCCCATGGCCAACGCACATGAACTGGCCCGATGCCACAGCCGGCTGCGCGCCCTGATCGAGTTCGCCGTCGGCGAAGGCTGGCACGTCAAGCGCACGGCGGGCGGTCACCTCAAGTTCACCAAGGCAGGCTGCGCCGCGATCTACACCAGTTCGACGGCCAGCGATCACCGGGCAGCCCTCAACGCCCGTGCGCAGATCCGTCGTGCCGAGCGCGAGACCCGATCCCAAGCGCAGGGAGGCGGCCATGACTGAGATCACCTCCCAGCAGATGGCCGGCAAACTGCTTGCGTCCGGGTTCGAGCGCAGCGGCCCGTCAGCAATGACCTTGAGCGACCCGATCGCCGACACGCCCATGGTCGTGACGCTCGACCAATTGCGCCCCTACGACCACGACCCGCGCAAGAAGCGCAATCCGGTGTACGAGGAAATCAAGGCATCCATCCGCGAGCGTGGCCTGGACGCGGCTCCGGCCATCACCCGGCGGCCCGGCGACGATCACTACATCATCCGCAATGGCGGCAACACGCGACTGGCAATCCTGCGCGAACTTTGGTCGGAGACCAGGGACGAACGTTTTTTTCGGGTCTCATGCCTGTTCCGCCCGTGGCCCGAGCGTGGCGAGATCGTCGCGCTCACCGGGCATCTTGCGGAAAACGAACTGCGCGGTGGCCTCACCTTCATCGAGCGCGCTTTGGGCGTCGAGAAAGCGCGCGAGTTCTACGAACTGGAAAGCGGCTCCACCCTGAGCCAGTCCGAGCTGGCCCGCCGCCTGGCCGCCGACGGATACCCCGTGCAGCAGTCGCACATCAGCCGGATGGCCGACGCGGTACGCTACCTGCTGCCCGCAATCCAGACCGTGCTCTACGCCGGCCTGGGGCGTCACCAGGTCGAGCGGTTGTCGGTCATGCGCAAGGCCTGCGAGCGCACCTGGGCGCATTACGCCAAAGGCCGCTCACTGGTTCAGGACTTCGACGAGTTCTTTCAGGAAGTGCTGTCGCAATTCGATGTCCAGGCCGACGAGTTCTCTGCGCAGCGCGTACAGGACGAGCTGATCGGCCAGATGACCGAATTGCTGGACGTCGATTACGACGTGCTCGCTCTGGACATGACCGAATCCGAGAGCCGCCAGCGTGCCTTGGTCAGCGAGCCGACGCCGCCCTCGTCACCGCCTGCCTTGCCAGAGCCAGAGGCCATCGCGCGCCCACCTGCCAATACCGCGCTACCTGTCACGAGGTCGACGGCAACGCCCTCGACGGGCGAGAGCGACGCGGATGACAGTCATTCGGGCGCGGTCAGTCCGGCGGCAGATGGCGACCTGCTTCAGAAGCACATTGTCTCCCCGGCGCCGACAACCGAACGGCTTGAGTTCATCCAGCGCATGGTCGCCGACCAGTTGGGCGATGCACTGCCGCACGACTTCTCGGCGAATGTCTTGCAGTCCATCCCGGTGCAGGCTGGTGGGCTCTATCCGATCTCGGATGTCTGGTACATCGCCCCCGGCTTGGACACACCCGAGCACCTGCGCATCCCCGTCGCGCAGTTTGCCCGCGAGATTGCGGTAGAGGTAGACCTGGCCGAGTGCATTGATGACCGCCCAGACGGCAT
>JAFECU010000017.1 GCA_018242005.1 Pseudomonadota bacterium | reverse complement strand
TTGGCAGAAACAACTGGTTGTTTGCCGGCAGCCTGCGTGCTGGCCAGCGGGCCGCCGCCATCATGAGCCTGATCCAGTCGGCGCGCATGAATGGGCACGACCCGTATGCCTACCTCAAGGATGTGCTCACGCGCCTGCCCACGCACAGGGTCAGCCGAATAGACGAACTCTTGCCGCATCGCTGGCAGCCCGGCGCCAGCTGAGGCTCAGCCATGACTGGCTGCCACGGTCAATATGGGTTCGCCGTGCGCTTACGCCAGAACCCCGCGCCACGCGGGGATTTCAGGCAAGAAAAAAGGGCCCGGAGAAAACCCGGGCCCTTGTATGTGGTGGTGGGGTGTTACCCCGCACCAAACGACTATTGAAAGTACGGAATCGAAGCGCTGAGGGCTGCTGCGAAGCCGTGCGAACCGGATCGAAAAGCCTGCCGGTGTGCCATTCGGTACCGGACGTTCGAACAGGTTTTCGCCTTGATGGGTCACCGGGAATGCCGCTCAACCTCGTCTGCTTTCCAGGGCGGGTTCAATTCCCGAAATCGGAATTGAACCCGCGTCCGTTGCCATAACCAATAACACACCCATTTACACCCATTCCTGGGGCAAGGCGATCCGCCATGCGGCGAATGGCGCCCGCATTCACCGCACAAGGTGCGGCGATTGACTTGCGCATGCGGAGATTGCGCCCCATAATCTCCGCATGAATAGCGGCGATTACAAATACATCTGGCAGGCTGGTGACTGGTCGAACTGGCGCTTCGATCTGGCAGTGCTGGCCGGGCCCATGGCCGAGGTCAGTCGTGCCCAGGGTCTATTGATGGGGCGCCTGGCCGACGTCGGCATGGCGCTACGCGACCAGGCGAGCCTCGCGGCGCTCACCGAGGACGTGGTCAAGACCAGCGAGATCGAGGGCGAGCAGCTCAACGTCGAGTCCGTGCGCTCGTCCATCGCCCGCAGGCTGGGCGTGGACATTGGCGCGCTTGCTCCGGTAGATCGCCACGTCGAGGGCGTGGTCGAGATGGTGCTCGACGCCACCGCGAACTGTCATGCGCTGGTGTCGCGTGAACGTCTGTTTGGCTGGCATGCCGCACTGTTTCCCACCGGCTACTCTGGCCTTTCCAGGATCAAGGTCGGCGGCTGGCGTG
>JAFECU010000179.1 GCA_018242005.1 Pseudomonadota bacterium | reverse complement strand
TTATGTGTTGTGCTGTGATAATGCCGGGAAAATAAATACTCCAATATCACCATGGCAAATCACTCATTCCCCACCCCTCCGTCACCGCCAGCGCAGGCCGACAAGCGCAGTTTTCTCAAGGAGCTCATCGGCATGGCCACGGCCTTTGGCCTGGCAGGCAGCGCTGGGCCTGCCGCTGCCGCCCTGCCTGGCGCGCAGCCCCCACGCCGTCCCGGCATGCCAGGCAAACGCTGGGGCATGCTGGTGGACATTCGCAAATGCATTGGCTGCCAGGCCTGCACCGTGAGCTGCTCGGTGGAGAACCAGCCGCCCATCGGGCAGTTCCGCACCACGGTGCTGCAGTACGAGGTCGATCGGCCCGCGCAGCCCCCGGCCATGGTCAGCCTGCCGCGCCTGTGCAACCACTGCGAGGAGCCGCCCTGCGTGCCCGTCTGCCCGGTGCAGGCGACGTTCCAGCGCGAGGACGGCATCGTGCTGGTCGACAACGAGCGCTGCGTGGGCTGTGGCTACTGCGTGCAGGCCTGCCCGTATGACGCGCGCTTCATCAACCACGAAACGCAGACCGCCGACAAGTGCACCTTCTGCGAGCACCGGCTGGAGGCCGGCCTGCTGCCCGCCTGCGTGGAGAGCTGCGTGGGCGGCGCACGCGTGATCGGCGACCTGAACGACGAGCACAGCGAAATCAACCGCCGCATGACCGAGCATGAGGGCGACATCAAGGTCTTGAAGCCCGGCATGAAGACCCAGCCGCGCGTGTTCTACATCGGCCTGCCCGAAGAGTTCGTCAACGGCGTCGACGGCCAGGCCAGCGTGCGCCTGGTGTCCGACCATTGAAAAGGAGTCTCCCCATGCAGATCATCGAACTCCTGACCCCCGCCTACGAGGCTGCCTGGCTGCCCTGGGCGGTGCAGTACTTCTTTCTGGCCGGTGTGGCCACGGGCGCCGCGCTGCTGGCCGCGGCCTGCGCGTTTGCGCCCACGGGCAGCCGCCTGGCGCGACTCACCCCGGTGGTGATTTTTACGCTGGCCATTGCCGCCATTGCCGCGCCCGTCTCGCTGCTGGCCGACCTGCACCAGCCGGGGCGTTTCTGGCACTTTTACGCCCACTTCACGCCCTGGTCGTGGATGTCGATCGGCGCGCTGCTGCTGCCGGCCTTCATCACCCTGGCACTCGCCCTGTGCGCGAGCTGGTGGCTGGGGCGCCCGGGCTGGATGCGGCTGATCGCACCGCTGTTGGTGCTGTCGGCGCTCACCATCGTGGGTTACACCGGCGCCGAGGTCATGGTGGTGCGTGCCCGCCCGCTGTGGAACACGGCCTGGCTGCCGGTCAACCTGGCGCTGACCGGGTGGCTTGCGGCCATCGGCGTGATGTTCCTCGTCGAGCGCTTTCTGCCCGCTGCCCTGCGCCCGCAGGACGATGCGCTGCAGCTCTTGCGCGCCGTGGCCCTGGGCCTGGCCGGCGCGCTGGTGCTGGCGACGCTCAGCTGGGCCACGCTGGGTCTGGTCACCCGCGCTCCGTCGCTGATGGCCGCCGCGCGGCTGTGGGGGGACTTTCCGGTCTGGCGCTGGGGCATGGTGCTGTCGGCCCTGAGCGGGGTGGCGGTGCTGGCCGTGCTGGTGGCGGGCAAGACGCGCATCGCCTGCCCGTACTACCGCATCGTGCTCGGCCTGCTGCTGGCCGGCAGCGCCTGGGCCTTCCGCTGGGCACTGTTCATGAGCGTGCAGGGCGTGCCCAAGTTCGGCGCGGGGCTGTACCTCTACACCATGCCGCTGGGCGGTGACGGGCTGCTGGGCATCGTCGGCGTGGCCGGCCTGTGCGTGGCCCTGGTGGCGCTGGCCAGCTGGGCGCTGGAGCTGTTTCCGGCGCGCCAGGCGGCAGGCTCAGTCGCTGCATGAATACCACCAAAAATCGACTACAAGGCTTAACCAGCAAGCGCTAGCAGCTATCAAAAACAAAGACATCTGCTGCCGCGCTTGCCATTGAGGACTGACCCATGACAGACAAGAAACACCCCGAAGCCCCCACCAACAACCAGCGCCGGCGCCTGCTGCTGCGCGGAGGCGCCGTCGCCGGCGGGCTGACGGCCTTTGCCGCCGGCTATGGCGAGGTGCTGGTCAAAGGCGCCAAGGGCCTGGTGACCGGTAGCGCCGGTGTGGCCACGAAAAGCGCCACGCGCGGCAATTCGCTCACGCCCGAGTTCCGCATCGACCCGGCCACCGGAAAACTCAGCCCCCAGCCGGGCCAGATCGTCAGCCCCAGTAGCTGCCTGGGCTGCTGGACGCAGTGCGGCGTGCGCGTGCGCATTGACACCGAGAAGGATGAGATCATCCGCATCGCCGGCAACCCCTACCACCCACTGGCCACCACCCACCACGCGCCCATGGAGACGCCGGTGCGCGAGGTCTGGGCGCAGCTGGGCGGCGACAACGGCCTGGAGGGGCGCGCCACCAGCTGCGCGCGCGGCTCGGCCATGCTGGCGCACCAAAAGGCCGCGCACCGCGTGCTGACGCCATTGAAGCGCGTCGGCCCGCGCGGCTCGGGCCAGTGGCAGAGCATCAGCCTGGAGCAGCTGGTGCAGGAGATCTGCGCCGGCGGCGACCTGTTTGGCGAAGGCCATGTCGACGGCCTGGCCGCCATCCGCGACACGCAGACGCTGATCGACGCCGACAACCCCGAGTACGGCCCCAAGTCCAACCAGCTGCTGTTCACCGACGCCTCCAACGAGGGGCGCACGCCGCTGATCCGCCGCTTTGTCGGCCCGGCGTTCGGCTCGGTCAACTTTGCCAACCACGGCGCCTACTGCGGCCAAAGCTACCGCGTGGGCACGGCGGCGGCCCTGGGCAACATCCCCGGCATGCCGCACGGCAAGCCCGATTGGAAAAACTCGCGCTTTGGCCTGTTTCTGGGCACGGCCCCGGCGCAGGCGGGCAACCCCTTCCAGCGCATGGGCCGGGAACTCGCCGAGGCGCGTTCGCGCGAAGAGAACACCTACCGCTACGTCGTCGTCTCGCCCGTGCTGCCCACGTCGTCCAGCCTCGCGGCCGGCGACAACAACCGCTGGATGCCGATCAAGCCCGCGACCGACCTGGCGCTGGCCATGGCGCTGATCCGCTGGATCATCGACCACGAGCGCTACGACGCGCAGTTCCTGACCCAGCCCGGGCCTGCGGCCATGGCGGCGGCCGGCGAAGCCGCCTGGAGCAACGCCACCCACCTGCTCATCAACGACGCGAAGCACCCGCGCTACGGCCAGTTCCTGCGCGGCGCGGACATCGGCCTGCCCCTGCCCGCACCCGTCGATGACAAAACACCCGCCGAGGACGTGTACGTGGTGCAACTGGCCGACGGCAGCCTGGCCGGCCACACCGTCGCCCAGGCGGCCGAGCTGCGTGTGGAGCGCGAGGTCACCCCCGTGGGCAGCGATGCGCCCGTAGCCGTGTGCAGCGCCTTCATGAAGCTGCGCGCCGAGGCCCAGCGCAAGACGCTGGATGAGTACTCCGCGCTGTGCGGCGTGCCGGTCAAAGACATCGAAGAGCTGGCGCGTGAGTTCACCAGCCACGGCAAGCAGGCCGTGGCCAACTCGCATGGCGGCACCATGAGCGGCGCGGGCTTCTACACCGCGTATGCGATTGCCATGCTCAACAATCTTGTAGGCAACTTGAACGTCAAGGGCGGCTGGGTGCTCGATGCCGGGCCGTTCGGCCCCTTTGGCCCGGGGCCGCGCTACAACTTCGCGCAGTTCCCCGGCAGCGTCAAACCCTCGGGCGTGCCCCTGTCGCGCACCCGCTTTGCCTACGAGAAAACCAGCGAGTTCAAGCGCAAGAAGGAGGCGGGCCAAAACCCCTACCCCGCCAGGGCCCCCTGGTACCCCGTCCCCGGCAACATGAGCAGCGAGATGCTGGCGGCCGGCCTCTTGGGCTACCCCTACCCGGTCAAGGCCTGGATCAACCACATGAGCAACCCGGTGTACGCCATCGCGGGTTTCAACAACGTGCTGGCCGACGCGATCAAAGACCCGAAGAAGCTGCCGCTGTTCATCTCGGTCGATCCCTTCATCAACGAGACCTCGGCCCTGGCCGACTACATCGTGCCCGACACCGTCACCTACGAGAGCTGGGGCATTGGCGCCCCCTGGGCCGACGTGATCGCCAAGAGCAGCACCGTGCGCTGGCCCGTGGTGCAGCCGGCCACCGCCAAGACGGCCGATGGCCAGCCGGTGAACCTGGAGAGCTTTTTGTTTGCCGTGGCCAAGCAGCTGCAGCTGCCCGGCTTTGGCGCGGGCGCCATGAGTACCCGTGACGGCGAGCCGCTGGACCTGCACGACGCGCGCGACCTCTACATCCGCGCGATCGCCAACATCGCCTACCAGGCGGGCAAGCCCGTGGGCGAGGCCAGCGACGACGATATCGAACTCACCGGCGTCAAGCGCTGGATGGGCGAACTGGAGCAGCGCCTGAACCCCGAGGAAGTGCGCCGCGTGGCCATGGTGATGACACGTGGCGGGCGCTTTGACAAGATCGAAGACGCCTGGGCGGGCGAGCACATCAAGGCCGCACACAAGTTCCCCGTGCAGCTGTGGCACGAGGGCCTGGCCAGGATGCGCCACTCCATGACCGGCGAGCGCTTGAGCGGCTGCCCCACCTGGCAGCCCACGCGCTTTGCCGACGGCTCGGCCATGCGTGCGCACTACCCGGAAAAAGACTGGCCGCTTTCCATGAGCAGCTACAAGTCCAACCTGATGAGCAGCATGTCGATTGCCGCCGAACGGCTGCGCCAGGTGCACCCGCACAACCCCATCTCCCTGCACCGCGACGACGCACAGACCCTGGGCATTGCCAACGGCGACCGCATCGAAGTCACCAGCCCCGGCGCCAGCATCCAGGGCGTGGCCCTGGTGCGCCAGGGCATTGCCAAGGGCGCCATTGCCATCGAATACGGCTACGGCCACAAGCAACTGGGGACCGTGGCCCATGTGATCAACGGCAAACCCACGGCGCACAACCCGCAGCACGGCAACGGCGTGAACCTGAATCTGCTGGGCTTTGCCGACCCCACGCGCCCCGCGCGCGACAACGTGTGGGTGGAGACCGTCTCGGGCGCCGTGGTGCGCCAGGGCCTGCCGGTGAAGGTACGCAAGGTGTAGCGTTCATAGAATCACGCGTTTGACACGCACCCATGCACATCCTGATCGTCGAAGACAACGCGCTGGTGGCCGCCGGCATACAGACCGCGCTGGAGCTGCACGGCCTGCGCAGCGACTGGGCGGACAGCGCCGGCGCGGCGCAGGCCCATATCGTCGCGCGCAGCTATGACGCCTGCGTGCTCGACCTGGGCCTGCCCGATGACGATGGCATGCAGCTGCTGCGCCGCTGGCGTGCTGCAGGGCTGATGCTGCCGGTGCTGATCCTGTCCGCGCGCACCACGCTGCAGGACAAGGTGGAAGGCCTGCAAAGCGGCAGCGATGACTACCTGACCAAACCCTTCGACCTGCCTGAGCTCATCGCCCGACTGCACGCCCTGATGCGCCGCGCTGGCGGGCGCAGCGAAGACCGCATCCGCATTGCGGACTGCGAGATCGACATGCTCCAGGGCATGGTCTGGCGCCATGGCCAGCGCGTGGAACTGGCACGCCGCGAATGGGAGCTCCTGCAGGCGCTGGTGCAGGCCCATGGCCGCGTGCTCAGCCCGGCGCAGCTGCACGACAGCCTGTACGGCCTGGAGCAGGAGGTGGAAAGCAACACCGTGAACGTGCACGTACACCACCTGCGCCGCAAGCTCGGCGCCGAACTCATAGAAACCGTGCGCGGCCAGGGCTTCCGGCTGGGCTGCAGCAATACCGAAGCATGACCAGGCGCACCAAAAGCCTGCGCCTGCGCCTGGTGCTGGGACTGACGCTGGCCTCTAGCCTGTTGTGGGGCAGTGTCGCCCTGTGGCGCTTCAATAGCCTGGAGCATGAGATCAACGCCATGCTCGACGAGCGCCTGGCCGCATCGGCCATGATGGTGGCAGGCATCGTGCACCAGCTCCAGCCGACCGTGTCAGCCCAGCCAGGCGCCGCCGGCGACAGCAATACGACACCCCTGATTGCGCGCGACGGTGTGGCATGCGAGGTCAGCCTCGTGCGCAGCGAGGTAGGCCTTGTGCCCATCGCCCGCACCGCCGATGCGCCAGAACAGGTGACACATGGCGCCGTGGGCTTTGGCTTCATCACCAAGGGGGGAAAGACCTGGCGCTCCTATGTGGTGGAGGACGATGGCCTGCGCATCGCAACGGCCGACCGCATGGACGCCCGCGATCATCTGGTGCAGGCCGCATGGCGCGCCATGGCCGTGCCCTTTGCACTGGCGCTGGCCGCCATCGCGCTGCTGAGCTGGTGGATCAGCACGCACACACTGCGCCCCCTCCAGCAACTGCAGCAGGAACTGCGCCGGCGCCCACCGCAGGACCACACACCCGTACAGGCGGGGCGCGACACGCAGGAACTGGCGCCGGTGGTCGACAGCCTCAACCACCTGCTCGAGCGCATGGACGCTGCCATCGCCCACGAGCGCCGCTGGACCGCCGACGCCGCCCATGAGCTGCGCACGCCGCTGACGGCCATCAAGACCCATGTGCAGGTAGCTCAGATGGCTCTGGCTACACCCGCAACCGGCATGGCCGGCCAGGCACTCGCACACGCCGGTGAAGGCATAGCCCACATGCAGCACACGCTGGAGCAGCTGCTGCGGCTCGCTCGCATCGAAAGTGGCAACCCGGCCGAGACCACACTGTGTCAGGGACCGGCCATCATGCACGCAGCCGAACTGGCTGTGCAGCAGTCCCGCCAACGGGCCGAGGCGGAGCATTGGCCTTCCGCGCAGGTGCACATCACGCAGACCCCCACCGCCGCCGCACGCTGGCAGTCGCTCAGCATTGCCCTGCCCCCGGCCCTGCTGACCTGCGCCATCACCAACTTGCTGGACAACGCCCTGCGCCACCACGCGGGCAGCCACCCCGTCGAGCTCACGCTGCAAAGCGGGCGCCTGGCCGATGGCTCGCAATGCGTGACCATCTGCGTGCGCGACCGGGGGCCAGGCCTGAGCCCGGGGGAGTGCGAGCAGGCGCAAAAGCGCTTCTGGCGCAAGACCGCGAGTACCGCGGGCAGCGGGCTGGGCCTGACCATCGTGCGCCGCATTGCCGAAAGTGCCGGTGGCAGCCTCACCCTGCAGCCAGCTGATCCAGGGCTGCGCGTCCAACTGCGCCTGCCGATGCAAGTCGCACCGCGATCGCCAACTCCAGGTTGATGTCCATGGAGCACATGCTGCACCCCGGGACGCCACAGAACGCCCTGGGACGACCCAGGTCGCTCATATTCCTGCTGACCGCCTGGCAGCCTGGCAGGCCGAGGCAACGCGGCAGGCTGGTGCCCGTAGCGAGGAGCGACGCAGCATGGTGCGGCGAAGATGGTGCGCGCCAGGGCGTTGCGTGGCCATTCATCAGGTGAAGGCCAACGAAGCGGCGAAACCTGATCTTCCTGTGGTTCTCGTGAAACCTTGCCGTCCGTCACACGCTGTACCTGCGCGCGCGAGCGCCATCCCCGGCGCTGGGCAGGCGTCATGCGCAACTGACGTGACAGGGTTTAGGTGCCGGCCCCTCTTTGCCACCGGCCTTCGAGCAGTAGTTCGTGCGGCAGAAAGCGCGCCTTGTAGCTCATCTTGGGGCTTTGCTCTATCCAGTAGCCCAGGTAGACATGCGGCAGGCCCAGCGCGCGGGCCTGCTGTAACTGCCACAGCACGTTGTAGTTGCCGTAGCTCGTACCGGGCTCCGGTTCGTAGAAGGTATAGACGGCGGAGATGCCATCTTCTAATACGTCGAGGATGGACACCATCTTGAGTGCACCCGGCTGGCCATCGGCACCGGGTTCGCGGAATTCAACCAGGCGCGAATTGACGCGGCTTTGCAGCAGGAACTGCGTGTACTGGTCGATGCTGTCATGGTCCATGCCACCACCCGCGTGGCGCGCCGTCTGGTAGCGCAGGTACAGCTGGTAATGCTCGGGCACATAGCACAGGCGAAGCACGCGCGCCTGCAGGTCGGCGTGGCGCTTCCAGGCGCGGCGCTGGCTGCGGTCGGGCTGGAAGTCGTTGGCCAGCACGCGCAGCGGGGTGCAGGCCTGGCAGCCTTCGCAGTGCGGGCGGTAGGTGAACATGCCGCTGCGCCGAAAGCCCCGCGCCACCAGGTCGGAATACACGGCGTTTTGAATCAGGTGGCTGGGCGTTGCCACCTGTGAGCGCGCCTGACGGCCGGCCAGGTAGCTGCACGGGTAGGGGGCCGTGGCATAGAACTGCAGGCTTTGCAGCGGAAGATCGTTGAGCTGGGTCACGCCGCGGAGGTCTGTGGCAAAAGCTCGCTCCAGTATACGGGTTCAAACCGCCAACTGCAGGCGGGCTGGGTCCACGCACTCGCCACATGGCGCAGGAACTGCCCGCGTCCGATTTCGCGCGCGCCCAGCGTCGCGAGGTGGCCGGTGTTCTGCTGGCAGTCGATCAGTTCCACGCCCTCGCGCCGGCACAGGCAGACGAGTGCGGCCAGCGCGATCTTGGACGCATCGGTGGCATGCGCGAACATGGATTCGCCGAACACCGCGCGCCCCAGTGCCACGCAGTACAGACCGCCGACGAGGCGGCCGTCGATCCAGGTCTCGACGCTGTGCGCGTGGCCTGCGGCGTGCAGCGCCTCATAGGCAGCCACCATGGGTGGCACGATCCAGGTGCCGGACTGCCCGGCGCGCGGCGTCTGGCTGCAGGCGCGGATCACGGCGCCAAAGGCGCTGTCCACGCGGACCTCGCAGCCCGGCGTGGCGCGAAAGCGCTGCAACACGCGGCGCAGCGAGCGGTGCAGGCGAAACTCGTTCACATGCAGCACCATGCGCGGGTCCGGGCTCCACCAGAGTATGGGCTGGCCGGCGCTGAACCAGGGGAAGATGCCCTGCCGGTAGGCCGAGAGCAGGTAGGGCACGTTCAGCTCACCGCCTGCGGCCAGCAGCCCTGGGGCGGGGGAGTTGGCGCCCCAGCCGTGGTCGGGATGCGGAAAAGCGTCGGGCGATTGGATCCAGGGCAGGGGAGAGGTCACGCGAGAACAAGAGAAAGCCGGCGAAGGCCGGCATTTTCTCCCGGCGCAGCCATTAAGCCAGCGCCTCAGGCCAGGGTATAGGCCGTTTTCACCGTGGTGTAGAACTCCTGCGCATAGCGCCCCTGCTCGCGCGGCCCGTAGCTGCTGCCCTTGCGCCCGCCAAACGGCACATGGTAGTCCACGCCCGCCGTGGGCAGGTTGACCATCACCATGCCCGCCTGGCTGTGGCGCTTGAAGTGCGTGGCGTGTTTCAGGCTGGTCGTGGCAATGCCGGCCGACAGGCCGAAGGGAGTGTCGTTGGCGACGTGAAGGGCTTGCTCGTAGTCCTTGACGCGGATCACGCTGGCCACGGGGCCGAAGACCTCCTCGCGGTTGATGCGCATGGCGGGAGCCGTGTCGACGAACAGCGTGGGCGCCATGTAGAAGCCCTGTTTGCCACTGCCCGTGTGGCAAGCCGCGCGTGCGCCGCCCGCTGCCAGCACCGCGCCCTCGGCCTGGGCGATCTCCACATAGCTCAGATCCTGCTCCAACTGGGCCTGGCTGACCACCGGCCCCATGTCGGTGCCGGCGGCGCGCGCGTCGCCCACCTTGATGGCGGCCATGCGCGCCTGCAGGGCCTCTATGAAGGCCGGGTAGATCTTGTCGGTCACGATCAGGCGGCTGGACGCCGTGCAGCGCTGGCCGGTCGAGTAGAAGCCGCTTTGCGCCGACAGCTCCACGGCCTGCTGCAGGTCGGCGTCGTCCAGCACCACCTGCGGGTTCTTGCCGCCCATCTCGAGCTGCACCTTCTTGCCATTTTTTGCGCAGGCTTCGGCAATGCCGCGGCCCACGCCGACGGAGCCCGTAAAGCTGATGGCGGCCACGTCCGGGTGCTGCACCAGGGCCTCGCCGATCACGCGGCCCGGGCCCATGACCAGGTTGAATACCCCGGCCGGAATGCCCGAGCGATGGATGATCTCGGCCAGCGCCCAGGCGCTGCCCGGCACCAGGTCGGCAGGCTTCAGCACCACGCAGTTGCCGAAGGCCAGGGCCGGGGCGATCTTCCAGGCGGGAATGGCGATGGGGAAGTTCCAGGGCGTGATCAGGCCCACCACGCCGACGGGCTCGCGCGTGATCTCCACGGCGATGCCGGGGCGCACCGAGGGCAGGCTCTCGCCGGCCAGGCGCAGGCATTCGCCGGCGAAGAACTGGAAGATCTGGCCGGCGCGGCCGACCTCGCCCATGGCCTCCGGCAGGGTCTTGCCCTCCTCGCGCGCGAGCAGGTCACCCAGCTCCTGCTTGCGCGCCAGGATCTCGTTGCCGATCTTGAGCAGCGCGTCGTGGCGCGCCTGGATGCCCGAGATGGACCAGGCCGGGAAGGCGGCGCTGGCCGCGGCCACGGCGGCCTGCACGCCGTCGGAGCCGCCCTGGGCGTATTCGCCGATCACGTCGGACAGGTCGCTGGGGTTGGTGTTGAGGGCGTGGGACGCGCCGGGTGTCCACTGGCCGCCGATCAGATTGAGGTGCTGGGTCATGGTGTCTTGGTACTATTTTGGGTCGCTGGCGCCCGGTGAGCGGGCGCGGACAGCTATTGAAATGGAAGTGTGTTCAACGCACCATGCAGGGGCGCTTGTTGTCGAAGGTCCAGCCCGGGATCAGGTACTGCATGGCCATGGCGTCGTCGCGTGCGCCCAGTCCGTGCTCCAGGTACAGGGCGTTGGCGCGCTGTAGCGCCGCGCGGTCCACGGTCACGCCCAGGCCCGGGGTTTGGGGCACTTCGACGAAGCCGCCCTTGATTTGCAGCGGGTTCTGGGTCAGGAACTGCCCGTCCTGCCAGATCCAGTGCGTGTCGATGGCCGTGACCTTGCCGGGCACGGCGGCGGCCACATGGGTGAACATGGCCAGCGAGATGTCGAAGTGGTTGTTGGAGTGCGAACCCCAGGTCAGCCCCCAGTCGCGGCAGGTCTGGCCCACGCGCACCGAACCCGCCATGGTCCAGAAATGCGGGTCGGCCAGGGGAATGTCCACCGACTGCAGCGCGAGCGCATGCACCATCTGGCGCCAGTCGGTGGCGATCATGTTGGTGGCCGTGGGCAGGCCGGTGGCACGGCGGAACTCCGCCATGACCTCGCGGCCCGAGAAGCCGCCCTCGGCGCCGCAGGGGTCCTCGGCATAGGCGAGCACGCCGCGCATGTCGCGCATCAGGCGGATGGCGTCCTTGAGCAGCCAGCCACCGTTGGGGTCCAGCGTCACGCGGGCCTGGGGAAAGCGCCTGGCCAGGGCCGTCACGGCCTCGACCTCCTGCTCGCCGGCGAGCACGCCGCCCTTGAGCTTGAAGTCGTTGAAGCCGTAGCGCGCATGGGCGGCCTCGGCCTGGCGCACTATTGAATCGGGCGTCATGGCCTCCATGTGGCGCGTCTGGGTCCAGGCATCCGTGCCGCTGGTGTCCTCTCCGGGCTTGATGTAGGGCAGGGCGGTCTTGTCGCTCGGGCCCACGAAGAACAGGTAGCCCAGCATCTCCACGCGCTCGCGCTGCTGTCCCTCGCCGAGCAGCGCGGCCACGGGCACACCCAGGTGCTGGCCCTGCAGATCCAGCAGCGCCGATTCGATGGCCGTGACGGCATGCACGCCAATGCGCAGATCGAAGGTCTGCAGGCCGCGCCCGCCCGTGTCGCGGCCCTCCAGGCTCCTTTGCACCTGCTGCAGCAGCTGCAGGCGCTGGCCTAGGGACTGGCCGACGAGCACGCGCCGGCTGTCCTCCAGCGCCTGGCGTATGGCCTCGCCGCCCGGCACCTCGCCCACGCCGGTGCGGCCGGCGCTGTCGTGGATGAGCACGACGTTGCGCGTGAAGAAGGGCGCGTGCGCGCCGCTCAGGTTCATCAGCATGCCGTCGCGGCCGGCGACGGGGATGACTTCGATGTCGGTGATGGTCGGTGTCTGGGTCATGGCGGATGCAATCAAAGTGGCGGGTAAGGAATTTTCAGGCAGCCTGCAGGGCTGCGGCGGCTTCGGCGGACCAGGGCACCTCAGCCAAGGGCTGGCCGGTGGCGATGCACTGCGCAAGGTTCTGCAGCACCAGGTCTGCCATGGCGCGCCGGGTCTCGTGCGTGCCGCTGGCGATGTGGGGGCTGAGCACCACGTTGTCCTGCGCCAGCAGGGCGGGCAGGGGGCGCGGCTCATCCTCGAACACATCGAGGCCTGCGCCGGCGATGCGCCCTTCCTGCAGGGCGCAGGCGAGCGCGGCTTCATGGACCACGCTGCCGCGCGCCACGTTGACCAGGAAGCCCTGGGGGCCCAGCGCCTCGAGCACCTCGGCATTCACCAGGTGGTGCGTGGCGTCGCCGCCGGCGGCGGTGATGACCAGGAAGTCGGCCCAGCGCGCCAGTTCCAGCAGCGAAGGCTGGTAGAGATGGGGCGAGCCATCGACCGGCCGGCGGTTGTGGTAGGCCACCTGCATGTCGAAGCCCGCCGCGCGCCGCGCCACGGCGCTGCCGATGCGGCCCATGCCGAAGATGCCCAGGCGCTTGCCGCTGGCGCGCGTCTGTATGCCGAAGCGCTGACGGCTCCAGTCGCCGCGGCGCACGAAGCGGTCGGCCGCGGACAGGCCGCGCGCGGCGTCCAGCAGCAGCGCAAACGCCATGTCGGCCACGCAGTCGTCGAGCACGCCGGGCGTGTAGCCCACGCGCACGCCACGGCGCAGCAGCGATGCCTTGTCCAGCGCGTCGAACCCCACGCCGAAGCTGCTAACGAACTTCAGATTCGGCAGGGCATTGACCACATGCCCGGGCAGGCCCATGGCGGCAGAGGTGACCACGCAGCCGAAGGTGGCACCCTGCTCGGTCAGGAAACGCGTGGGATCGCTCTGCTCGCTGAGCAAGGTCACGTCGTATTGCGCGGCCAGTTCGTGGTCGAGCGCGGGCAGGGGCATCTTGCCGTACTGGAGGATGCGAAAAGGGCGTTGCGTCATGGCGTGCGAGGTACGGGCGGGCATCAATCCGCGGTGATCTTGCGGGTCTGGATCAAGTGCTTCCAGCGTTCGTTTTCCTTGGCTTGGAAGGCCGCGAACTCCTCGGGCGTGTTGCCCACGATCTCCATGCCCTGCTCGGTCAGCCGTTTCTTCAGCGTCGGCTCATTGATGGCTTGGATGGCGGCGTCGGCCAGCTTCTTCCTTATGTCGGCTGGCAGCCCCTTGGGGGCTGCCATGCCCTGCCAGGAGTAGACCTCGGCACCCTTCACGCCGGCCTCGGCCAGTGTGGGCACGTCGGGCAGCACGGGCGAGCGTTTGTCGCTGGTGACGGCGATCGCATGCAGCTTGCCGGCGCGGATGTGCGGCAGAACGGCGTTCACGTTCTGGAACGAGAAGTCCACCTGGCCACCGAGCAGGTCGTTGATGGCCGGCGCGCCGCCCTTGTAGGGGATGTGCAGGCCCGAGGTGCCGCTTTGTTGCCAGAACAACTCGGCCGACAGGTGGTCCGACGAGCCATTGCCCGAGCTCGCGAAGCTGATCTTGCCCGGCTGGGCCTTGAGCGCGGCGATGACCTCGGCCAGCGTGCGCGCCTTCTGTGCGGGCGAGGCCACGAGCACGTTGGGCGCCTGTACGGGCAGGGTGATGTAGTCGAAGTCCTTGACGGCGTCGTACGCGATGTTTTTCACCAGGTGCGGTGCGATCACGAAGGGGCCCAGCGAGGCCACCAGCAGCGTGTAGCCGTCGGGCGCGGCGCGCTTGACCGCCGTGGCGCCAATGGTGCCGGTGGCGCCGGGGCGGTTGTCCACCACGAAGGGCTGGCCCAGCTTCTCGCCCATGTGCTGCGCCATGGCGCGCGCGATCATGTCGGTGGAACCACCGGCCGGGAAGGGCACGATGACCGCCACGCTCTTGTCGGGCCAGGCGGCCGCCGCCGACAAGGCGACGCTGGCCGCGAGGGCCATGAGAACTTTCTTCATTGCTTTGCTCCTTTGATTCCAGTATTGCTGTTGGCGCCGTCACCCGCGGCGCGGGCTGCGTCCGTCAGGCCTGTTCCACCTTGCGGATCAACT
This sequence comes from Pseudomonadota bacterium, assembly GCA_018242005.1. Taxonomy (GTDB): domain Bacteria; phylum Pseudomonadota; class Gammaproteobacteria; order Burkholderiales; family Burkholderiaceae_C; genus Alicycliphilus. The sequence continues at coordinate 15,510 of JAFECU010000179.1, read as the reverse complement.
CGGCCAGCATCTCGACCTCGTCGGCCTTCAGGTCCGCCAGCGGCGCGCGCACCGGGCCGGCGGGGTGGCCCACGATCCTCGCGCCGGCCTTGATGATGCTCACCGCGTAGCCCGCGCTGCGGTTGCGGATCTTCAGGTAGGGCATGAAGAAGTCCTTGAGCAACTGGTGCTGCGTGGCATGGTCGTCGTTCTTCACGGCCTCATAGAAGCGCATGGCGGTCTTGGGGATGAAGTTGAAGACCGCCGACGAGTACACGGGCGTGCCCAGCGCCTTGTAGGCCGCGGCATAGACCTCGGCCGTGGGCAGGCCGCCCAGGTAGGCCAGGCGGTCGCCCATGGTCAGGAACATGGCGGACATGGCCTCGATGTCGCCCACGCCGTCCTTGAAGCCCACGAGGTTGGGGTTGCGCTCGCACAGGCGCGCCACGGTTTCGGGGGTGAAGCGGCTCACGCCGCGGTTGTAGATGATCACGCCGAAGTTGACGCTCTTGCACACGGCTTCCACATGGGCGGCCAGGCCTTCCTGGCTGGCCTCGGTCATGTAGTGCGGCATGAGCAGGATGCCGTGCGCACCGGCCTTCTCGGCCGCCTGGGCGCATTCGATGGCAAAGCGCGTGGGGCCGCCGGCGCCGGCAATGATGGGTACCTTGCCGCGGCAGGTGTCCACGGCGGTCTGGATGATGGCGGGGTACTCGCTGCCCGTGAGCGAGAAGTACTCGCCCGTGCCGCCGGCGGCAAACAGGGCGGTGGCGCCAAACGGCGCCAGCCATTCCAGGCGCGCGGCGTAGCTCTTGGCGTCGAAATCGCCATTGGCATCGAAGTCGGTGATGGGGAACGACAGCAGGCCGGAGCCCATCACGTTCTTGAGGTCCTGAGGAGTCATGGTGGTCTTTCTTTCGGGGGCCGCGGCGCGGCGGGTTGAGGCGGGTGGAGAAAACGATGGAATGCTGTCGTGGTCAGTCGAGCTGCAGCTTTTCCTGCTGCACGACCTTGGCCCAGCGGGCGCGCTCGGTGGCAAAGAAGGTGTCCACCTCGGTGGGCGACATGGTCACCACCTCGGCGCCCTGGCCCGTGAGGCGCGCGCGCACCTCGGGTGTGCGGATGGCGGCGACCAGTGATTCGCCCAGACGCTGCACGATGGCCGGTGGCGTGCCCGCGGGCAGCATCACGCCCTGCCAGGACCCTGTCTCGAAGCCGGGTACGCCCTGCTCGGCGATGGTGGGCGAGGCGCCGATCAGCGGCATGCGCTGGCGCTTGGACACGCCCAGCAGCTTGAGCTTGCCGCTCTGCACATGGGGATAGGTCGCCAGCATGCCGTTCATGAGCACCTGGGTCTGGCCGGCCACCGTGTCCTGCACGGACTGCACGCCGCCCTTGTAGGGCACGTAGACCCACCTGGCACCCGTGGCGCGGGCCAGGGCCACGCCAGCCAGGTGCGGCGCGCTGCCCGTGGCGGTGACGGCGAAGTTCAGATCGCTGGTCTTGGACAGCTCCACCAGCTCCGTGAGGTTGTTGGCCTTGACCGAGGGGTGGACTACCAGCAGGTGGGGCGAATAGGCCAGCATGGCCGCGCCGCGCAGGTCCTTGGAGGGGTTGAAGGCAAGCCTGGTGTAGATGGACGGGCTGATGGCCAGCGCACCCAGGTCACACAGCAGCAGGGTGTAGCCATCGGGTGCGGACTTGGCTACGTAGTCGGCGCCCAGATTGCCATTGGCGCCGGGTTTGTTTTCCACGATCACCGGCTGCTTGAGGGATTCGGACAACTGCTGGCTGATCGAGCGGGCGATGATGTCCGAACTGCCGCCCGGAGGGTAGGGCACGACGATCTTCAGAGGGCGGCTGGGCCACGGGTCGGCGGCATGCACCACGGTGGCGCTGCTGGCCAGTACGACGCTGATGAGGAAGATCCGGCGGGGCAGGCTCATGCGATGTCCAAGGGTGGTTGTGATTTTGTCATACGTCATCATACAACATAAATTCTGCTGAGGTAACATTTCACCGGCGTTGCGAAGGAGAGTTCCGCCGCCCGTCAGACAGGTTGGGTCGAAGCCACCGCGGCCTCCTGTGCCAGGCGCAGGCGCTCGCGGCTGTTGGTGAGGTGCACGCGCATGGCGGCACGGGCCGATTCGGCGTCTCCGCGCGCAATGGCTGAGTAGATCTCCTCGTGCTCGCGGTTCACGCGCTGCAGGTAGCCGTCGTTGCGCGTGGTGCTGCGCGCCGTGCCCACACGGGTGCGCGGAATCAGCGTGGTGCCCAGGTGGTTCATGATGTCGGCGAAGTAGCGGTTGCCCGTGGCCTGTGCGATCTGCAGGTGAAAGCGAAAATCATGTGCCACCGTGTCCTGGCCGAGCGCGGTGCTCTGCGCAAAATCATCAAGCGCGGTACGCATGGCCTGCAGTTGCCCGTCGGTGCGGCGCTGCGCCGCCAGGCCAGCCGATTCGGTCTCCAGGCTGATGCGCAGCTCCAGCACCGCCAGCACGTCCACCGAGACCGCCAGTTCCGATGGGTCCAGAAAGAACATGCCACCGCTGCGTGCCCGCAGCACGAAGGTGCCTATGCCGTGACGCGTCTCCACCAGTCCGGCGGCCTGCAGCTTGGACAATGCCTCGCGCACCACGGTGCGGCTGACGTCGTAGCCCTGCACCATTTCTGATTCGGTGGGCAGCTTGTCGCCCTCGCGCAGCAGACCCTGGCGGATCTTGCCTTCGAACTCTTCAAACAGCAGCCTTGCCAGGCTGCGCCCTCCGCCACGGCCGGCCCTGCCGCGCAGTGGAAGGTAGGGCGAGGTCGTTGCAGAGGGTGATTCGGGTAATCCCGTGGGGTCGGTGTCCATGGATGACATGATAATTCGTTGCTCGTTATCAGACAACATATGTCATGGTGCTGCAAACCCCTCCTCATGGTTTGCACCGGTCCCTCGCATTTCGCTCCCAAGATGACTGCCTCCCACGCAATACGCCACATCCGCATCACGCCCATTGCGTTCCGAGACCCGCCACTGCTGAATGCCGCGGGCATTCACGAGCCCTGGGCGCTGCGTTCCATCATCGAGATCGAGACCGCCTGCGGCTTGGTGGGCATCAACGAAAGCTATGGCGACCAGCCCATGCTGGATGCGCTGGCCAAGGCCGCGCCGGCCCTGGTGGGCTTGTCGCCCTGGTCGCTCAACGAGATGGAGCGGCGCGTGCAGGCCCTGGTCGCACCGCGCAAGCTGACGGCCTCGGAGTTCCTGGGCCAGCAGGTGTCGCTGGCGCCTGGCACCCATGTCTCCAAGACCGTTGCCAAGGTGGTCAGTGCCTTCGAGGTCGCCATGCTCGACCTGCAGGGCCAGCTGGCCCAGGCGCCCGTGGTCGATCTGCTGGGCGGCGCGGCGCGGGAGAGCGTGCCGTTTTCAGCCTATCTGTTCTACAAATATGCCGAACATATCGACAGCCCCTATGCGCCCGACGCCTGGGGCGAGGCGCTGACGCCCGAGCAGCTCGTGGCCCAGGCTCGACGCATGATCGACCAATACGGTTTCAAGAGCATCAAGCTCAAGGCCGGAGCCCTGCCGCCGGAGCAGGAGGCGGCGGGTATCCTGGCGCTGGCCGAGGCCTTTCCGGGCCTGCCGCTGCGCATAGACCCCAACGGCAACTGGACGGTGCAGACGAGCCTCAAGATCGTGCAGCAGCTGCGCGGCGTGCTCGAGTATTACGAAGACCCGGCCTCGGGCCTGGACGGCATGGCCGCCGTGGCGCGCGAGTGTGATGTGCCGCTGGCGACCAACATGGTGGTCACCGACTTTGCCGAATTCCGCCGCAACGCCGACATGGGCCGCCCCGTGAAGATCGTGCTCAGCGACCACCACTACTGGGGCGGCCTGCGCGCAACGCAGCGCCTGTCCACGCTGTGCAGCACCTTCGACCTGGGCCTGTCCATGCACAGCAACTCGCACCTGGGCGTGAGCCTGGTGGCCATGACGCATCTGTGCGCGAGCGTGCCGCTCCTGACCTATGCCTGCGACACGCATTACCCCTGGCAGGACGAGGAGGTCGTCGAGGGTGGACGCCTGTCCTTCGAGCAGGGCAGCCTGCGCGTGCCGCGCACGCCGGGCCTGGGTGTGACGCTCGACCGCGAGGCGCTGGCCCGCCTGCACGACAACTACCTGCACTGCGGCATCCGCAACCGCGACGACCTGGGGCAGATGCGCAAGTACGACCCGGCCTTTACCGGCAGACAACCACGTTTTTGAGCCTTTTCAGTCACATCAGAGGAGACCACCACCATGCAACGCCGCACGTTGATCCACCGCTCCCTCGCCGCCAGCGCCGTGCTGCTGGGCTGCGCCTGCGTCGCCATGCCTGCCACGGCGCAAGGCAATTGGCCCACGGGCAAGGCGATCACCTACGTCGTTCCCTTCCCGCCCGGCGGCAATACCGACACCCTGGCGCGTGTGATTGCCCAGCCCCTGAGCCAGGCCCTGGGAACGCCCGTGGTCATAGACAACAAGGGGGGCGCCGGCGGCAGCGTGGGTTCGGCCATTGCAGCCCGTGCGCCGGCTGATGGCTACACCATCCTTGGCGGCACCATCAGTTCTCATGCCATCAACGTGAGCCTGTATGCCAAGCTGGACTACGACCCCGTCAAGTCCTTCACGCCGGTGGCCATGCTGGGCTCCGGCCCGCTGGTGCTGGTGGTGCCGGCCGCCAGCCCCTACAAGACACTTGGCGACGTGCTGGCCGCAAGCAAGGCCAAGGCAGCGTCGGGCGGCCTGTCCTCGGCATCGCCGGGCAACGGCACATCGAACCACATGGCGCTGGAGCTGCTGTCCTACCAGACGGGAGTGAAGTTCACGCATGTGCCCTACAAGGGCAGCGGCCCGGCCGTGCAGGACGTGATCGGTGGCCAGGTGGACATGATGTTCGACACCACCCTGGTCCTAGGCCCGCACATTCAGTCCGGCAAGCTGCGCCCCATTGCCGTGACCAGTTCCAAGCGACTGGAGTCGCTGCCCGACGTGCCCACCATTGCCGAAACCGGCCAGAAGGGTTTCGACATGGGTTCCTGGCAGGCCGTTTTTGCCCCCGCGGGAACGCCCAAGCCCATCGTGGACCGGCTGCACGCCGAGATCATGAAGATCGTCGCCACGCCCGAGGTGCAGGCGCGGCTCAAGGCCTTCGGCATGCGGCCTTCCGACATGAGCCCTGCCGAACTGGCCACTTTTCAGAAGGCCGAGGTAGCCAAATGGGCGCAGGTCATCAAGGCGGCGGGCATCAAGGCTGATTGAGCACTGCGAGCGACGAAAGGTTTTAACGATGAGTATCCAGGCTCCTCTCACCATCGCGATGCATGCGGCGGACAACGTCGCCATCGTCGCCAACGAAGGAGGACTGCCCGCCGGCAGCGTGCTGCCCGGTGGCCTGGTCTTGGTTGACAGGGTGCCCCAGGCGCACAAGGTGGCGCTGGTGGACATTCCCGAGGGCGGCGCCGTGCGCCGCTACAACGTGGTCATAGGCTATGCGCTCAAGGCCATTGCGGCCGGCAGCTGGGTGCATGAGCGCCTGCTCCGAATGCCCGAGGCGCGTGCGCTCGACGGCCTGCCTATCGCCACGGTCAAGCCTGCGCCTCAGGAACCGCTGGCTGGCTACAGCTTCGAGGGTTACCGCAACGCCGACGGATCCGTGGGCACGCGCAACATTCTGGCCATCACGCAGACCGTGCAATGCGTGGCCGGGGTGACGGACTTTGCGGTTCAGCGCATCAAGGCCGAGCTGCTGCCCAAGTACCCCAATGTGGACGACGTGGTGGCGCTGGAGCATGGCTACGGCTGCGGCGTCGCCATCGATGCGCCGGACGCCGTGATCCCGATCCGCACGCTGCGCAACATCAGCCTGAATCCGAACTTCGGCGGCGAGGTCATGGTCGTCAGCCTGGGCTGCGAGAAGCTGCAGCCCGAGCGACTGCTGCCGCCGGGCAGCATCCCGCTGGTGGACGAGCGCAACGTGGCCGACGTGGGCTCCTGCGCCGATACCGCGCTGGACGTGGTCTGCCTGCAGGACGAGTCCCATGTGGGCTTCATGTCCATGGTCGAGTCCATCATGCGCCAGGCCGAGGAACACCTGGAGCGCCTGAACGCGCGCCGGCGCGAGACAGTGCCGGCCAGCGAGCTGGTGGTGGGCGTGCAGTGCGGCGGCAGCGACGCCTTCAGCGGCGTGACGGCCAATCCGGCCGTGGGCTTTTGCACCGATCTGCTGGTGCGCGCGGGTGCCACCGTGATGTTCAGCGAGGTCACCGAGGTGCGCGACGGCATAGACCAGCTCACCGCGCGCGCCGCCACGCCCGAGGTGGCCCAGGCCCTGATCGACCAGATGGCCTGGTACGACGCCTACCTGGCGCGCGGCCGCGTGGACCGCAGCGCCAACACCACGCCCGGCAACAAGAAGGGCGGGCTGTCCAACATCGTCGAGAAGGCCATGGGCTCCATCGTCAAGAGCGGCAGCGCACCGATCTCCGGCGTCATTGCGCCGGGCGAGAAGGCGGGGCAGAAGGGCCTGCTCTATGCCGCCACGCCAGCCAGCGACTTCATCTGCGGCACGCTGCAGCTGGCGGCCGGCATGAACCTGCATGTATTCACTACGGGGCGCGGTACGCCCTATGGCCTGGCCGCCTGTCCGGTCATCAAGGTGGCCACGCGCAGCGAACTGGCGCGGCGCTGGCACGACCTCATGGACGTGAACGCGGGCCGCATTGCCGACGGCGAGGCGACGATAGAAGATCTGGGCTGGGAACTGTTCCGCCTGATGCTCGACGTGGCCAGCGGCCGCAGGAAAACCTGGGCCGAGGAGTGGAAGCTGCACAACGCACTGGTGCTGTTCAACCCGGCGCCCGTGACTTGACAAGACAGGGTGTTGCGCGTTGAACGCTTTGCTGAAAGCCGCGAGAACGCCCGCCCTGCAAGTGCCGACAGCGCCGGATTTTGAATTGGTAGTACCCGCATAACGCTCAACCCCGAAAGGACGGACATGAGAAACAACCGACTCAAGGAACTCTGGAGCGCCGGTGGCGCCGCCGTCAACGGCTGGCTGGCCATACCCAATGGCTTCGCGGCCGAGACCATGGCGCACCAGGGCTGGGACTCGCTGACCATAGACATGCAGCATGGCGTCGTGGACTACCAGGCCATGGTGTCCATGCTGCAGGCCATCTCGACCACGCCCACCGTGCCCGTGGTGCGGGTGCCGTGGCTTGAGCCCGGCATCCTCATGAAGACGCTGGACGCGGGCGCCTACGGCGTGATCTGTCCCATGGTCAACACCCGCGAGGACGCGCAAAGGCTCGTCGCCTGGACCCACTACGCGCCGCGCGGCACGCGCAGCTTCGGGCCGGTGCGCGCGCTGCTCTACGGCGGTGCAGACTACCCGGCCCATGCCAACGACTGCATCGTGACCTTCGCCATGATCGAGACCGCGCAGGCCCTGGACAACCTCGACGCCATCATGAGCGTGGAGGGGCTGGACGCGGTCTACATCGGTCCCAGCGACCTGTCTCTGTCGCTGGGCTGCAGGCCGGTGTTCGACGACCTGGACCCCAAGGCGCAGCAGGCCGTGGACCATATCCTGGAGCGCGCCAAGGCCCATGGCCTTGTGGCCGGCATCCACAACGGCACGCCCGAGAGCGCGCTGGCCCGCATCGCCAAGGGCTTCCAGTTCACCACCGTGAGCTCCGACGCGCGCCTGATGGCCGCAGGCGCCCAGCAAATCCTCAAGACCATGCACGCCAGTACCGGCACGGGCGCACCCAATTCGGGTGCGTACTGAATCGCATCACCACCAACCTGAAAGGACACATGGATATGAAGCTAGGTTTCATTGGGCTCGGCATCATGGGCACGCCGATGGCGCTCAATCTGATCAACGCCGGCCACACCGTTTACGTGAGTGCCGCGCGCAAGGTGCCCGAGGCCATACGGGCGTCAAGCGCCGTCGCCTGCCCCACACCCGAAGAGGTGGCGCGCAACGCCGAGGTCGTCTTCCTCATGGTGCCCGACACGCCGGACGTGGAATCGGTGCTGTTCGGCGACAAGGGCGTGGCCGCAGCCCTGGGCGGCGGCGGCGCGCGCAAGGTCGTCGTGGACATGAGCTCCATCTCGCCCATGGCCACCAAGGCCTTCGCGCAGAAGATCAATGCGCTGGGTGCGGACTACATCGACGCGCCGGTGTCGGGCGGCGAGGTGGGCGCCAAGGCGGCGTCGCTCACCATCATGTGCGGCGGCGAGCCCGAGGTCTTCGAAAAGGTGCGTCCGCTCCTTGAGAAGATGGGCAAGAACATCACCCTGGTCGGCGGCAACGGCGACGGCCAGACCACCAAGGTGGCCAATCAGATCATCGTGGCGCTGAACATCGCCGCCGTGGGCGAGGCGCTGCTGTTCGCCAGCAAGGCCGGCGCCGACCCGGCCAAGGTGCGCCAGGCGCTCATGGGCGGCTTCGCTTCGAGCCGCATCCTTGAGGTGCATGGCGAACGCATGATCAAGCGCACGTTCGGACCTGGCTTTCGCATCAAGCTGCACCAGAAGGACCTGGGCCTGGCGCTGCAGGGCGCGCGCGAACTCGGCCTGGCGCTGCCGCAGACCGCCGGTGCCGCGCAGCTGATGCAGGCCTGCGCCGCCAACGGCCATGCCGACCTGGACCACTCGGCGCTTGTGAAGGCGCTGGAGTTGATGGGCGCACACGAAGTGGCCAAGGGCTGATGGCGAACGAGTCCATTCATGCGTGCGCGTGGCGGACTCGTTCGCTGTGCTTCAACCCTCCACGTACCACGCGTCCTTGAGCGCGCTCACCGTGGCCTCGCCCACCTCGGGCTGGGCGGCCAGCCAGGCCTGCGTGGCCTGGCGGTCTTCCTCGGTGGCCGAGCCGCGCGCGAAGGCCGTCACGAAGCCCTCGCGCACCCAGCCGGCGGCGGCCAGGTTGCGCGGCACGAGCAGGTCGCGGACGAAGCGGTCCATCAGCGCCTCTTCCTGTTCGGGCGCCAGGGCCTGCTTCACCTTGAGCTCGTATTCGAAGCCGAATTCCTGAAATTCGCCCACGCGCATCTTCTTGCGAAGGCGGCGGCTGCGGTGCTTGTTGGGAGGCAATGCCATGTCAAAACTCCAAAGTAAAAATCACAGGCCCAGCACCTTGGCTACATAGTCCGCGTCCTTGTCGCCGCGACCCGACAGGTTGACGAGGATGTGCCGGTCCTTCGGCAAGCCGGGTGCCACGCGCATGGCCCAGGCGACGGCGTGGGCGCTCTCGAGCGCCGGGATGATGCCCTCCACGCGCGACAGCTGCATGAAGGCGTTGAGGCATTCCTTGTCGGTCACGGCCTCGTACTGCACGCGGCCGATGTCCTTCAGATAGCTGTGCTGCGGGCCCACGCCGGGGTAGTCCAGGCCCGAGGCGATGCTGTGCACGGCGGCGGGCTGGCCCTCGGCGTCCTCGAGCACATAGCATTTCATGCCGTGGATCTCGCCGGGCTTGCCCATGGTCAGCGTGGCGGCATGGCGGCCGGGCTTGTCTGTGCCTTCGCCCGAGGGTTCGACGCCGACGAGCTTCACCGCGCCATCGTTCAGGAAGGCCGTGAAGATGCCCATGGCGTTGCTGCCCCCGCCCACGCAGGCGGCCACGTAGTCGGGCAGGCGGCCATGCTTGGCCTGGAACTGCTCGCGCGCCTCGCGGCCGACGATGCTCTGGAAGTCGCGCACCATCATCGGGAAGGGGTGGGGGCCGACCACCGAGCCGATGGCGTAGAGGTAGTCCGTGGGGTTGGTGAGGTATTCCTCGAAGGCGCTGTCCACCGCCTCTTTGAGCGTGGCCGCGCCGCGCGTCACGGGCACAAGCTTGCAGCCCAGGATGCGCATCTTGGTGACGTTGGGGTGTTCCTTCTCGATGTCCACCTGGCCCATGTGGATCTCGCACGGAATGCCCACGAGCGCGCAGGCCGTGGCCAGGGCCACGCCATGCTGGCCGGCGCCGGTTTCGGCGATCACCTTCTTCTTGCCCATGAACTTGGCGAGCAGCGCCTCGCCCAGGCAATGGTTGATCTTGTGCGCGCCGGTGTGGTTCAGGTCCTCGCGCTTGAGGTGGATCTGCGCACCGCCCAGTTGATCCGACAGGCGCCTGGCGTGAAAGATGGGGCTGGGCCGGCCCACGTAGTCGGCAAACAGCTGCTTGAGTTCGTCCTGGAAGTCCTGGCGCTTCGTGATCTCGGCGTAGGCGGCGTTGATGTCGTCCATAGCCTGCTTGAGGTGCGGCGGCACCAGCTGGCCGCCATAGGGGCCAAAGTAACCGGCGGCATCGGGCATGGGGGCGAAGTGGGTAGAGGCAGTCATCGCGTTGGGATAGGGTGGTTGAATATCAAGTTTGATAGCTTCTGGCGCTTGATGGGAAAGCGCAATCGGGCATTTTGACGCTGAACCATGGTGGCGGCCCGTGGCCCGTCACCGGCAGCACGGCGCAATATACGCGCAGATGCAGCGCGTTTGAGGCCAGGCGCCCTCAGGGTTGTCCCGCCATGGGCCGAGGCGCCAGAATGGGCCCATGCACCTCAAGCCCTACGAATGCGTGGACGGCATGCCATTCACGGCCACGCGCGAGCACATCATCCGCAGCCACGGCCAGCCGCGCAGCGAGGAGCGCAACAACGTGGGCCTGACCGCGCTGGACTACTGCGCCGTGGTCTACCGTTTTCAGGACAGCGGCCGCCTGGAAGAGGTCACGGCCCGCGCCGAAGTGCTGCACCTGGGCAGCGTGGCCGTGCCGTTTCGTGCGCTGGCGGCATTTGTGCGGACGGGCGATGGCGCGGCCTTCGAGCGCGCCGGCTTTCTCGTCAGTCCGCGCTATGGCATCGCCTTTGTGCCGGGCGAGCCTTGCTGGGTGACGGCACTGGCAAGGCATTGCCTGCCGCAGTGGGCCGGCATCGGGCGGTCGTGAGCAACCCGCGGCCGGCCCGTGCCGGCAGGTCAGAACGTGATGACCTTGTCCGCCTCCAGCGTCCACTGCGCCAGCTCGGGCAGGGTGCCGATTTCCACGCCCGGCAGCAGCGCCAGCTCGGCAATGCCGCGCGCCAGGGCGCAGGTGCGGCACAGCTTGATGGGCACGCCGGCCTCTGCCAGCTGTGCGAGCAGCGTGGGAATGGCGTTGCCCGCGCCGTCGTTTTGCTGCGCCAGGCCCGCCACCGTGGCGTCGGACATCATGAACAGCCGCAGCTGAGGCTTGCCACCCTCGCGCCCTGCCAGCGCCGAGGCCAGGCGCAGGGCCGAGAGACAGCGCTCGCTGCCATGGGGCGCAGCGTGGATGATGACGAGGATGTTTTGCATGGGTGGTGTCTTTCAGCGTTCAGCGGCGGATCAGGTAGCGGATGGTCGGCCCGTCCTGCTGGATCTCCAGTACCTCGTAGCCATGGTTCTTTGCATCCAGCGGAATGTTGTTGATCGACTGCGGGCAGTCGGACACCACCTCCAGGATCTGCCCCGGCTGCAGCTGGGGCATGGCTTCGAGTGTGGCCACGGCCGGGTAGGGGCAGGGCTCGCCCACCATGTCGAGACGGAAATCGGGGGTGTAGTTGTGCTTGCTCATGGTGTAGCTCCTGTTCAGGCGGTTTGCAGGCTTGTGGGCTGCTGTGCGGCCTTGCGCGCAAAAAAGTAGCGCTCCCACCACAGCACGAGCGCGAGCGACAAGGCCAGCATGGCGTAGGTGGCCAGCAGACCGCCCTGGGGACCCAGTACCTTGAGCAGGTTCACCTTGTCGAAGTTGACGGCAATCACGGGTGCCAGGTCGTCCCACACCAGGGCCAGCAGCGTCGAGCCGATCACGTTACCCAGGCCGACGATCCAGAAATGCACCTGACCTTCGACGGCGCGGTACATCCAGCCGGTCTCGCAGCCGCCCGCTAGCACAATGCCAAAGCCAAACAGCAGGCCGCCGATGACGGCATTGGGCCCGGCCCAGAAGATCTTCGGATCCAGTCCCAGCTGCACATAGCTGTACACGCCGATCGTACCCACCGCCATTCCGGCGATGATGGCCTTGGCCATCTGCGTGCGCCCGGTGATCCACAGGTCGCGAAACGCCGAGGTAAAGCACACCTGGGCGCGTTCGATGATGAGGCCAAATGCCAGGCCGAAGAGAGCGGCAAAACCGAGCTTTGGCGCGTCAAACGTCTTGGCCACGGCCCAGACGACGAAGGCGGCAAATATCAGCATGCCCAGCCGAAAGCGACGCTTGGCCTGCGCCGCGTGCTGCGCCAGGGGCTGGGCAGCAGACACTTTTTGCAGCTTCACCGCAATGCGGAACATGGGCAGCAAACTCACCTTGGCACCGGCGAGCGAGCCAATGGCCGTGGCAATGGCAAAGAACCAGGCGTGCAGCGAGAACTGCGGAATGCCGGTGAAGAATGCCGCCAGGTTGCAGCCCATGGCCAGGCGCGCGCCAAAGCCGGCGATGATGCCGCCGACCAGCGCCTGGAACACGCGCTTTCTGTGCTGCGGCAGGCGCAGCTTGACGTTGTTGGCCCAGAGTGCGGCGGCAAAGCAGCCGACGAACATGCCGATGATCATGACCCCATCGACGCGCGTGAGCGGTGTGCCCTGCAGGCCTATGACCTTGAAGTAGCCCCAGGTGGACACGTCCACCCCCAGCCACTGCAGCACATGGCCGCCCCAACGCGTGAATTCGCCCGTCACGGCCCAGAAGGTACCGGTGAGGCCGAAGTAATAGGCCGATAAAACGCCCGCCGCAATCACTGCCGGCACGGGCGACCAAAAACGCACCAGGTACTGGTGCTTGAAGTCGTTCCAACGCATGTTGTGCTCACTCTCGCCACACGGGTGTGCATGGCGCAAATAGGCCCCGCGCTTGCCGCCCGCCGGGGCAGGAGGCTGGGGCTGGTTTCATAGGGCCCGACCAACCACCGGCGCCCATTCGAGCGGCGCGGCGGCCGTTCGGGCGGGTGCTGGGGTTGCGTGGGGCTGGGGCGTGATTATCGCGCCGGAGGTGGTTGCCACGCCCGGCTGCCCCTGGCCCGCAAGCGCAGCGAGCCTGCGGCGCTGGCTTGTCGTCTCGGCACCGGCCTCTTGGCTCAGGCAGCTATGTTTCGTTGAAGACGAAACATTCGGCATCCCCGTGAAGGCGGGAGTCGTCAGCGGCGAGGAATCAACCGCGCGGGTGGCAGGCGGATCCCAGTCTTCGCGGCGATGACGGGCTCCGCAAAGATCGCGTGCCCTGGATGGTTGAACCTAAAAACGGCAGTTGACCGCTTTCCATCTTCTGGCAGGCCGCATGGATGCTGAGTCTGACCGCTTCGTCCTCACCTGATGGGTGCGCACGCTCCGCACCCGCCAGCACCGCGCCTGGCGCGCTGATCACGGCACCGGCAGGAGCGTCCAACTGCTGTTTTTAGGTTGAATCGACAGGCCTCACGACTTGAGCCGATCTCTCACGCACCCGGCGCCCGCGCAGCCCGAAGCAAATGCGCCAGCAGCGCCTGCACCAGCGGGTTGACCGGCGCGCTGCGCCACATGGCCAGCATTTCGGAGTGGGGGTGTTCGCCTTGCAGGGGTCTGAACACCAGGCGCGGCATGCCTACGCGCTCGAGCGCCGCGGGCACCAGGGCCACTCCCTGATCCAGCGAGACGAGAGAGATCACCGACAGCCAGTGGCGCACCTCGTGCCTGACCTCGGGGGCGAAGCCATGGGCCAGGCACATTTCGTAGATGCGCTGGTGGTAGGTGGGGGAGACCAGGGTGGAGAACAGGATCAGCCGCTCGTCCTTGAGCTGTGCGAGGTCTATGCAGGCCTTGGCGCTCAATGGGTGCTGATCGGGCAGGCAGACGACGAAGGGCTCCTCCACGATGAGCTGGCTCTCTATGCCGTCGGGCGGCTGTATGGAGTGCACCAGGGCCACGTCCAGGCGCATTTGCTGCAGGCCCAGGATCTGCTCGGCGCTGTTGGCCTCCAGCATGTCCACGCGCACCTGGGGGTGGGACTGCTGCATCCGCTCCAGCGCCTGAGGCAGGCCGCGGTAGAGGCTCGACCCGACGAAGCCCAGGCGCAGGTGGCCGACGGTGCCGCGCGCCACGTCGCGCGTCTCCTGCGCGGCCTGGTGGCTCAAAGTGAGCAGCTGGCGCGCCTTGATGAGCAGGTGATCGCCCGCGGCCGTGAGGCGCACGCCCTTGCTGCTGCGCTCGAACAGCTGGGCGTCGAGTTCCTGCTCCAGCTGCTTGATGGCCACGCTCAAGGGGGGCTGCGAGATGCACAGGCGCTGGGCCGCGCGGCCAAAGTGCAGTTCCTCGGCCAGGGTCACGAAGTAATGCAGCAGACGCAGTTCCATGGCATCTATACATGTTGACTATTGAAAAAGATTTTAATGATATTGGACGCGAATGATTGAAGCCGCTTCAATAGAGCCCAACACGATGTAAAGGAGACCTGCCCATGTCCGCCACCGACCAGTCCCAGATGACAGCCCTGGCCCAGGCCAGCGCCGCCGCCCACCCCGTGCCCGACCGTGGCCATGTCAACAACTACGCCGAGGACAAGGAGCTGCAGCAGCTGCTGGCCCTGTACCTGCCGGCCGATCTGTATGCCCATCTGCAGCCTTACTTCGAGCGCATGGGCGAGCTCGCCGGTGGAGCCGTGGACGACTGGGCGCTTCAGGCCGACCGCAACCCGCCGACGCTGGAGATGCGCAGCCGCAGCGGCAAGGAGGAGCAGCGCATCGTCAAGCACCCGGCCTATGTCGAGATGGAGAGGGTGGTCTACCAGCAGTTCGGCCTGGCCGCGATCTCGCACCGCGAGGACATGCTGGGCTGGAAGGGCAAGATGCCGCCCATCGTCAAGTACGCGCTGACCTATCTGTTCGTGCAGTCCGAGTTTGGCCTGTGCTGCCCGCTGTCGATGACGGATTCGCTCACGCGCACGCTGAGGAAATACGGCGAGCAGAAGCTGGTGGACAAATACCTGCCCAAGCTCTTGGCCATGGATTTTGACCACAGCGTGCAGGGCTCGATGTTCATGACCGAGCAGGCTGCGGGCTCGGATATTTCCAACACGCTGACCATGGCCTACCCGCAGGAGGACGGCAGCTGGCGCCTGTATGGCGAGAAGTGGTTCTGCTCCAACCCCGACGCGGGCTTCGGCATGGTGCTCGCGCGCGTCGATGGCGGGCCGCCCGGCATGAAGGGCATCTCGCTGTTCCTGCTGCCGCGCTACCTGGACGACGGCAGCACCAACAGCTACCACATCGTGCGCCTGAAGGACAAGATGGGCACGCGCTCCATGGCCAGCGGCGAGATCCGCATGGACGGCGCCGTGGCCTACCTGGTGGGCGAGCAGGGCCGGGGCTTCGTGCAGATCGCCGACATGGTGAACAACTCGCGCCTCTCGAACGGCATGCGCTCGGCCGGCATGATGCGCCGCGCCGTGGCCGAGGCCGAGTACATCGCCCGCGAACGCTGGGCCTTTGGCAAGAGGCTTGAGGATCTGCCGCTCATGCAGG
>JAFECU010000178.1 GCA_018242005.1 Pseudomonadota bacterium | reverse complement strand
TCACGGTCGCCCAGTTCAGCTTCGTCGGCAGGCACAAGCCAGAAGATGCGCTCTCCCTTATCGTGACCGGCCTCAGCCGTCTCGTAGCGAAGAGACAGTAGCTTTTCGATCAGGGCATTGGGTCCGCCGCGATTTGCGCTGTCCTTAACGCAATTCTCGAACACTGTCTCTGCGAACTGAGTGGTGTGCGAACTGTTTGCAAACAGGGTTGCAATCAGGTTTCGATCCAGGTCCTGAACTTGAAATACTGTTCTTGTTCCCATTTTCCGTTTCCTTTTTGAGAGTAGACGGACACCGGCCCTGCGGGCATCTTGTTGATTCATCAGCACAACTGAGCCAGTGATCACGTTGAATATTGAGCCACTGGGTTGATGGATTCTTTGACTATTCGGTTGTGGATAAGTCTATCGGGTCTGCTGTTTTTCGATCTCCTTTCTGGCTCTTTGGGCGTTGCTTTGGGGGAGCCGCGCCAGCGGCACTGGAGTGCTTGAATCGCCAGCTCTCGTTGCCCGTCTCGACGATGTGGCAATGGTGCGTGAGCCGGTCAAGCAAGGCCGTGGTCATCTTGGCGTCTCCAAAGACGCTGCTCCACTCCGAGAAGGTGAGGTTGGTGGTGATCACCACGCTCGTTCGCTCATAGAGTTTGGAGAGCAGGTGGAACAGCATCGCGCCGCCCGACTGCGTGAATGGCAGGTAGCCCAGTTCATCCAGGATCACCAGATCGACGTACATCAGGCGGTGCGCCATTTGCCCGGCCTTGTTCTGCGCCTTCTCCAGCTCCAGGGCGTTGACCAGCTCCACCGTTGAGAAGAAGCGCACCCGCTTGCCATGCATGCGAATGGCCTCGATCCCCAGGCTCGTGGCCAGGTGGGTTTTACCCGTGCCGGGGCCACCAACCAGCACCACGTTGTGCGCCGACTCCACGAAGCGAAGGGTGTGCAACTGGCGCACCAGTGCTTCGTCGAGCTGCGCGTGGGCGAAGTCAAAGCCGGCGAGGTCACGGTGCGAAGGGAAGCGCGCCACGCGCATCTGGTAAGCCATGGAACGCACCTCACGCTGAGCGGTCTCGGCCTTGATGAGCTGGTGCAGCACGGCCTCATGATCCAGCGACTTCATGCGGGCGGTGCCCAGTACCTCCGGCCAGGCACTGGCCATGCCGTGCAGGCCCAGCGCTTTGAGGGCATCAATGACGTCATGCATGGTCGGACTCCGGTGATGCCTCATGAGGCTGGACGTTGCGCAGTGCGTCGTAGCGCTGCAGGTTGGCCAGTGGCGGCGTGTTGAGCTTGAGCATCGTGGCCACCGGTGGCTCGGGCACGCGCTGCTCCTTCAGACGCGAGAGCACGTTGAGCACGTGCTCGGCACTCACCCGCCCGGACTGCAGCGCCAGCTCTACCGCCACCACCACGGCCTCCAGTCCATGCAGGCTCACCCCCATGAGCACCTGCGCCATCACCCTGTCGCCACCGCTGTGGCGCAGCAACTGGCGCTGCATTTCCTGCAGTGGCTCGGGCATGGTCTTGAAGGGCGCGCCGTTGCGCAGCGCGCCGGGCTTTCGCTCGATGAGCGCGATGTAATGCATCCAGTCGTAGAGCGTCTGATCACGTTCGAAGCTGCGCGCCAGGCGCACCTGTCGCCCATCGGGCCCGACCACCAGCAGGCCATCCGCGTAGGCCCGCAGACTGACCACCGCATGAATCCATTCACACGGCACGCTGTAGCGGTTGCGCTGGAAGTGGATCAGTGCGGTCGCAGAGACCCGTACCGGCTGCTCCACGTAGCCATCAAACGCACGGGGGTTGGGCATGAGACGAGCACGTTCGTCCTGCCAGACATCGGCCACCGTGAGCTGAGTCCATTCCGGGTGACTCATCTCAGCCCAGGCCTTCACGCAGGCCTGCTGCAACCAGTCGTTGAGTTCACCAAGCGTCCCCCAGCGCCGCTCGCTGGCCTCACGCCAGATGTCCTTGCGCCGATCCTGAACGTTCTTCTCCACGACCCCCTTCTCCCAGCCGGCGGCCCGGTTGCAGAACTCCGGCTCGAACAGGTAGTGCCCGGTCATCGCCTCGAAGCGTGCATTGACGCTGCGCTGTTTGCCATGGCCGACCTTGTCCACAGCGGTCTTCATGTTGTCGTAGATGCCCCGCCGGGGCACGCCACCGAAGAGGGCGAACGCCCGTGCGTGCGCATCGAACAGCATCTCGTGCGCTTGGCTGTAGTACGCCACCAGGCAGAAGGCGCGACTGGCCGCCAGCTTGGTGTGTGCCACTTCCAGGCGGCGGCGCAGCCCGCCGATGAACAGGTACTCGCAGCTCCAGTCGAACTGGAACGCCTCGCCCAACTCGAAGCTCAGCGGCACGAACCCCGCACCACGCGCAGCGTTGCCTTGCTCTTGCTGCCAGCGCTGGGCAAAGGCGTAGACCGGCCCTCGGCTGCCGCTGTAGCCCTGCGCGCGCAGCGCCTCAAACATGGCCTTGATCCCGCGTCGATCGCGTTTGCTGCGATGGCTATCGGCCTTGAGCCATTGGCTCAACTGCTCCTTGTACGGATCCAGGATGCTGGGGCCCGACACCCGCTGCGGGTATCGGGGTTCGGCCATCTGCCCGTCTTTGAGCCACTTGGTGGCTGTGTTGCGCGAGATGCCCAGGCGCCGGCTGGCCTCGCGCACCGACACGTCCTGCCTCAGCACGAGGCGGCGTAACTTGCTCAATGTGCTCACGTTGATCACTCCTGCTCCCCCGTGCTGAAAAATTCAGCAGGATAGAGCGGCAACGTGGCTCAAATTTCAACGTGAATGCGTTCCGAAATGGCCCAGTTTTGGAAATGAATCAACACGCAGCGGTTT
>JAFECU010000177.1 GCA_018242005.1 Pseudomonadota bacterium | reverse complement strand
TGGATCAGCCCCAGGCTGCGCGGAACCCCCTCCCAGCGCGGCAGCAACAACACGCCAAAAAACAGCACGCCAGACACCGCCACCGCCGCCACCACCGCCAACTGGGCGCGGATCCCCGCATAGCGGAAGACCGCCCGGTACAACCCCATTCGGATAAACACTGGCACGAACAGCACCACCGCCGCGCCATACACATAGGCCTGCTGCTGCACCGGCGCCCCCAACTGCTCGATGCGAAGGTAGAACGCGACCCAGACGGCAAGCAGGGTTGAGGCGACATCGATGGTCAGCACCAGGGTTTGCTTGGCGCGGCGGGGTATACCAGAAAGAGCACCCAAGAAAGCATTCATACGTTAGCGCGCCGCAGCGTCCCCATGCCCACCACCCAGTACCGTCTGGACAATGAAGTTGAAATAGTTACGTACCGACAAATGTGCCAGCATCCTGGCATCGGTCTGTGCCAACAACTCAGGCGTCGACATATCAATTCCGCTGACTTGCGCCAGCCCCGTAATACCTGGACGCGCCGCAAACACCCCATGTGCCTGGCGCGCCTGCAGCAACTCCTGCTGATTGAACAGGCCAGGGCGCGGCCCCACCAGGCTCATCTCACCCCTGAGCACATTCCAAAGTTGGGGCAGCTCGTCGAGCTTGGTGCGGCGCAAAAACCGGCCCATGGGCGTAATCGCCTGCGTATCTGCCAAATGGCTGGCCACCGACGCCGTGCCCACGCGCATGGTGCGAAACTTCACCAGCGTGAACGGCTTTTGGTGCCGCCCCACGCGCTCTTGCCAGAACAGGGGCGCACCGGTATCAAACAACCCCACCAGATACACCAGCAACAGCACCGGAAAACCCAGCACCAGCCCCAGCAAAGAAAAAACAATATCGAGTAACCGCAGCATCACGCATCCGCTTTCTTCATTTTTTGCAACGCCGCCTGCATCGTCACCGGCGGTGTCCAGCCCAGCAACTTGCGGTTCTTGGTGATATCCACCTGCAACGACCCCAAAAGGCGCTGCGCCACGGCCTGCTTGCCCAGCAGCCGTGCGCCCAAGCGCAACAGACCCACCGGCACCGGCAGCAAGCGCGACGGGCACTGCAAGGCAGCCGCCATGTTGCGCAG
This sequence comes from Pseudomonadota bacterium, assembly GCA_018242005.1. Lineage (GTDB taxonomy): Bacteria > Pseudomonadota > Gammaproteobacteria > Burkholderiales > Burkholderiaceae_C > Alicycliphilus. Next base: position 5,570 of record JAFECU010000177.1, on the reverse strand, counting down.
CAATTGCGCGGTGGACACATCCTCGCCGTCGCTGACCAAAAACACCTGGTTTGCGGCCTGCGGGTGCTCCATGCACACGAGCATGAAATCCACCAAATTGTCCAGTGCCACCAGGCTGCGGCGGTTGTCGGTGACCGCACCCAGAGGCAGCGGCAAGGCACGCCGCACCCAGCGCAACATACTGGCCAAATTGCCTTTGACGCCTGGGCCATACACCAGCACCGGGCGGATGATGGTCAGCTCCATCCCCGCCGCGCGGCAGAGCTCTCGCAAACCGGCCTCTGCCTCCGCCTTCGAGAGCCCATAGGCATCCTCGGGCGCCGGCGCGTCATCGGCCGTGAACGCCCGCCCGGGCTGCGTTCCCTCACCATTGACCTTGATCGAGCTGATGAATACAAAACGCCGCACCCCAGCCGCCGCCGCCTGGCGCGCCAGATGGAGCGTGCCCTGCACATTCACCCGCCGGTACTCAGCCAAGGGGTCCAGCGCCTCATCACGCATGATGTGTGCGCGCGCGGCGGCATGCACCACCACGTCCACGTCTTGCAAAGCGGCGGACCAGACCGTATCGGCGTCCAAGCCCGAGACCACCGCCGTACCCGCAACACCCCGGGCCTGCCCGGCGCTACGAAACACCGGGCGCACAGCCACGCCGCGCAACTGCAGCGCCTGCAGCGCCGCCTGGCCGACAAAACCGGATGCACCGGTCAGCAATACCGTCATGCTTGACTCCGCAACGCGTCATACAGCGCCAAATGGGTCTGCACCACGGCCTGTACATCAAAGATCCGCTCCGCACGCGCACGGCCTGCCGCACCCATGGATGCGCACAGCGCCCTGTCATCCAGCAATCGTTTGATGGCCAAGGCCAGCGCCTGGGCGTTTCGCGCCGGTACCAATAGTCCAGTCACGCCTTCCTCAATCGCGTCGCGGCAACCGGGCACATCGGTCGTTACCACGGCACGGCCACATGCGGCCGCCTCAATCAGCACCTTGGGCAAACCCTCTCGGTAAGACGGCAGTACCACCATGGTTGCCTGCGCCATCAGCGCAGCAATCTCCGCACGGTGCCCCAAAGTCTCAACCACACCTTGCCGCTGCCAGTCCTGTAACTGCGCCGCTTCCACACTGGCCGGGTTATCCGGATCAAGGTCCCCCACCAGACAAAACCGCGCATCCACTCCCTGCATCTTGAGTTGCTGGGCCGCCTGCACAAACTCTTGCACGCCTTTGGTTTTCAGCAGGCGAGCCGCCATCATCACCATGGGTTGGCCGGCGGGCAGTGGCAAGGCCGGATACAAGGTCAAATCCACGCCAGAGCCTGGAATCAGCACCGTCTGCTCCGGTCGCAGCGTGGCAACACCTGCAAGAGCGGCTCGATCGTCGGGGTTTTGAAAAATTACCCGCATATTGCGCGCACCGAGCACCAGCCGGTACCAGCCGCTGACTAGCAGCCGACGCAGACGCCCCCACACACCTTGCGCCACAAACACATGGCCCAGACCGGATATGGCGTACACCACGCCCCCAACCGGCGCCAGCCTTGCAACCAAGCCACCAAGCAACACCGGCTTGATGGTGACCAAATGCAGCACATCAGGCCGCACGCGCCAGAACAACCTGAGCAGCTGCAGGCAAAGCCCCAACAGCCCCATAGGCCCCGTCGCGCTGCGATCAATCTGCAGCGCATGGACACGAAACCCATAAGCCTCCAGCGAAGCGCTTCCCTGGGTCAGCGTTGTGGCAATGTGCACCTCATCACCGCGTTGCAGGGCGGCCAAGGCGACTGGCAGTCGGTGCGACAAAAAAAACCAATCGACATTCACAACTATCAGCAGTTTCACTGACACCCACCTTCATTTTCCAGCCACGCCTGAAACATCAGCACATCCCACAGGTGGTATTGCCAGTTGCGCTTTCCACTTAAATGCTCCGCCCATTTTTGGCGAATAGGCGCGGGGTTGAAGAATCCCTCCCGCCGCAATCTGGATTCGCCCAGCAAATCCTCAGCCCATTCGCGCAGGGGGCCGCGCAGCCAGCTGTCAATCGGCACGCCAAAACCCATCTTGGGGCGTTCAATCAATTCCTTGGGCACATGGCGGTAAAGCACCTGGCGCAGCGCCCATTTGCCCACGCCGCCTTGCAGCTTCATGTGCTGGGGCAGCGCCCAGGCAAACTCCACCACACGGTGATCAAGGAAGGGCACGCGCCCCTCCAGCGACACGCCCATGGCGGCGCGGTCGGTTTTCGCCAGAATGTCGTCTGGCAGATAGGTGATGGCGTCCAGCGCCATCATGCGCTGCACGCCATCCAGCCCTGCCAGCGGCAGAGGGTTGCCACGCAGGTGGGTCAAGGGCTCTTGCGCACCCAGCACCAAGCCGGCCGGCTCCCAGTGGGTGACCAGGCCCAGATACAGCTCATCAATACTGCGGGACGCCAACACACCTGCGCCCTTGTGCAGCTTGTCGCCAACATTGGCGTGACGCAGTGACCGCGGCAACAGGGGCTGAACCGGCCCCAATAGCGAATTCCAGGCCGCAGGGGATGCACAGCGCAGGCCCGCTGCGCCCGCTCTGCGCGCAAAGCGCGGCAGGCGGTTGAGTTTGGCCCACAGGTTTTGTGCCAGCACATAGCGGTTGTAGCCCGCAAACAACTCATCGCCCGCATCACCCGACAGCGACACAGTCACATGCTGCCGTGCAAGTTGGCTGACCAGAAAGGTGGGAATCTGCGACGAATCGGCAAACGGCTCTGAATACAGGCCGGGCAGGCGCGGGATCACCTCCAGCGCCTGCTGGGGCGTGACGTACAGCTCCGTGTGATCGGTACCCAGATGCTGGGCCACCGCCTTGGCGTGCACCGCCTCGTTGTAACCCTCTTCATGAAAACCGATGGTGAAGGTTTTGACCGGGCGCTTGCTTTGCGCCTGCATCAGCGCCACCACGGTGCTCGAATCTATGCCACCCGACAGAAAAGCCCCCAGCGGCACATCGGCCACCATCTGCTGGCGAACGGCGTCTTTCAGCAATGCCTCCAGCGCATCCACCGCTTCTTGCTCGCTGCCGGCAAAGGGGGTTGCCACCCCGCGCTCTGCCACTTGCGGCAGTGACCAGTACTGCACCAGCGCAGGCTCGCGCTGCGCCAGCGATACGGTGAGCAAATGCGCCGGCGGCAGTTTGTGAATGCCCTGGTAAATGGAATGCGGCGCGGCGATGGCGTTGTGCCGCATGTACAGCGCCAGCGCGTCGCGGTTGATGGCGGCGGCAAAGGCGGGGTGCGCCTTGAGCGCTGCCAGATCCGAGCCAAACACAAAGCTTGCCGCCTGCCCCCGCCCCTGCCCCTGCCCCTGCCAGCCGTAGTACAGCGGCTTTTCGCCCAAGCGGTCACGCCCCAGGGTCAATAGGCGTTCGGCCTTGTCCCACACGGCAAAGGCAAACATGCCGATGCAACGCTCCACCGTGGCGCGTATGCCCCAGGCGCTGAAGCCTGCGAGCAGGGTTTCGGTATCGGAATGGCCACGCCACGCCACGCCATCGCCCAAATCGCGCCGCAAATCCAGGTGGTTGTAGATCTCGCCATTGAAGGCAATCACATAGCGCCCGCAGGCCGACTGCATGGGTTGCGCCCCGGCGGCGGACAATTCCAGAATTGAAAGGCGCCTATGTGCCAGTGCAATGCCTGCGCCGGCGTCGTGCCAGTCGCCATAGGCATCAGGCCCACGGTGAATGATGGCTTGGGCCATGCCATGCAACGTCAAGTGCACCACTTCTGGCCTCTGCCACGGTATGCCGCCCAAATAACCTACGAACCCACACATACCCGACCCTCTTCCGCCGCACAGCGCAGCAACCCTGCCAACCTGGGGCCAGTCACCTGCAAACAATATTCCTGCTCCACTCGCTCGCGTCCAGCAAGTCCCAGCCGCTTACGCAAGGCAGCGTCAGCCAGCAGCGTTTGGAGCGCCGCCACCCACCCTTGCGGCGCCCCCGCCAGAAAGCCATTGACTCCCTCATTCACGATATTTGCGTTCACCCCCACCGGACTGGCAACCACAGGCAAGCCACAGGCCATGTACTGAATCAGCTTGTAACCGCATTTGCCACGCTCCCAAGGAGAATCTAGCAGTGGCATCACCCCAACATCGCAGGCAGCAATATTCGCCACCTCGGTATCTTCCGTCCAAGCCACATGCTCCACGGGCACGCCAGGCAGATCCACGTGGGCCCCAATCACCCGTAATACAAAAGGTTGTTGCGCTGCCAGTTGCTGCAAAGGCACATGCAACAAATTCAGATAATGCGCCGTACTGGGGGAACCTATCCAGACAACGCGCAGTACATCACAAGGCGATCGCCCCCAATCCGGCGCGGGGTAGCGCTGCAAATCAATGACCGTAGGTAACGGTTCAATATTGCGCGCTCCTGCTGCTTTGGCACGCCCGGCAAGATAGGGATTACCCACCAGCACAAGGCGGCTACGCGCCATCAACCCATCAAGCCGCCTGCCGTACACCCGACGCACAACGCCCAATCTGTGCCGATCGTAATTGTGGAAAACGGCATCGTCATAATCCAGTACAAACGGCACATCACCGAACAAGGCTCGCTCCAGCCACAAGGGCCACCAGGGCAATGCCTCCTTCTCGACCCACAGCAAGTCAAAATGCTTACGCTGCAGCAGCGCCAAGATTCGCTCTCCAAAGCAACGTAGCGCCACCGCCAACCCATAGCGACCTTGTGCGTACCGGCGCGAAAGTGCCACATCATCAAACAGCGGCTGCACCGTCACCTCAATACCACCCTCATCCAATGCGGGCAGGTATTGCAGGAAACGCAACCGGCTAGACGCGCCCAGTGCACCATAACGCATAAGAGCCAGCACCTGCAGACGGCGTTGGCTCATCGTGTCACCCCCTTGAACACCCATTGCGGCAACCAGCGCCACAACATGGCGTAGGCAGCCCAGGTGTCCTTGCAGGCCGATGCAGAACGACGCCCCAACGCCAAGGCGGTGCGCGACAGCGGCTCCAGAAATAGCGTCGCCGCGCAGGTCAATGCGAAGCCTGCGACACTGAAATGCTTGTGTGCGTAAAGCAGACGACTGCGCAGCGAATAAAACAAGCGCCGAGCCTTCACCTGATTGGATGTACCCCCACCCGCATGAAAGGCACGCACATCCGCCAGATAAACACTGCGCCACCCCGCATCTCGTGCACGTTTGGAAAAATCTAGGTCTTCTAAATACACAAAGTAACGATCATCAAAACCACCGAGCGACTCAAATACCACACGCCGCACCAAGAAAAAAGCCCCAATTACATGATCTACATCCCGCGTGCTGTCATGCGGCCATTCGGCCATAAAGTGCCCCAAGCGCGGAATCAACCGATCCAAACCCACAGCATGCGCCACAAAACCCCACGGTGTCGGAAACCTCGCACAACTGCGCGCCACGCGACCAGAATCGTCCACAAGTTGAACACCACAAATACCCACGCGGGCATTGCGTGGATCCTGCATGAAGGCCAGACACTTTTCCAAAGTACCTGGACAAACAGCAGCATCGGGATT
>JAFECU010000176.1 GCA_018242005.1 Pseudomonadota bacterium | reverse complement strand
GCGCTGCAGCACCGGGCGACTCCAGCACCACGCCGACGCGCACGTTCTTCGCGTCCAGCGACACCGCATAGGCGAACAACAGCAGCAACACCACCGGCAGCACGAACGCGATCAAGAGCGTAGAGGGGTCGCGCAGCGCCTGGTGGCTTTCCTTGGTCACCAGGGCCATCAAGCGCCGCAGATCGAAATGGCGCAGGTCGGCCTGCAGGGGGCCACTTCCGTCTTTGTGCTTTGTGGCGCCGCTCATATGGCGGCCTCCAGCTCGCGGTCTGACGACTCCACCAGGTGAATGAAGGCATCCTCCATCGTCGGGTCGGGTCGTTCGGAGCTGACCGCCGAACGTTTGAGCGCGTCGGGCGTATCCAGCGCGATCAGTTGCGCTCGCGAGAGCATGGCCACGCGGTCGCAGTATTCGGCCTCGTCCATGAAGTGGGTGGTGACCATGATGGTCACGCCCTTGCGGGCCAGGCCGTTGATGTGGGTCCAGAATTCGCGCCGGGTAATGGGGTCCACGCCCGACGTGGGCTCATCCAGGAACAGCACGGGCGGCCGGTGCATGAGCGAACAGGCCAAGGCCAGGCGCTGCTTGTGTCCCAGCGGCAGGGAATCAGGCGTGGCGGACAGCCAGTCGCCCAGATCGAAGGTGGCGATCATTTCCTCGATGCGCTCGCGCCGGGTGTTGCCTTCCAGCCCGTAGACGCCGGCCGAGAACTCCAGGTTCTGCTGCACCGAGAGCAGGCCGTAGAGCGAAAACTTCTGCGCCATGTAGCCGAGCCGGCTCTTGGCCGCGCCGGTGGCGCGGCGCAGATCGTGCCCCACCACGTGCGCCTCGCCCGCAGTGGGTTTCAACAGGCCGCACAGCATCTTGAAGGTGGTGGACTTGCCGGCACCGTTGGGGCCGAGCAGGCCGAAGATTTCGCCCTTTTGCACCTCGAAGCTGACGTTGTCGGTGGCGGTGAACTCGCCGAAGCGCTTGGTGAGGTTTCGGCACGACACGGCAATGTCGAAACCCAGCTCAACCGGCGGCAGACGCTCGGCCAGCGTCGACGTGCCGCCGGGGCCGCCACCGAGCAGATCGATGAAGGCGTCTTCGAAGCGCGCAGGCACCTGCGCCAGCCGCACCTGCGCCTGATCGGACAGGGCCTGGAGCTGCCCTGCGTCCGCGCCCTCGCGCAACACCACGCGCACGCCGGCGCCTTGGATCACGCCATCGCTCACGGTGGGTAGGTCGAGTGCCTGGGTCAGGACCGCTCGGCGCTCGGCACCGACGTCTTCCAGACGGAAACTGCGGCCTTCGAGCTGCGCGGTGAGTTGCTGCGGCGGGCCAGCGAACAGGAGCTGTCCCTGGTTCAGCAACAGCACGCTCTCGCAGCGCTCGGCTTCGTCGAGATAGGCGGTGGACCAGACCACGGCCATGCCCTCGTCGGTCAGCGCCTGCACCATGCGCCACAAATCCTGGCGGCTGACCGGGTCGACACCCACGCCCGGCTCGTCCAGCAGCAGCACCTTGGGCCGCGCCATGAGCGCACAGGCAAGGCCCAGCTTCTGCTTCATACCGCCGGAAAGCTTGCCGGCCAAGCGCTTGGTGAAGGGTCCGAGCCGCGTGAAGTCCAGCAGCTCGGCAAACAGATCAGCGTTGCGGTCCGCATCCATGCCGCGCAACTGCGCATACAGGCGCATGTTCTCCATCACCGACAGGTCTTCGTACAGGCCAAAGCGTTGCGGCATGTAGCCGCTGGCGACGTGGATGGCGTCGTTGTCCTTGACCACGTCATAGCCTGCCAAGGTGACGTGGCCGGCGTTCGGCACCAGGAGGCCGGCCAGAATCCGCATCAGCGTCGTCTTGCCAGCGCCGTC
>JAFECU010000175.1 GCA_018242005.1 Pseudomonadota bacterium | reverse complement strand
GTTGGTCTTGGGTGAAGGTGAATTCCATGGTCGTGCCTCTCTCTGTCAGGCCTTGGGCATACCGAGCACGCGCTCGGCAATGATGTTGCGCTGGATCTCGTTGCTGCCGGCGTAGATGGGGCCGGCCTGGGCAAACAGGAAGCCCTCCAGCCAGTCGTGCGTCTCGGCGTCGTCCACCAGCTCGGCGCGCGCGCCCAGGATGCGCAGCGCGGTCTCGTGCAGCAGCAGGTCGAGCTCGGACCAGAAGATTTTGTTGGTGCTGGCCTCGGCGCCTATGCTGCCGCCCTGGGCCAGCTTGGCCACCGTGTGGTAGGAAGCCAGCGTGTAGGCCTCGGCACCCATCCAGGCGCGGTTCACGGCCTCGCGGATGCTGGGGTCGCGGTCGGCTGTGGCCTGGTGCTTGCGGTAGAGCTGCACGAGCTTCTGCGCCGTGCGCTGGTAGCGTGCGGGCGAGCGCAGCAGCAGGCCGCGCTCGAACCCGGCCGTGGCCATGGCCACATGCCAGCCCTGGCCCTCGTCGCCGAGGCGGTTTGCAACCGGCACGCGCACATCGTCGAAGAAGATTTCGGCAAAGGCTTCCTTGCCGTTGAGCGCGCGGATCGGGCGGATGGTGATGCCCGGCGCATCGAGCGGCACCAGCAGGTAGGTCAGGCCGTGGTGGCGGAAGGAGTTGGGATCGGAGCGGAACAGGCCGAACAGCCAGTTGGCGAACACCGCGCGCGTGGACCAGATCTTCTGGCCGTTGACCACGTAATGGTCGCCGTCGCGTATCGCCTTGCTGGAGATGGCCGCCATGTCCGAGCCGGCGTTGGGCTCGCTCCAGCCCTGGGCCCACATGTCGTCGCAGCGCGCCGTGCGCGGCAGAAAGCGGGCCTTCTGCTCGGGCGTGCCAAATTCCATCATCGTCGGGCCGAACAGCAGGATGCCGTTCTGGTTCACGCGCTGGGGCGCGTCGATCGCCCAGTACTCCTCCTCGAAGATCAGCCACTCGATCAGGTCGCTGCCGCGCCCGCCCAGGTCCTTGGGCCAGGTCAGGCTGCTGAAGCCGGCGCCAGAGAGCTTGGCCTCCCACTGGCGGTGTTGTTCAAAGCCCTCGCGCGTGTCGTAGCTGGCGAAGGATTCCTTGGGTGCATTGGCGCGCAGCCAGTCGCGCACCTCGGCACGAAAGGCCTGTTGGGCGGGGGTGTAGCGAAGGTCCATGGTGTCGGTCCTGTCGGGTCGGGACGGATTAGGGTAGGGGTCAGAATTTCGCGTCGCGCTTGTCCACGAAGGCCTGGCGCGTCTCGGCGGAATCGGGGCTCATATAGGCCTGCAGCGTAAAGCCTTGCTCCCAGCGGTACTTGTCTTCGAGGTTGCCGTCCTCGATGCCGTTCAGCGCCTCCTTGGCGATGCGGATCATGGCCGGGCTCTTGGCGGCGATTTTTGCAGCTATCTCCAGCGCCGTGTCGCGCAGCGCCGCGCGCGGCACCACGCGCTCGATGGCGCCCAGGCGCAGCGCCTCGGGTGCGCCGATCATCTCGCCGGTGAAGAACAGGTAGCGCGTCTTTTGCACGCCAAACATGCGCTGCAGGTGGGCCGCGCCGCCCATGGCGCCGCGGTCCACCTCGGGCAGGCCGAAGGTGGCGTCCTCGGCGGCGATCACGATGTCGGCCGCACCGCAGATGCCAATGCCGCCGCCGAGCACGAAACCGTGCACCGCGGCGATCACCGGCACCGGGTTGCGGTGCACGGCCTTGAAGGTCGCGTAGTTGCCGGCGTTGACGCTGACGATGAGCTTGTCGTTGGCGGCAAGCTCCTTGATGTCCACGCCGGCGCAAAAGCCACGGTTCTCGGCGCGAATGACGATCACGCGCACCTCGGGGCGCTGGCCCAGGGCGGCGATCTCGGCGGCCAGGCCGTTCCAGCCGGCGGCGTTGAGGGCGTTGACCGGGGCGCGGTCAATGACCAGCTCGGCCACGCCGTTGTCGTGCACTTGGGAATGAAACTGCTGCTGGCTCATGGAAGTGCTCACTGGGTGGAAAGTTCGGTGGCAAAGGCTTGTGCCGAGAGATGCTGGTAGCGCTGCTGCGCCTGGGTGACGATGCCGTGGATCACGTCCTGGCAGGAATCAAGCTTGCCTATCAGCGCGGCCACCTGGCCGGCGGACATCACGCCCTCGGCGGGCTTGCCCTCGACCATGGAGCGCTGCAGCAGCATGGGGGCGTTGGCCGCCATCACGGTCTGGGCGACGCTCGCCGGGTCTTCGCGCAGCGCCTGCCATAGCACCGACAGTGCGTGGGCGGTGGTCATGCCGGTCTGGGCCTTCCACTGCATGGCGAGCGACAAGGCGATGCGCACGCGCTTGAGCGGCGAGGCTTTCTCCAGCATGGACAGGTATTCGTTGGGGATCATGCGCTGGGGCATGCCGTCCACCAGCAGCGAGATCCGGATCTGCTCCGCGTCCCTGGTTGCCAGGTAGCGCGCCAGCGTGGCCTCGGGCACGCCCGAGTCGCTGGTCATCAGGAAGCGCGTGCCCATGGCGATGCCCTGGGCGCCAAAGGCCAGGGCCGACAGCAGGCCACGCCCGTCATAAAAACCACCGGCAGCGATGACCGGCACCTGCACGGCATCGACCACCTGGGGCAGCAGCACCGTGGTGGGCACGCTGCCGGTGTGGCCGCCGCCCTCGCCACCCTGGATGGTGATGGCGTTGGCACCCATCTCGATGGCCTTTTGCGCGTGCTTGAGCGCGCCCACCGTGGGCATGCAGACGATGCCCGCGTCGCGCAGGCGGCCAATGGTCTTCTTGTCGGGCCCGCGGCCATAGCTCACGGCGCGGATCCTGTGCTTGACGGCCAGATCCAGCAGCTGCTGTGCGTTGGGCTGGAACATGTGGAAGTTGAGGCCAAATGGGCGGTCGTCCGTGAGCTGCTTGACGCGCAGGATCTCGGCCTCGATGCGGTCGGCGGCAATGGTGGCGCCGGCCAGAAAGCCAAAGCCCCCGGCATTCGTGGTCGCGGCCACCAGGCTGGAGCCTGCGACCCAGCCCATGGCGGTCTGCACCACGGGGTAATCGCAGCCCAGCAGGTCGCACAGAGGTGTGCGCAGGGTAGGGCGGGCGGGGGCCGGGCCGTTCATGCGCTCGCCCCCTGCTTGTTGGCCTGGACCATGCTCTTGGCATCCTGGCCGCCGAGCTGGCCGGCGCCCAGCACCTGGCTGTGTGCGTGCGAGAAATGGTGGTAGCCAAAGGCCATGTCCATGGTGCTGCGCAGGCCCTGCAGCTCTTCCACGCGGTTGATCACGGTCTTGGTGAGCGACAGGCCCAGGCGCGGCTGGCTCGCAATCTTGGCCGCCCAGGTGTAAACGGCAGCCTCCAGGTCATCGCGGGGCACCACCTTGTTGACCATGCCCATCTGGTAGGCACGCTCGGCGCTCATGCGCTCACCCAGGAACAGGAATTCCTTGGCGATGCGCGGGTTGAGCTCGTGTGCGTGGGCGAAGTACTCCACGCCCGGGATGCCCATGCGCACGACGGGGTCCTGGAAGAAGGCGTCGTCGCTGGCGACGATGAGGTCACACACCCAGGCCAGCATCAGGCCACCGGCCACGCAGGCACCCTGCACCATGGCAATGGTGGGTTTGGGCATGTCGTGCCAGCGCCGGCACATGCCCAGGTACACCTCCTGCTCGCGCGCATAGAGCTGCTCACCGCCCGGCTTGTTGCTGTGATCCCACCACAGGTGCTTGCGCTCGAAGGTTTTGTTGATGTCGCGCCCCGGCGTGCCGATGTCGTGCCCGGCACTGAAATGCTTGCCCGCGCCGCGCAGCACGATGACCTTGACGGCGTCGTCGCTGACGGCGCGGTAGAAGGCCTCGTCCAGCGCATAGGTCATCTGCGAGTTCTGCGCATTGTTGAAGCTCGGGCGGTTCATGGTCACGGTGGCTATGCCATCGGCCACGGAATACAGGACGGGCTCGTCGGTCTCGTACACCGACTTGTCTTCGCGCTGCACCAGCGCGTCACCGGGGTGGGGGGAGGTCATGGCTTCAGGCTCCAAGCACGCTGGCGCGCAGGTTGTGGGGGTCGAGTTCGGCCAGCAGCGCAAGCTGCGCGGGCGTCGGGTCGGCCGTGGTGGGCACTTGCTCGGGGATGTGCAGCGGGAAGCCTGTGGCCTCCTGCACCTGGGCCGTCGTCACGCCGGGATGCAGCGACACCAGTCGTGCCTGGTGGTTCGGGCCGCCAAAGTCCATCACGCACAGGTTGGTGAAGATGAAGCGCACGTCGGCCACTTCTTCGAGGCTCCAACCCTTTTCCAGGCGGGCCGGGTTGTAGCCCACCGAGGCCACCATGTCCACTTCGCCGGCGACGAATACCTTGGTGCTGTGGTTGGGCACGAAGAAGGAGTTGGCGTGGTTGATGGAGTTGCCCGGAAATCCGCGTACGCCCAGCATCATGGACTTCGGTTTGGCGTAGTCGCTGCCCACCATGGAGATGTTGCCCTGGCCGAAGCGGTCCACCTGGGTGGGGCCGACCATGGCGTGGCGCTTGCCGCCCCAGACGTTGTCGAAGATACGCGCAAAGCCCATGTGGCTCTCGCGCTTGACCTGATAGCCGCCGCGCGGGCCAATCGGCACGGGCTCCTGCACGATCCAGGCCTCGGAGTCGGTCATCATCAGGTCGGTGTTGATCGAGCGCATGCACAGCGACGCGGCCAGGCGCGGGACGATGCCGATGCCGGTGGCCAGCACCTCGCCGTCGTCCTTCCAGACCTGCGCGGCGGCGCAGATGATGCGGTCTACCAGAGTAATTTCACTCATCTCGATTTCCTTTCTGGTCAGAACACCGGCAGCGGCAGCTTGGCGATGGCCTCGGGGCCGCCCACGCGTTCCAGGTACTGCTCCTGGCTGCATTGCACGTAGCGGTCGAAGTAGGCGGCCCAGCCGCCTTCCTCCTTGGCGCTCGCGGCGTATTCCTTGAAGTGCTTGGTGTCAAAGCCATAGAGCGGCGCGCAGGAGCTTGGGTGGGCGCCATAGGGCAGGTGCACCACGCCCGTGGTCTCGGCGCGCTCCCAGGGCACGTAGCGCGCCTCTTCGCCCTGGGCGAAGTGGCTGCTGTCGACGAGCTCGTCGCAGCTCACAAAGGTGCTCTTTGCGGCGCGTGCGAACAGGTCGTCCATGTACAGGTCCGGGCCCTTGACCTGGCAGACGCCGCGCGTATCGGCGCGGTCCACATGCAGGAGCGCCACATCCAGCGGCAGGGCGGGCATGGCCACCCAATGCTTGCCGTCGTAGGGCGAGGGTACGAGCTTGAGGTCAGGGTTGTGCTTGAGCAGGTCGGTGCCCAGGCCGATGCGGGTGGGGATGAAGGGAACACGCATGGCGGCGGCCTTGAGGCCGAGCATGAACAGGCCTTCATCGATTTCCATGACCTCCAGCGCTCCGCTCTGGCGCGCCTGGCGGAAGTAGGGCTCGAGCGGAATGAAGTCCAGCGAGACAAAGGCAAAGACGAGCTTCTTGACCTTGCCGGCCGCGCACAGCATGCCCACGTCGGCACCGCCGTAGGCGACCACGGTGAGGTCCTTGACGGGGCTGCGCAGCAGCTCGCGCACCAGGGCCATGGGCTTGCGCCTCGGGCCCCAGCCGCCGATGCCGATGGTCATGCCGTCCTTGATCTGTGCGACCATTTCGGTCGCGCTCATGAGTTTGTTGGCCATGGGGCTCATGCCTCCTTGTCGAGCAATTGTTTCTGCGACACGCTGAAATCGTGGCCCCACAGGCTCACGCGCGTGAATTCATGGGCGATGTGTTCGCTCCAGTCGATGACTGCGCCGTTGTAGCCAAACTCGATATCGAAGTTGGAGGGTGTGCGCATGTAGAACGAAATCATCTTGTCGTTGGTGTGCTGGCCCAGCGTGGCGGTCTGCTGCACCTTGTGCGCGACCATGCGGTCCATGGCACGGCCCACCTCGGGCATGTCCTCGACCTCCACCATCACGTGCACGCAGCCGCTCTCGACCGGGAAGCCCGCGATGGCCAGGCTGTGGTGGCGGCCGTTGTTGCAGTGCAGGAAGTGGATGGGCAGCACCACGCCCTCGGTGCCCGGGGGCTCGAAGTTCATGATGTCGGACAGACCAAAGCCCATCACGTCCTTGAAGAACGCCGCCGTCCTGGCGAAATCGGGGCAGGGCAGCACGGTGTGGCCCATGCCGATGCCACCCGTGATGAAGCGCGCCACGCCCATGGGCGAGGCGAAGTGGGCGAAGTCGGACTTGAAGCCCCACACCACCTCGTGGCGGTTCCCGGAAGGGTCACAGAAGCTGACCACCTGCTGGGCGCAGCGCTTGCGGCAGAAGGCTGCGTCTTCCAGCACATGGGCCACATCTGCCGCGCGCAGGGCCTGGACAGCGGCGTCGAAGGCGGCCTGGCTGGCCACTTCCCAGCCCGAGGCAGCATAGGCATCGCGTGCGCCCGGCTCGACGGCAAAGCGAAACTGGCGCTCATCCATGCGCACGAGCAGGCCACCGTCCGCCGTGGGTGCGGTCATCATGCCGAGCACGTTCTCGGCAAAGTTCTTCCAGCGGGGCATGTCGGTGGTCTGCGCCACCACATACGCCAGCCCGCGAATGTCCATCATGTTTGGCTCCTTCTCTTTCCCATGGTTGTGGGGATGCTGGGCATTCTGGCGAAGGCGTCCGCGGGCAACATCGTCCGTTGAGACTAACGCAGCTGCGTTGGTGCCCACACCTGCTGCAGTGCAGTCCAAATGCGACAAAGCACCTCCGGCCACGGGCCGGCGGTGCTTTGTAGCGAGGGGCATGGCGCCCCCGCCAGTGGGGCAAGTCTCAGAGTCCGGCGCGGCGGGCCGCCTCGGGGCCAAAGTCCTTCTCGGTGAGCTTGCCGGTGTTGAGCGTATAGCCGCCGCGCTGCTCGTTGACCAGGTTGAACGCCAGATAGGAACCCGCCTGCAGGTCGTGGTACAGGCCGACGCCGGCCTGCCAGGTGTTGGCCTCGTAGGCGTAGAAGTAGTTCATCATCGATGTGCGCCAGAGGCCGCCACGGGCGTCGTAGTTCTCGGCCATCATCATCAACCAGCTGTCTTCGTCAACGTACATGACGCGCTTGCTGTACAGGTGGCGGAAGCCCTCCTTGAGCGTGCCCTCGAGCACCCAGACGCGGTGCAGCTCGTAGCGCATCACGTTGGGGTTGATGTGGTTGGGCGTGAGCATGTCGGCGTACTTGAGCTTGTCCGAGTGCAGGCGGTAGGTGTTGTACGGGATGTACATCTCGCGCTTGCCCACGATTTTCCAGTTGTAGCGCTCACCCGTGCCGTTGAACAGGCGCACCTCGTCCACGGTGATGGAGCCACCCGATCCGGGGAAGGACATGTCGAAGCCATAGCCCGGCGACTGGCGCACGCGGCGTGTGCCGGGGTCGTAGCGCCAACTCTGGCGCGGTTTGGTCTTGAAGTTCCACCACTCCATGCCGGTGTTGATCTCACCCTTGTCGCGCTCGGGCAGAAGGGTCTCGTTGAGGTAGAACGAGGACTGGTTGTTGTCGGCGGTGTTCTGGTGCTTCTTGGGGTCGAGGTGCGATGCAAGATTGCGCGATTTCACGCGCCCCCAGTTGATCTTGCCGTCGGCCAACACGTAGGCGTTGTCCGAGATCAGCTCCTCGGTGAACGGGCGGAACGTGAAGACCGACGAGGTCCACAGCAGCTCCAGTCCGGTCTTGGGGAACGGGAATGCGATGCCGCCCGTGGTCGCGAGGATGCCCTCGCCATCGTCGACGAGTTCGGCCTTGGCGGCGTTTTCCTTCGTCACCTCGCACACCGAGTCAGGGAAACGGAAGTCTCGCCGGCTCTGGTAGACCGGCATCTTGAAGGTCTGCGGGTATTTTTTGAACAAGGCCTTCTGCCCGTCTGAGAGGCGGTTGGCGTACTTGTCCATGTTGGCCGCGGTGATCTCGAACAAGGGCTTGTCCTCAGGGTAGGGGTCAACCGGATGGTGGCCCGTGCCCTTGAAGTCGACGTGCGGGGGCTTGCCCAGCCACTTGCCGCTCCAGGCGGGGATTGTGCCGTCGGCATTGCCGGCGCGCTCGGCTCCCACGCAGGTGAGGTCCTTGCCCAGACGGGCCGCTTCCTCGGCAGTGGCTTTCGCGCAGGCCTGTCCTGCCAACAGGCAGGCAGAGGCCGCAGCCAGGTAGAGAAGATGCAGTTTCTTGGTCATCGTTGCGTCCTTGGATTTCAGAAGGTGTACTTGGCGTTGAGCGTGACGTAGTCGCGGTCGGCCATGGTGCGGCCGGCCTTGATGTCGGCCGAGCCCAGGTAGTTGACCCAGGTGATGCCCAGCGTGAGGTTGCCCAGGTACTTGAAGTCGGCGCCCAGGGTCAGGCGTCTTTCATCTCGACCCATGCCGCTGATGGCGCTGCCTTGGATGTTCTGCGTCCATATGGCCTTGGTGCTCAGATCCCAGCCGCTGATGATGTTCGGGTAATCCATGATGGCGCCTATGCCCAGCAGCGTGGAGCCACGGGTCTGGCCGTCGTACACGTACTTGGAGAATCTGCCATCGGTGCCCGAGCCGCCGCCGGTGACGGTCAGCGTGTCCGCGCCCATGATGCGTTGGTGCATCACCTCGCCCATCAGTGTGGTCTGGTGTGCCAGGGCGCTCGGGCCCATGATGTAGACCGCGTTGACGTTGCCTTGCAACAGGCGCCCGCGCGTCGGGGATCCGTTTTCCAGGTACACCGGCGCGCCATCACGGTAGCTCAGGTCGCCGCCGAATTGCACGGAATCGCCGGCCTTGCTGCTGAAGCTCACGCCGGTGAGCTTGATGTCGTTGAAGTAGGCGAGCTTGAAGTATGGCGTGCTGCCCGGCGATGCCTGGGCACCGAACTGGCTGAACGACGAATAGCTGGTGGTTCCCGTGAAGTCGAAGAACATCGCACCCACGCGGTCGTGGTAGCGGTAGTGGTACAGGCCCAGTTCGGTGGCGTCGGTGACCTGGTAGCGCAGGCCCAGGCCCCATTGGCCGCTGTCCTTGGGCTTGATTTCGCCGGCAAAGTTGACGACGCCAAAACTGTGGTCGGGCAGGCTGGTGATTGCACCGGGCGCCAGGCGCATGAATTGCGCGCCGGGGCCAAAGTAGTCGGACCCAAAGAAATCGCCCACAGGGTTCAACCGGGTCTCGCGCCATTTGAACTGGTAGTAGCCCGTCAGCGTCAGATCGTTGCTCACGCCCAGGCTGGCAGACAGCTGCGGTACGGGCAGGTAGGCTTCCTTGGCCTCGGTGCCGGGTACGTTGAACTTGGTGGCGTCCACGGGCAGCTGGCCCTGGCTGATGTTGGGCCAGAACATGCTTTCGCCCCAGGCCACGACATGCTGACCGAGCTTGACCGACAGGTGCTGGTCGTTGCCCACCACCCAGTCGCCATAGCCGTAGAAGTCCAGCAGGCGCGCGTCCTGGCCGCTGCGCCTGCGCGTTTCGGACACGAACTCGTTGGCCGGGCCGATCTTGTTCACCGTCGTGGGCGAGTCGTTGTCGTTGCGGCCTCGGTACACGCTGTCGTAGAAGCCGGTGCCACGCATTAGAAAACCGAGGTTGTCGTGTTTGAGCCGCAGTTCCCCCAGCACGCTGCCGCGGTTGTTGACAAGAGACCCCTTCTTGAAGTTTCGCGTGGCATCGTCGTAGTTGAAGTCAGCCAGGTAGGCACCGGCGGGCGACGAGGTGCGGACCGAGGCCGCATACGACAGTGTCAGCGAGTAGTCCAGCGTCGTGTCATCGGACAGTTGTACGGTCGATCCGGCCTGTGCTGTGCTGCCGAGCATGCACAGCGACAGTGCCGCTGCCTGCGATAGCCGCGTGCGTACGGGCGCTCTGCCTTGCCGGGCAGGGGGGGAAAGATCCATGGCTCCACTCCTATGGGTTTTTAGATTGATATATTGAAAAAGGGACTGTCCCCGCCGGTGGCGGGTTGCAGTAGAGGTGCAGGTCCGGCTTTCGCGCTGGGGGGCAATTGCCGAACAGGCCGCGAAAAGATGCCAGCTCGGCTCGCAAAAGACATCCCTCATTTGAACGACAGGGCAAACCCCGTCCAGCGGGTCGGGGGGCGTTACTCCTTTTGGACGATGCACCGGCCGGGCGCGGCGCCAAACAATGTGGGCGCCCTTGCCACCGTTACCGAGCCTGTCATGACCACCACCACCCAACTCTCACGCACCGATGCATTCGTCGCCACCATGGCGCGGGCACTGATCCACCTGCGCAAGCCGCTGGGTGCGTTCTTTCTGATGCTCACCGTAGTCCTGGGAATCTCGGCCCTGCATACCCGGCTGGATCCGGGGTTCAACAAGCTCATACCGCTCAAGCACCCCTACATGGCGGCTTTTTTGCAGCACTCGAGTACTTTTTCTGGCGCCAACCGGGTGCTGGTCAGCGTGCAGTGGAAGGGCGAGGGCGACATCTACAACCCGGAGTTCCTGGCCGTGCTTCGCAAGGTGCATGACGAGGTGTTCTTCATCCCCGGCGTAAACCGGGGCAGCGTGCGCTCCATCTTTGCCCCCAACGTGCGCTACATCGAGGTGACGGAAGACGGCTTTACCGGTGATGTGGTCATCCCCTCGCGCTTCAGCGGCGATGCCGCGAGCATTGCCGGCGTGCGTTCCAACGTCGCCAAGTCCGGCGTGGTGGGCCAGCTTGTGGCCAAGGATCTGAAGTCGGCCCTGGTGCAGGCAGACCTGCTGGAAGTGAACCCCGAAACTGGTGCCCATCTGGACTACGCCAATGTGGCGCAACAGCTGGAACATATCCGCAGCGAATTTTCCAAGGGTTCCATCGACATCCAGATCGTCGGCTTTGCCAAGGTCATGGGCGACGTCATGGACGGCCTGCTCACCGTGGTGTTGTTCTTTGCCATCGCCTTTGCCGTCACCACCATCCTGTTGTGGCTGTATTCGCGCTCCCTCAAGCTCACGGTGCTTGCGATTGCCGTGGCGCTGCTGCCGGTGATCTGGCTGTTGGGCATATTGCCGCTGATCGGCCACGGCATCGACCCCATGTCGGTGCTGGTGCCGTTTCTGATCTTCTCCATCGGTGTCTCCCACGCGGTACAGATGACCAATGCCTGGAAACAGGACGTGATGGCAGGGCAGAGCGCGCGCCAGGCTGCAGAGGGCGCTTTTCGCAAGCTCGCCATTCCCGGCATCATGGCGCTCCTGGCCAATGCGCTGGGCTTTCTTGTGATCATGATGATCGACATTCCCATCGTGCACGAGCTGGGCTTGACCGCCTGCCTGGGCGTGGCTTTGATGATCATGACCAACAAGATGTTCATGCCCATCATCCTGTCGCACCTGCGCCTTGAGTTCTCCGCGCAGCAGGCACCGGACAACGCCCATGCGCGCCACCCCCTGTGGTGGAAGGTCTCCGCACTGGCGCGGCCGCGCCCGGCGTTGGTCACTTTCGCCGTTATGCTGGTGCTGCTGGCTGGCGCCACGTACTACTCGCGTCAGTTGCAGACGGGCGATATAGGCAGCGGCGTGCCTGAGCTGCGTGCCGAATCGCGCTACAACCAGGACAACGCCAAGATCATGTCGCGCTACGCCATCGGCATGGACGTGCTCTCGGTCTACGTGGAGACCAAGAACCTCGAAGAAGCCTGCCTGAATTGGGGGGTGATGAACGCCGTGGAGCGCTTCGACCTGCGCATGCGTGGCGTTGCCGGCGTGCAGTCCGTGCGCACCATTGCGGGCCTGACCAAGCTCTACGCCGCCGGCAACAACGAGGCCAACCCGCGCTGGGCCGCTTTGCAGCGCAGCGAAGGTGGCCTGCGTGCCGGCGCGCGTGCCGCCAACCCGGAGAACGGCTACAACACCGATGGCTGCAAGATCATCCACATCGCCATCTACCTGACAGACCACGAAGGCCGCACGCTCAAGCATGTGGTGGACGAGGTGCAGCATTTCATCGACGCCAACCCCCTGCCCAACGCCACCTTCCGCCTGGCCGGTGGCAACGCGGGCGTGGCTGCTGCCACGAACGAGGCGGTGGAAAAGGCCGAGGTGCAAATGCTGAGTTCCATCTTCGCAGCCATCTCGCTCCTGTGCTGGCTCACCTTCCGCAGCTGGCGCGCCGTCCTGTGCGTGATCGTGCCGCTGACGCTGGTGACCATCATGTGCAACGCACTCATGGCGCTGCTGGGCATTGGCCTGAAGGTGGCCACGCTGCCCGTGATTGCCCTGGGCGTGGGCGTGGGTGTGGACTATGGCATCTACATCTTCGAATCCATGCAGCATGAGATGCGGGGTCGGGGCCTGGCATTGCGTGAGGCTTTCTATGAGGCCATGCGCCAGCGCGGCACGGCCGCCGTGTTCACGGCCGTGACCATGTCGATTGGCGTGGGCACCTGGGCCTTCTCTGCGCTCAAGTTCCAGGCCGATATGGGCATTCTGCTGGCCTTCATGTTCCTCGTGAACGTGCTGGGCGCCATCTTCCTGCTGCCTGCCCTGGCCTGCTGGCTGGGGGTGGAGGAGGACCAGCAGCGCAAGACCGCTTCGCATGGGCATGCGCCCGCAACGGCGTGACGGCGGCCACGGCCATGGGTGCTCCTGAGGCGGCCTGCGAGATCACGCAGCTGCTCTACCGCTATGGTGAGTGTATTGACCAGGGCCGTCTGGAACACGCGGCGGCCCTGTTCGAGCGGGCCCGCGTGCACACGGGCGCGGCCCAGCCGCTGGATGCCACGGGGCTGCTGGCACTATGGCGGCGCATACTCATTCTCTACCCCTGCGGTACGCCGCGCACGCGCCACCTGATCACCAACCCCATCGTCGAGGTGGCGGACGATGGCCTGACGGCCAGCGCCAGGTCTTGCTACACGGTCCTGCAGGCGGTGGATGGTTTGGCGCTGCAGATCATTGCCAGCGGCCGATATCTCGACAGGTTTGCCTGCATGGATGGCGTCTGGCATTTCATCGAACGCGACTACCGGCAAATGGACTTCGTGGGCGACATGAGCCGGCACCTTCGAATGGCAGTCGCCCCCGCATCCGGCAAGTAAGACACCAGACCAAGTAAGGCGCCCATGCAAAACGCCCCGGCCAGCGGGGCGTTTCTCATTGTCGAGCGGTGATGCCGTTTTTCAAGCGGTCTCCGCGGCAATTGCAGGATAGTCGTTATAGCCCGCAGCGCCAGCGGTGTAGAGCGTGCGCCGGTCGAACTTCGCCAGCGGCTGGCCTGCCCGCAGGCGCTGCACCAAATCCGGGTTGCCGATGAAATGGCGCGCGAACGAAATCGCCTCGCCCTGATGGGCCTGCAATGCGGCCTCGGCGCTCGCGCCGTCAAAACCATCATTGAGGATCAGCGGGCCGCCGAAATTCTCGCGCGCCAGCGCAAAGGCGTCGATCTCCTGGCTGGGCGCGCGCATCACATGAAGATAGGCCAGGTTCAGGGGACGGGCCTGGCGCATGAGTTCGGCATGCGTGGCGCCAGAGTCCTCGTCGGCCGTGTCGTTGTAGGTGTTGCCCGGGTTCAGGCGCAGGCCCACGCGACCGGCGCCTATGGAGTCGGCCATGGCGGCCAGGCACTCGAAGGCAAAGCGCACGCGGGCGGCGGCATCGCCGCCGTACTCGTCCTGGCGCTGATTGGTGGCCGAGCTCAGGAACTGCATGCTCAGGTAGCCGCTGGTGCCGTGCAGTTCCACGCCGTCAAAGCCGGCCTCGCGCGCGCGCAGCGCGGCGGCGCGGTGCTCGGCGATGGCGGCCTTGACCTCCAGGGTGCTGAGCGCCTGAGGCTCGGCGAATGGCTGCATGCCGGCCGCATCGGTCCAGATCTCGCCACGTGCCTGTATGGCCGAAGGAGCCACCGTGCGCACACCGGCGGGCTTGATGTGGTGGCTGCCAATGCGCCCGCTGTGCATGATCTGCAGCACGATGCGGCCACCGCGTTGGTGTACGGCATCGGTCACGCGGCGCCAGCCGGCGACATGAGCCTCGGTCTCTATTCCCGGCTGGCGGCAGTAGGCCTGGCCCGTCACCTCGGGCCAGGTGCCCTCGGCAACGATCAGGCCGGCGTCGGCGCGCTGGGCGTAATGCTCGACCATCAGATCATTGGGCGTGCCGTCGGCCTCGGCGCGGTTGCGCGTCATGGGCGCCATGACGATGCGGTTGGCCAGTTGCAGGTCGCCCAGCGTGACGGGCGTGAACAATTGCTGTGTCATACCAGTGGGGCGGCTTCAGCGCACGCGCATTTTGGGCGCGGGCGTGCCGCGCCGGATGGTTTTGAGAAACTGCTCCAGCGGCGCGGGTGCGGCCACCTCGGGCAGGCTGTCCTTGTCCGGGCGCTGGGCCCAGAACTCCTTCCAACTGGGGAACAGGTCGTGGAACGTGCCCCAGTAGGGTTCGCGGCCGGGCCAGCGCATCTTCATGTCGCCGATCGGCGGCTTGTTCAGGTCGGTGGCGTACCAGTAGCAGGGCAGGCGGCGGCGGAAGAACCACTGGCCGCCGATGCGCTCATAGTCGTCCCAGTACAGCATCTGCATGATGACCCACTCGGGACCGCATTCATGCTCGTTCTTGGAGTAGACGACGCCGGTGGCGTGGTCGCGGTCCGCGAACTCGATGATGTGCTGGCCCAGGTGGTGCGAGGTGCCGGTGAACTGGTCGCGCAGCGTGTCGTCCTGCCAGGCCTTGAAATGGGCGCGGCCGATCTTGTCCTTGCCGACGCGGATATCGGGGGCGAACAGGTTCACATGCGCGTCCATGTCGCGCATGTCCAGCGACAGTGAATATTTGCCGGCCAGCTGGCGGATGGCGTCTATCGACTCCAGCCGGTCTATGCGATCTTCCAGCGTGGCGGGCCAGGGGGTGGTGGTCATGGGCTGCCTCGTGCGTTACAGGGCCGTCACCAGCACGGCGGAGCGGCCGCCATCGACCGGCAGCGAGGCGCCGGTGATGTAGGCCGCCTCGTCGCTGGCCAGGAAGACGATGGCATGGGCCAGGTCGTCGGGCTGGCCCACGCGGCCCATGGGGATGAGCTTCTCGGTGGCCTTGCGGCTTTCGTCGGTGGCCAGCATGCCGGCGGTGGCGGGTGTCTCGACCACGGCGGGGATCACCACGTTGACGCGCACGCCGTGCGGCGCGCCTTCGGCGGCTGCGGCACGCGAGAAGTTGTCCACCGCCGCCTTGGCGGCGCTGTAACCGGCCATGCAGGAGACGCCGAGTTGCCCGCAGATGGAGGACACGTTGATGATGGAGCCGCCCTTGTCCTTCATCAGCCTGAGCGCCGCGCGCGTGCCCCAGAAGGTGCCATCCACGGTGGTCTGGAAGTTGGCATGCCAGTCGGCCGTGCTCATCTGGTCGATGGCGCCCCAGGTATAGGCCATGGCGTTGTTGACCAGAATGTCGAGTTTGCCGTGGCGCTTTGCCACGTCCTCTATGGCGCCCACGTACTGGGCCTCGTTGCCCACGTCGGCGATCACCGCCTCGGCCTTGCCGCCGGCGGTGCGGATCTGCTCCACCACGGCGTCAAGCGGCTCCTGGCGGCGACCGCAGATCACCACCGTGGCGCCTTCCCTAGCCATGCGCCGCGCCGTGGCCGCGCCAATGCCGCTGCCGCCACCGGAAACAAAGGCCACCTTGCCTTGCAGTCGATTACCCATTGATTCTCTCCTTGTGCATTACAGGAAGGCGCTGCCGCCGTTGACGGCCACGCTCTGGCCGGTGACAAAGCCGCTGTCGTCGCTGGCCAGGAACACCGCCACCTTGGCGATGTCCTCGGGCTCGGCCATGCGGCCCATGGGCACGCCGGCGATGATGGCGTCGGCCCATTCCTGGGGAATGCCCTGCATCATGGGCGTGTTGGTCGGGCCGGGCACCAGGGTGTTGACGCGCACGCCGCTCTTGGCCAGTTCCTTGGCCATGACGCGCGTCAGGCCCTGGATGCCGGCCTTGGAGGTGACGTAGTGCGCCGGGCCGTCGCCGCTCACCGACGAGGTGCTGCCCAGGTTGACGACCACGCCGCCGCCGGTTTTCAACATGGCGCGCACTGCGGCGCGCGCGCAATAGAAGGCACCGTTCAGGTTCACGCCGATGACGCGGGCCCAGGCCTCGTCGCTCATCTCGGTAAAGCTGTCCATGCCGCCCGTGCCGGCGTTGTTCACCAGCACGTCCACGCGGCCCAGCTTGGCCACGACCTCGTCGACCAGTGCATTGACCGCGGCCGAATCGGCGACGTTGAGCGCGCGTGCCAGGTGCTGGCCGCCCAGGCCCTCCAGCGTCTGCTGGGCGGCCTCCAGGTTCAGGTCCAGCGCCACCACGGTCGCGCCTTCGGCAGCATATCGGCGTGCAATGGCACGGCCCATTCCCTGGCCGGCGCCGGTCACCAGCGCCACTTTGTCTTTGAGTTTCATGTCTCGCTCCGAGGTTGATGCGGGGTGTGGGTCACCCGTACAGCAGCAAGCGTAGGCAGACATGGCCTTGGTGCCATCGTCCGATGGGACTACTGCGGCCCCCGCTCGTCGTGCCCCAGCACTTCGGCCAGGATGGTGGAGCGCGTGGCGACGATCTTCCAGCTGCCGTCGACGCGGCGGTAAGCATCGTCATACATCACGCCCAGGCGGCGCGTCTGCCCGGTGTGGGCGTCGAGGTTGAAGTAGGACAGGGCCCAGCGGCCGCGCGCGTGGTCGGCGTCCAGCAGCTCGACCTCGGGGTTCGCGCCATGGTGGCTGTCACGCACCTGGGGCTGGCAGGCCAGACTCTGGAACAGGGCGATGAAGCTGTCGCGGTCGTGGAAGACGCCGAGCGGGCCGTAGTCGATGGTGATGGGGCCGGGGGCAAAGCAGTCGCGTATGGCCTCGACCTCCTTCAGGTCACAGGCGTTCAGGTAGCGGTGCTTGAGCTGGCGGATGGCTTCCATGGCCTCCAGCCGGGCCAGGCGTTGTTCAAAGTCCATGTTCAGCTCACGCGGGCCGGGTGGTAGGGGCGGGGCGCGCCGAGGAATTCGCGCCAGCTCGGCGGGCTGCGCTCGCCCTCGTCGAGCAGGCCGTATTCCTGCGCGAGCTCGGCCACGATCAGGGTCTGGCCGCTGCGCTGCGCAAGTGCCGGGTCGCGCCAGAGCGCATGGATGGTGCGGCCCACGAACTGTGGGCTTTCGCTGCGTGCCATGAAGTCGCCATAGGCGTCGCTGCGCGCGCGCGCGGCGATCTCGGTGCGTTCGGTGCGCTGCACGCCCAGCCACAGCGACAGCGCGGCCACGCCATGCCCCTCGAAGTCCACGGCCATATCAAAGGCCATCTTGTCGCAGCCGGCCTTTTGCGCGCCATAGGCCGGGCCGTGCATGTAGCAGCCCGCGCCGAACGACGAGGTGAACACCACGAGTGCGCCGCCATCGCGCCCCGCGGCCAGCAGCAGCGGCGCGGCGTGGTGGCTCGCGACATAGTGCGAGCGCAGGCCGACGTTGAGCATCTCGGCCTGGGCCAGGGGTTTTTGCCAGAACGGGCCGGGCGCGATCAGGCTGTCATCTATGGCCAGGGCGTTGTTGACGAGGATGTCGATGCGCCCGTGCTCACTGGCGATGCCGTCGAACAGGGCGGCCACCTGGTCATCGTCGCCATGGTCGCAGGCCACGGCAATGCCGCGCCCGCCCGCAGCGGTGACGGCGTCGGCGCTGCTGTGGATGGTGCCGTGCAGCGGCGCGTCGCCGAGCCGACGCTCGCCCTCCTGGGTGCTGCGTCCAGTCACGTACACCGTCAGGCCTGCGGCGCCCAGCGCCTGGGCAATGCCCTGGCCTACGCCGCGGCTCGCGCCGGTGACGACGGCGACGCCGCCTGCATTGCCTGGTGGGGTGGATGGCATGGGGATTCCCTTGTCGGTTGAGGTCGGTTGTTGCGTCACGCCTTGGTCTGGGGCAGCCAGGGCACGCCGTTGATGTGGCTGCCGCCATCGACGAACAAGGTGTTGCCCGTGAGGTAGCGGCAATCGTCGCTGGCCAGGAACAGCGCCACGCTGCCGATGTCGTGCTCGGGGTCGCCCATGCGGCCCATGGGGTTCAGGCGCAGCAGCGCGGCGGCGTTGTCGGGGTTGGCCTTGGCGAACTTCTGGTAGGCCTCGGTCGCGGCGCCGGGGCAGATGGCGTTGCAGCAGATGCCGTCGGCCGCCCATTCGCGCGCCGCCGTGCGCGTGAGCGTGCGCAGCGCCTCCTTGGCCATGTTGTAGTCACCCGTGTAGGGGTGGGCGTTGACGCCGTTGAGCGAGCACATGTTGATGATGCGCCCCCAGCCGTGCGCGCGCATGCCGGGCTGGACGGCCTGCATGGCCCACAGCGCGGCCTTGGGCGCCATGTCCATGGCCCAGTCGATGTCCTCGGTCTGCAGGTCCTGCACAGCGGCGTAGCCGCGCTGGCCGGGGCGGCGGCCCCAGGCGTTGTTGACCAGGATGTCGACGCGGCCAAAGTGGGCGATCGCCGCCTGCACCGTGGCCAGCACCTGGTCCTGCACGGTCACGTCGCAGGCGCTGGTCTGCACCGCCACGCCATGGCTGTGGTGCAGCGCATCGGCCAGGGCTGCGCAGGCGGCGCCGTCGATGTCGCACAGCCACAGGCTCGCGCCCTCGCGCGCAAAGCGCCGCGCCACGCCGGCGCCTATGCCGGCCGCGGCGCCGGTGATCAGGGCCACCCTGTCGTGCAATCGCATGTCAGTCTCCTGGGGCTGCCTCGGTCGCCCGGTGTGCAGCTACTATATTTTGAATAGCTGCTGGCGCTTTACTGGCGGGCGCTTGAGGCTTATTTTTCTTGACTTTTTTTTGGTCTATGCCGTCTGACCGGCCTGGCATTGCGCCCGTGCCTGCTGCTGCAGCTCGCGCTTGACGACCTTGTTCGAGGCGTTGACCGGGAACTGCGTGAAGCTCAGCACATGGCGCGGCACCTTGTAGTTGGCCATGTGGGCGCGCGCCCAGGCGATCAGGGCCTGCGGGTCCATGGGCTGGCCGCTGCGCGTGATGACGCAGGCGCAGCCGACCTCGCCCATGCGCTCGTCGGGCACGCCGACTACTGCCACCTGGGCGATGTCGGGGTGGGCCGAGAGCAGGCGCTCGATCTCCGCCGGGTAGCAGTTGAAGCCGCCGACAATGAACATGTCCTTGAGCCGGTCGGTGATGCGCAGGTAGCCGCGCGCGTCCAGCACGCCCACGTCGCCGGTGTGCAGCCAGCCGCCTTCGTCGATGGCCTCGCGCGTGGCGGCCTCGTCCTCGAAGTAGCCCTGCATCACGTGGTAGCCGCGCAGCAGCACCTCGCCGGCCTCGCCCGCGGGCACGTCGAGGCCCTGGTCATCGACGCAGCGCACCTCGGTGCCGGGCAGCGCGTGGCCGCAGGTGCTGGCCACGGTCTCGGCGCTGTCGCTGGGTTCGCACAGCGTGGCGCAGCCGCCGCATTCGGTGAGGCCGTAGGCGGTGGTGACGTTGGCAATGCCGAGCTCGCCGCGCATGCGCTCGATGAGCACCGGCGGCACGGTGGCCGCGCCCGTGACCGAGGAGCGCAGCGAGGACAGGTCGTAGCTCTTGAGCTGGGGGTGGGCCAGCATGGTCAGAAACAGCGTGGGCGGGCCGGGCAGAAAGCTGATGCGGTCGCGCGCGATGCGGCCGAGCACGGCGTCGGCGTCGAACACCTGCTCGGGGTAGACCGTGGCGCCGCGCACGAAGGCCGCCACCCAGCCGGCCTTGTAGCCAAAGGTATGAAAGAAGGGGTTGACGATGAGGTAGCGGTCATCCTCGCCGAGCTCGACCACGCGTGACCATTCATCAAAGGCCCGGATGGTGGGGCCATGCGCCGCCATCACGCCCTTGGGTCGGCCCGTGGTGCCGGAGGTGAACATCAGGTCGGCCGTGCTCTGCGGGGTCAGGGCCGCCTCGCGCTCCTGCACCGCGGCGGCGGGCACATCGCGCCCCAGGGCCAGGAAGTCTGTCCACGCATGGTCGCCGGGCTGGCCGACCCCGGCGAGCGTGGCCCCACGCAGCACCACCACATGGGCGAGCGTCGCGGGCCGGCAGTCCTGCAGCAGGGCGGGGTAATACTGGTTCAGAAAATCGCCAATGCAGAACAACAGGCGCGCGCCGCTGCGCTCCAGGATGTCGGCCGCCTCCGCGCCCTTCATGCGCGTGTTGAGCGGCACCAGAACGGCGCCCGCCGCATGCACGCCGCAGGCGGCGACGATCCACTCGTGCAGGTTCGGCGCCCACAGCGCCACGCGGTCGCCGGCCGCGATGCCGAGCGCGATCAGGCTGCGCGCGACCTGCTCGCTGGCCTGCAGCAGCTGGGCGTAGCTCAGCGTGGTGTCGCCATCGACGATGGCCGGGCGGCTGCCATGCTGCAGGGCCGAAAGTCGGATCAGCGCGGGCAGGTGCGGAGGCAGATGTGCGGGGTGGGGGTAGGAGCGGGCAGACATGTTCGGTATTTACTCAGGGAACTGGATACGCAGCTTCTTGCTGGTGGGCACGGACTGGCAGGCCAGCGTCCAGGCCTTGGCCAGGTCTTTCTTGTCCAGCGCCTCGTTGTGCCGCAGGTGCACGCTGCCTTCCTTGACCTGGCACATGCAGGAGGCGCACATGCCGGCCTGGCAGGAATAGGGTGCGTTGATGCCGGCACGCAGCGCGGCATCGAGCAGGGTCTCGGTACCGGCGCAACGCAGGTGGTAGGTCTGGCCATCGAGGCGCAGCTCGACCTCGGCCTCGTCCACGGCGTCGGGCACGGGTGCGGCGGCAGGGGCCGGTGCGCCGGCGTCGGCCTCCTCGGGCAGGGAGGCAAAGCGCTCCACATGGATGCGCTCCTGCGGCATCTCCACGGCCTGCAGCGCGGCCACGGCGGCGTCCATGTAGGGGCCGGGGCCGCAGATGAAGGCCTGTGCGCCGCGGCTGTGGCGCGCGAGCTCGGCCAGCTGCGCCACGGAGGGCACGCCCTGCACCGAGTCGAGCCAGTGAATCACCGTCAGGCGCGTGGGGTAGGCGGCGGCCAGGGCGTTGAGCTCGTCACGGAAGATCACCGAGCGCTCATCGCGGTTGGCGTAGAGCAGCGTGATGCGCCCGCTGCCGCCCTGCAGCGCGCTGCGCAGAATGGAGAACACCGGCGTGATGCCGCTGCCACCGGCGAGCAGCAGAAAGTCGCCGTCGAGCGCCTTGGGCGTGAACACGCCCGCGGGGGGCATGACCTCGACGCTGTCGCCCACGCGCACGTTGTCGCAGACCCAGTTGGAGCCCCGCCCGTCCTGCACGCGCTTGATGGTCACGCGCGGCGCTTCATCGACGCCCGGCGCGCTGGACATGGAGTAGCAGCGCGGCAGCCAGTGTCCGCCCACCGGAAGGCGCAGCGTAAGGAATTGGCCCGGCTTGTAGCGGAAGGCCTGCGCCAGCTCGGGCGGCACAGAAAACACCAGGGATTTGGTGTCGGCGGTCTCCTCCACCACGGCCTGGACCGTGAGGGCGTGGTAGCGCGATGCAGTGGCAGTCATGATTCAGAGTCCCATGCCGAGGATGGCGCTGTCGGCGCGGATTTCCGCGCCGTTGATGGCGCTGGCCGCATCGCTGGCCAGGAACACCATCACCTGCGCGATCTTGTCGGGCATGGTGGCGCGTCCCTTGGGGTTGTTCTTGGGGTCGTACAGCAGGAACTTGGCCGGCACGCCCGGGGCGCTGGCCTGCATCATCGGCGTGTAGATTCCGTCCGGGTGCACGGAGTTGGCGCGTATCGCCAGGCCATTGTTGCGGCAGTACAGCGCCGTGGTGCGCGTGATGGAGGCCACGGCGGCCTTCGACGCGCTGTAGGCGAGGTAGTTCTCGACCGGCAGCCAGGACGAGACCGAGGCCATGTTGACGATGCTGCCGCCACGCTCCTTCATGGCCGCCACGCCATAGTGGCAGCCCAGGAACACCGAGGCGGCGTTGACCTGCATGAGCTGCTGGAACTGCGCCAGCGTCGCCGTCTCGACGTTGCCGGGGATGAGGATGCCCGCGTTGTTCACCAGGATGTCGAGCGCGCCAAAGCGCTGCTGCGCGGTGGCGATGGCGGCCTGCCAGTGGGTCTCCTGCGTCACATCGTGGCGTACGAAGACGGCGCGCTCGCCGCATTCCGCGGCCAGGGCCTGGCCCGCGGCCTCGTTCACGTCGCTGATGACCACGCGCGCTCCCTCGGCGAGCAGTAGCGCCACCACTTCACGGCCGACGCCGCTGGCCCCGCCTGTGACCAGGGCAACCTTGTTGTCTACTTGTTTCATGGCAGGACCTTTTCAGTTGACTTGCAATTGTTTTGATAGCTGGTTGTGGTTATTGGTCGTGGGTTAACGGTTGTTCCTGTCACTGCCCACTGCGGCAGAAGGAGTGGCATTCAGCGCTGAAATCCGCTCCCATACCCTATGCCAGTGCCGCAGCGCGCCCCGCACGGCGGCCCGAAAACACACAGTCCGCCAGCGACAGGCCGCTGATGTAGCGCGATGAGGGCAGGCCTATGGCCGTGCGCCCGGCGGCGTACAGCCCGGCAATACCCTGGCCCGAGCCGCTCAGCACCTGGCCGCTGTCCTCGTCCACGCGCAGGCCGCCGAGGCTCAGCGTGGCCAGAGGAAACAGCGGGTTGCCGATGGAGATGTCCATGGCCAGCAGCGGCCCGCGCAGCACGTGGCGCATGTCGGGGGATTTGCCATAGGCGTCTTCGGCCTGTCCCTGCGCGGCGGCGTTGGCCGCATGAATGCTGGCCTCAAGCCGCGCCGGGTCTGCGCCTATGCGTTGGGCCAGTGCCTGGGCGTTGGGGGCCTTCACGGACTTGAGCCACATCATCGCCAGCGCCGGCAGAGCCTGGAAGGCCCACAGACCGCCCAGCAGGCATTGGCGTGTGGCCTGGCGGCGCAGGCTGGCATCCAGAATCAGCCAGGCCTTGCCGCTCTGGTGCTCGACCAGCTCATGGCCCAGTGTGGCGCCGTAGACCTGCTCGTTGCAAAAGCGCTCCCCCTGGCGGTTGACCACCAGACCCTGGGGCCAGACCGAGGGCGGGGTGATGAAGCGCCAGCAGGAAATATTGTCGAGCGCATCGCTGGCCGCACCCGCACTTTCACCCAGGCGCAGGCCGCTGCCGTCGCAGCCCGCGCTGCCAATGGGCCAGCCCTTGCGTGTATGCGGTGCGTGCTGCGCGATGAGTTCGGGATTGAAGATGTAGCCACCCGTGGTCAGCACCACGCCGTGGCGTGCGCGCACCAGGCGTGGCTGGGCGGTCTCCCGCTCCAGTTGGGCGGCCTCGCGCAGGCAGGCCATGGCCTTGGCGGCGCGGAAGGTGCGGTGGCGTACGTACTGGCGGTGCAGCTCGGCGTGGCGGGCGGTGCGAGTGTCGCCCGCGGGCATCTGCCAGACCTCCACGCCCAGCACGCGCGCGGCCCGGCCGTCCGGCCCTTGCTCGCACACCAGGCGGCGCACGGTGGCCTGCAGCAGGGGCTGGACGCCGGCCTTCAACGTTGCCTTGCGCAGCGCCGCAAACAGGGTGGCGCCCGACTGGCCTTTGGCCACCACGCGGTGACCGCGCGGCGCAGGCTTTTGTCCTGCGGGGAGGTGGCTGCCATAGGCGGGCACCATTTCGTTGCCCGAGTAGTAGAGGTATTTCCCGTCCGGCGGGTAAGAGGTCTTGTGGTCCGGCATGGTGGCGTCAAAGTGCACGCCGTGGCCCTCCAGCCACTCCAGGTTGGCGACACTGTCACGGCAAAAACGTGCCAGCGTGTCGCCCCTGACCACGCCGTTGATCTCATGCTGCAGGTAGGTGTGCATGAGCTCGGGGCTGTCGCTAAATCCCGCCTGGCGCTGCTGCGCCGTGCCGCCACCCGCATACACCACGCCGCCCGAGAGCGCGCTCGCGCCTCCTCCCTCAAAGCGGTCGACCACCAGCACGCTCGCGCCCTCGTGGCGCGCCTGCAGTGCGGCGCAGGCGCCGGCCGCGCCCCAGCCGACCACGACTACGTCAGCGCTCTCGCTCCACTCTGCATCCTGTGCGCTGGCCAGCAGCAGCGGCGCAGCAATGGGCGTGACCGTGCTGGCGCGGGCCTCGCTCATGCGGCCTCCAGCTGCCTGGATTGGTCTAGCAGTTCCGGGTGCTCCAGCGCAATCGGCTTGCCCATGATGTGGGCGATGGCGCGGTAGGCAAAGGTCATGGCCGGGCCGAGCGTGGAGCCCGCGCCGGGATAGGACGGGCCCATCACCGAGGCGCTGTTGTTGCCCACGCAGTACAGGCCCTCTATGGGCTGGCCGTCTTCGCCCAGCACGCGCGCGTCGCGGTCGGTCAGCAGGCCGCCCTTGGTGCCGATGTCGCCCGGGTAGAGCTTCATGGCGTAGAACGGGCCTTTTTCTATGGGCGCGAGGTTGGGGTTGGGCTTGACGTTGACGTCGCCATAGTAGCGGTCGAACACGTTGTCGCCACGGCCGAAGTCCAGGTCCTTGCCGGTCTTGGCGAACTCGGTCATGAGCTTGGCGCTGGCCACCAGGCCCTGTGGATCGACGCCGATCTGCTGCGCCAGTTCTTCGAGGGTCTCGCCCTTCCAGTACACGGTGTTCAGCCAGCTCTTGCGCAGCTTGCTGTCGGGCACGGCCATGGCGGGCATGATGGGGCCGATAGGATAGTTGGCGCGGAAGGTGGCGTCGAACACGATCCAGGCCGGCACGGCGCCGCCGGTCTGGGCATGGTTGGCGTACATGGCCTGCTGGAACTCGGGGTAGGGGCCGGATTCGTTCAGGAAGCGCTCGCCGCGCGCGTTCACCACCATGCAGCCGGGCATGGAGCGTTCGACGAACATGGCGCGGTGCTTTTCCTCCTTGGGCACGAAGATGGTGGGCGCGCCCCAGGTATGGGCCATCAGGTGCAGGGCGCCGCCCACGGCAGCGCCGGCGCGAATGGCGTCGCCGGTGTTGGCCTCGGGCGGGGTGGCCACCCAGGCCTGGTTGGTGGGCTGGGGCAGATATTGCTCGCGCATCTGCTGGTTGCGCTCGAACCCGCCCGCGCCCATGACCACGGCGCGGCGTGCCTTTACCGTCACGTCCTGGCCATTGCGGCGCACCACCACACCGGTCACTCGGCCATTTTCTTCGGTCAGCGACTGCAACGGGCTTTCCAGCCACAGCGTGATGCCGCGCTTGCGCAGCGCCGTGAACAGGCCGCCCATCAGCGCCTGGCCGCCGGTCAGGCGCCGGTCGCGGCGGGTCTTGTTGCGCCAGGGGTAGTCAAGGAAGTAGCGCGCCATCATCCACATGAGCACGAACTTGGCCTTGCGTTCGCGCGCCAGCATGGTGCGCGCCTCGAAGGCATTGATGTGCATTCGGCCCAGGATCAGCTGGCCTGGGCTCGTGGGGCGCAACAGCTCCAGCTCCTGCACGCCGAGCTTGCCGGCGTTGAAGTCCATGGGATCCATGGTGCGCCCGCCGGGCATGGCGCCTTCGAGCGTGGGGTAGTAGTCGGCGTACGAGGGCACGCAGCGGTAGGGCACGCCGATCTCGCCGAGGTAGCGCGCCATGTGGCGCGCCGTCTCCACATAGGCCAGGATGCGGTCGTCGCTGGCCAGGCCGCGTGCGCAGGTTTTGACATAGCGGAAAGCCGCCTGCACGCTGTCGCGCAGGCCGGCCTTGGCCATGTCGTGGTTGTCCGGAATCCATATGCCGCCACCGCTGATGGCCGAGGTGCCGCCGACCAGGGGCATTTTCTCCACCACCAGGGTCTTGAGGCCCTGGTCCGTCGCGCGGATCGCGGCCAGCAGCGCACCGGCGCCCGAGCCGACCACGACGACGTCATATTCGTTCTGTTCCACCATGTCTCCTTGCGTTGGTTCTCTTGGGGCAGGTTCCCCAACTCCCTCTCCCGCTCGCGGGAGAGGGAGGTACTGGCAGTGGTGTGCGCGGGTTCAGATATAAGGGTCGGCGTTGGGCAGGCCCAGCATCACCGCGCCATGGGCGCGCACATAGGCGTCGGTGTTGTTGGCGATATGGCCGCGGCCGGTGGCGATGTCGCGCAGAACGCGCTCGATGGGGTTGGTCTTGAAGGTGCCCGATGCGGCGCAGGCGCGCATCAGGTCGTTGGCGCGATCGAACGTGACCTTGGGCACGCTGGCCGCCTGGGCACGCTGCAGCAGGCGCTCTTCCACGGACATGGCGTCACCCGTCTTGGCGCAGTGCACGATGCGCGCGTAGTTGCGAAACAGCACGAGCTTGAGCTGATCGGTGGCCATCATGGCCTCGGTCACGGCCTGCTGGGCGTTGACGTCTTCGGCCATCTTGATGCCGTGCTTGCCGATGTGGGCAATGGAGCGCTGGCGGAAGCTTTCGATCGCCCCGTCGAGCGCGCCAATGCAGGCCGACGACACGGCACGCTGGAACACCTGGGTGAACGGGATGCGGTAGAGCCAGCCCGGGTTGGTGGCGCGGCCGGGGCAGCCTGCGTCGCTGTGGTCGTTGGTGCGCTGAGTGCGGTGTTCGGGCACGAACACGTCTTCCACGACGATGTCATGGCTGCCGGTGCCACGCAGGCCGATCACGTCCCAGTTTTCCACGATGCGGTAGTCCGACTTGGGCACCAGGAACGTGGTGTGTTCCAGCTGGCCCGAGCCATCCTTCTTGGGCAGCAGGCCACCCAGAAAGAGCCACTCGCAATGCTCGGAGCCGGTGGAGAAACCCCAGCGGCCGCTGAACCGGTAGCCGCCTTCGACGGGCGTGGCCTTGCCTGTGGGCATGTAGGTGGAGGCAATGCGCGTACCGTTGTTCCCGGCCCAGACATCCTGCTGCGCCTGCTCGGGGAACAGGGCCAGCTGCCAGGGGTGCACGCCCAGCACGCCGTACATCCAGGCGGTGGACATGCAGCCCTCGGCCAGCGTCATCTGGATGGTGTAGAACACGCGCGGATCGAGCTCGTAGCCGCCCCAGCGCTTGGCCTGCAGCACGCGATAGAGTCCGGCGTCGTCAATCGCCTTGATGGTTTCTGGCAGCACGCGGCCGTCGCGGTCGGCCGCGTGGGCGCGTTCGGCCAACAGCGGCACGAGGGCGCGGGCGCGCTCGATGAGGGTCAGTGCCTCGGGGGTCAGGTAGTCGTCGTGGACGTTGCTCATGCAGGTGTCTCCAGGTGGTGGGGTCCAAGGCAACCCAGCATTGCCATGGTGTGCCAGCATCGTCCGCGCAAGGCCATGTTTGTTCATCGTCCGTACGGACTAACGGAAATCTCCTTCTGACCCACTGGTTGCTGCGGGTAGTCCAAGTGGAGGATTCGCGCTGCCGCCGCGGCGCGCATCCTGCGTCTGCAACGCCCCAAGGAGCGCAGATATGGAAACACCGCAACACTTCGACCCCAAGGACTTTCGCCAGGCGCTGGGCATGTTTGCCACGGGCGTCACCATCGTCACCACTCGGGCGGCCGACGGCTCGCCCGTGGGCGTGACGGCCAACAGCTTCAACTCCGTCTCGATCGACCCGCCGCTGGTGCTGTGGAGCCTGGCCAAGAACGCGCGCAGCCTGGACGCCTTCACCGGCGGCGAGCACTGGAACGTGCACATCCTGTCGCAGGAGCAGGAGGCGCTGTCCAACCTGTTCGCCCGTGCGGGCGAGGACAAGTTTGGCCAGCAGCAGCTGGAGCAGGGCGTGAGCGACGCGCCTCTGCTGCCCGGCTGCAGCGCGCGCTTTCAGTGCAGGACGATGTTCCAGTACGACGGCGGCGACCACATCATCTTCGTCGGCCAGGTTCTGTCCTATGACCGCTCGCAGCGCCTGCCGCTCCTGTACGTCACGGGACAGTACGCACTGGCCTCGCGCAAGGCGCTGGCCGTCTCCACCGAGGCGCAGGCCGACACCGCCGGCAGCCTGTATTCCGAGAACTTGATTGGCTACCTGCTGGGGCGCGCGCACTATCAGTTTCTGGGTGGCATTCGTGCGCTGCTCAACGAGCGCAGCCTGTCCGATGCCGATTTTTTCGTGCTTTCGCTCCTGAGCGTGCGCGATGCCATGGCGGGTGCCGACATTGCCGCCCACATCGCCTACACCGGCATCGACGTGGGGGCCGTGCTGCTGCAGCAGCTGTGCGACCGTGGACTACTGCAAAAAGACGAGCATGCAGCGTATGCCCTGACTGCATCTGGGCGCGATTCGATACTGCATGTGATCGCCGCTGCCAAGGCCGAGGAGGCCGACGTGCTCGAACGCATGGGCGAGGCCGAGGCGGCGCTGCTGCGCAACCTGCTCAAACAATTCATTCGCGCCACCGACCCCGGCCTGCCCAAGCTGTGGACGGCCGCGGCCGCCTCCTGATTCCCCGCAACCCGTGTTATTTCACCGAGCCACTACATGACGACAACCAGTCCCATTCCTGTCGGCAAGTTCGCCGAGATCGCCCCTGTCGCGGGCAGCGCGCAGACCATCCATTACCACGAGCAGGGCGAGGGCGAAGTCGTCATCTTCCTCCATGGCGCGGGCGGCGGCGCCAGCGGCTACAGCAATTTCAAGGGCAACTATCCGGTGTTCGCCAAGGCCGGCTACCGCTGCATCGTGCCCGATCTGCTGGGCTACGGCCTGTCGAGCAAACCCGATATCGAGCAATATGACCTGGACTTCTTCGTCGCCGGCGTCAAGGGCCTGGTCGATGCCCTGGGCCTGAAAAGCATCACGCTGCTGGGCAATTCGCTGGGTGGCGCGGTGGCACTGGGCTATGCGCTGGCCTATCCCGAAGAGGTCAAGCGCCTGATCCTCATGGCTCCGGGCGGCGTGGAAGATCTGGACACGTACCTGGCCATGCCCGGCATTGCCAACATGTTCAAGATCTACCAGTCAGGCAAGACCGGCGCGGAGGCCATGCGCGACGTGATGACCATGCAGCTCTACGACCCCACGCTGCTGACTGACGACATCATCAACGAGCGCGCCCCGATCGCCGCGACGCAGACCCAGGCCGCGCGCTCCATCCTCAAGGTGCCGAACATGACGGCGCGTCTGCGCGAGCTCAAATGCCCGGTGTTCGGCTTCTGGGGTGTGAATGACCAGTTCAACCCCGTGAGCGGCACGGACAAACTCGTGCAAAACTGCCCGCAGGCGCGCATGGTGGTGCTCAACCGCTGCGGCCACTGGGTGCAGGTGGAGCATCGAGACATGTTCAATCGCGCCTGTATCGACTTTCTGCAACACGGCTGAACCATGACCACGACATTGACGGAACGACTGGGCGATGCACTTTACGATGCGCTGCGCGCGCGCCACACACTTGCGCCCCTGAGTGACACTCATGACCTGACGGTGGAAGACGCCTACCGCATCTCGCTGCGCTTTCTCGCTCGGCGCGAGCAGGACGGCGAGCGCGTCATCGGCAAGAAGATCGGCGTGACCTCCAAGCCCGTGCAGGACATGCTGGGCGTGCACCAGCCGGACTTCGGCTTCCTCACCGACCGGATGCAGTACGAGGACGGGGCGAGCGTATCGCTGTCCGCGGCCGGCCTGATCCAGCCGCGCGCCGAGGGCGAGATCGCCTTCATGCTCCAAAGCGACCTGCAGGGCCCTGGCGTGACGCGCGAGGACGTGCTGGCCGCCACGGCCTGGGTGGCGCCCTGTTTCGAGATCGTCGATTCGCGCATCAACGACTGGAAGATCAAGATCCAGGACACCGTGGCCGACAACGCCAGCTGCGGCGTCTTCGTCGTCGGCCGCCAGCGCACCGACCCGCGCAGCCTGGACCTGGCCGCCGCCGCCATGCAGATGTGGAAGAACGGCGAGCCCGCGGGCAGCGGCCTGGGCAGCGCCGTGCAGGGCCACCCGGCCGAGGCCGTGGCCTGGCTGGCCAACACCCTGGGCGCGTTTGGCATCCCGTTCAAGGCGGGCGAGCTGATCCTGTCGGGTTCACTCGCGCCCCTCGTGCCCGCGCAGGCGGGTGACCGCTTCACCATGGCCATCGCCGGCCTGGGCGAGTGCTCCATCGCCTTCACCGAATGAAACAGAAAGGAAATTCATGACCCGCAAGATCAAATGCGCCCTGATAGGCCCGGGCAACATCGGCACCGACCTGCTGGCCAAGCTGCAGAGGAGCCCCGTGCTCGAGCCCGTATGGATGGTGGGCATAGACCCCGAATCCGATGGCTTGAAGCGCGCCCGCGAGATGGGCATCAAGACCACGCACGAGGGCGTGGACGGCCTCGTGCCCCACATGAAGGCGGACGGCGTGCAAATCGTCTTCGACGCCACCAGCGCCTACGTGCACGCCGAGAACTCGCGCAAGGTCAACGAAACGGGCGCGATGATGATCGACCTGACACCCGCGGCCATCGGCCCCTACTGCGTGCCCCCGGTCAACCTGCCCGAGCATGTGGGCCGGCGCGAGATGAACGTCAACATGGTCACCTGCGGCGGCCAGGCCACCATCCCCATGGTGGCAGCGGTCTCGCGCGTGCAGACCGTGCCCTACGCGGAAATCGTCGCCACGGTATCGAGCAGATCCGCCGGCCCCGGCACCAGGAAGAACATCGACGAATTCACGCGCACCACGGCCGGCGCCATCGAACGCGTGGGTGGCGCCAAGCAAGGCAAGGCCATCATCGTCATCAACCCCGCCGAGCCGCCGCTCATCATGCGCGACACCGTGCACTGCCTGACGGCCGAAGAGCCCGACCAGGAGAGGATCACCGCCAGCATTCACGCCATGATGGCCGAGGTGCAGAAATATGTGCCCGGCTACAAACTCGTCAACGGCCCGGTGTTCGACGGCAAGCGCGTCAGCGTCTACCTGGAGGTCGAAGGCCTGGGCGACTATCTGCCCAAGTACGCCGGCAACCTGGACATCATGACGGCAGCCGCCGCCCGCACCGCCGAAATGTTTGCCGAGGAAATCCTCGCCGGCAAGCTCACCCTGCAAGCCGCCTGAGCAAGGACTACACACCAT
>JAFECU010000174.1 GCA_018242005.1 Pseudomonadota bacterium | reverse complement strand
GGCGGTTCCGCCCCCTCGATCGGCCGCGCCGCTGGTGCCTTCGGACATTCAGCGCGAGTGGGTGGGACTGTTCGATGTTTTCGGGGCTCCGCACAACCTTCCCGTCGCTGCGTTTGCCAGGATGGCGGGCAAATCCCGCAGGTGGATCAGCTACGAGATCAAGGCGGGCAACTTGCTGGCGTTGAACGTAGGCAACCGCGGCCAGCGCGTGCCGGACTGGCACCTCGACCCACTCAAGCACGAGCTGATCCAGTCCGTCCTGAAGCTGACCAGGGGTGCGGACCCTTGGCAGATCTACCATGCACTACTGCAACCGCGCTCGATGCTGCGGGGGCATTCGGCACTGGAGGGCGTGACGGCCAGCAATCTCGACAAGCTCGTCATGGCAGTGAGCACAGCCGTGAAGGAAAGCGAGTGGTCCCCGCAGCAGGCGAGGTTGGCCTGAGCGGCGCGCGGCGAACGCCGGCCTCTCGGGCTTGGCATGCCTCCCGGTAAGATGCCTATCGAACTGCGCGTCGAGAATGCAGACTCTGATCGCTCATACCACCCAGTCTGATTGATCTTGGTTAGTAACTCAGGCAGCGTGATCGAGCCAACGGCGGGACTCGACCCAGAGCTGCCCGTCAGGCTCCTCCAAAGCTGCCTGACGCTCGGACCGACCTCTGCAAGGTTCCTCGAAAAAAAAGGCAGCCGTCTACTCGAGGTGGCTTTGGGACATGGCGATCATCCCGTCGCGCGCGCTGCGATAACTTGGCGACCAGCCGGTTGCCAGCTTAAACGCCACGTTGGAGACACGAAGCGACCGTGTTAGTGAAGTGGTTCCGTCGCCGAACAGTCGTGCCAGCCTTCCGGGTGCCCGGATGAAGATTCGTCTTGCAGCGGCGTGCGCGAGTGCGTCGGCGAACTCACGCTTGGTCAGGGGTTCGTCATCGACGACGTTGTAGATCCCTGGGTCCGCCCGCAGCGCGGCGGCAACTGCACGCCCTCCATCAGCCACGTGAAGCGAACTCACGTACGTCTCGCTTTCACCCATCATGACGCAGACACCATAGCGTCTTGCCAAGCCAAGGAATTCCTCGCTGTGCCGGGCTCCGGGGCCATAGAACCAACCGAAGCGCATCACGACGCCGGCGCCGCCCAGACGGTTGAACCGATCGGCGCTACCTTCGGCAGCGAGGTTCGACCGCGCCATCGGATATTCGTCGGTGGTCCAGGACTCGTCGATCCACTGGCTGCCTCGGTCACGGTAGATCATGCTTACCGACTCTTGGATCAAGCGTGGCACGCCTGCATCCAGGGCAGCGTCGACAACGGTGGCAGAGCCCTCTGTCCTGATGCGAATGTTCTCGGCCCACGCCGTCATCCGCCAGAAACGTGCCGTCGCAGGAAGCGCAGTGGCCAGATTGATCACGGCGTCCTGGCCCGCGAAGCCCTCTGACAGCCGCGCCCGGTCGAATATCGACACCGAGATCACTTTGACGCCCTGTTGGTCGAGCCATGCGGCGCCGCGGGCGCTGTGTGCAAGGGCTGTAACGACGTGGCCGTCGGCGATCAACGCCCGCACGGCATGGCGCCCGATCGCGCCCGTGCCTCCGAGGACGAACACGTTCATGTCATGCTGCCGAGGACTCGCCAGTCATGGCGGCCAGCAGGGACGAAGCCGCCCACTCCCCTGATTCAGCCGCCCCTTCTGTGAACGGCATGCCAACGTAATCGCCGGCAAGCACGACCTTCGGGCCGTCGCAAGCGCAGTGCTGCCGATAGGTGGCGATCAGGCGGGCCCGACCGACCCTGGACTTCGGCTCCGCGAGTGGCCATCGAAAGACTCTCGATTGCCGAACATGACGTGATAGGTCGCCGAGCCACGGCCGGACATCGCGAAGGGCGACGTCGACGATTGCAGCCTCGTCGTCTCGCATGTGTGCTTGAGCGGCGTCCGCGTCAAACATCAAATTGAGGTGGCAGGCCCGACCATGTGCCGTGGGACGCTTGTTGTTCTCGATCCCGACGGCCGCAATGGCACCACGCTCGAGCCTTGGGACAAGCAACCCGTAGCAGCACCGGAGGGGATCCGGCAGCTCGAACGCTTCGTCGAGCAGGCAGGCCACGTTGATCGATGCGCTGTACTCCGTAAGCAGCAAGTCTCGCGCCGCGGTATCCAGGTCCAACGGTGTGCCGCTGGACACAAGGATCCTCTTGGCCATCGGAGCCGGTACGGCGACAACGACCCCATCGGTCGCCACAACGCCTGCCGTGGCCTGGACTGCGAAGCATCCATCTCGCCTCTCGATGGAGATCACGGGCGACTCGTACCGCACGTCGAGCCGGCCGGCCAAGGCCTGGGGCAATACACCCAGGCCGTCGCGAAGTGCGCAGGTGCGTGAGCGCCGCACCCCGAATTCCATCAACACCATTCCCAGGGCAAAGGAAGTCTCCTCGGGCGTCTGAAAGTAGAAGCCGTGCACCATGGGCTCGAAGATGTACTCCAGCACGTCTTGGCCAGCGTGTTGCCTCAGCCAGCCGGACAGGGTCACATCGTCGACTGCGGCCCAGGAGGCGTAGGAACTGGTGTCCGCGCGCTCGACTCTGCGCGCAGAACGCCACCGATGCCAGGCTAGACGCAGCAGCGAAGCGGTGGGAACCAGTTGCCTTGCGTCCAGGGGACGCGTGGCCTCCATGGCCAGTGGCCTGCCGCCTTTGACGATCGCCGAACGCTGCGTCGATTCGCACCACTGTGCTTCGAGATCGAATTCCCTCAAAAGGTCGAGAATCACTCGGTATCGCGTCGACAGGAACTGGGCGCCGCGATCGACCGCATGCCCGTCGATCAGATCGGTCGTCATTCGACCGCCGGGCCGATCGCTTGCCTCCACGACCACCACGTCGCAGCCCGCTCGCTGCAACCGCCAGGCGGCCGTCAGCCCCGCGATCCCCGCGCCGACGACAGTGACGTTCACGCAAGCATCCAGCCGATGCCGTACATGACGCACGCCAGGGCCACGCCGCGAAATGGGATGCTGAAGAAGTAGCGTCGCGCAAGCACCAGATAGGCCAGCAGGACGACCATGCCCAGTCCCATCAGGAACGGGGCGTCTCGCAGAACTTCCGGTCGCTGCACCGCCAGGTAGCCGTAAACCAGCGAGAAGGCGACGATACCTAGGCCGTGGGTGGCGTTGAATCCTTGGTTGGCCCGCCAAACCGTCGTCTGGCGCGTGATGACTAGGTTCGAATGCTCCATCGCGTCACGCACGGCCGGATCCCGCGGATGCAGCTTGTCGCCGTGGAAGGTGTAGAGCAGGTGCAGGCCGCCCAGCGAACCCAGGACCGCGGCGGCGGCGGCGATGAAGATGTAGGCAGGGCTCATGATGGCTCC
This sequence comes from Pseudomonadota bacterium, assembly GCA_018242005.1. Taxonomy (GTDB): domain Bacteria; phylum Pseudomonadota; class Gammaproteobacteria; order Burkholderiales; family Burkholderiaceae_C; genus Alicycliphilus. Next base: position 1,453 of record JAFECU010000174.1, on the reverse strand, counting down.
GGTCGACTTCAATCTTTAAGGAAGAAAGATTGTGATTCTGCAGATCGATCCTTCGTGTGTCAAGATCGCATCATGAAACCAGCAATGAAAACCAAAGAGGCCCGTGGCAAGGCGGCGCGCGTTTCGAGCGAGCCTGCCCGCCGATATCACCACGGCAATCTGCGGACCAGCCTGCTCGACGCGGCCGATCGGGTTCTTGACGAATGCGGTGCCCAGGCGCTGACGCTTCGCGATGTCGCACGGGCGGCCGGGGTGTCGCATGGTGCGCCGTACCACCATTTTGCGAGCCTGAACGACCTGCTCGCAGCCGTTGCGCAACGTGGCTTCGAAGCGCTCGGACGTGCAATGGCCGAATCCGTATCGGTGCCTGACACGCGTGAGCAATTGCTGCGCGTCACGCAAGCCTACGTCGCGTTTGCTCGCGAAAGACCTGAGCGATATCGCTTGATGTTCGGCCCGCTGCTCGCCCAGAAGGAGGACCACCCCGGCTTGAAGCTGGCGGCCGAAGGGGCGTTCGGCTTCGTGCTGAAGGCTGCGATTGCGCACGACAAAGAGCGCGGCTCCGACCTTGCGATGGCAGGCTGGAGTTTGGCGCACGGCCTCAGTCATCTGATGATCGATGGCGCTTTCGAGGGGATGCCGCTCAAGCGCCAGGATCACGACACATTGGCACGCAGGCTCGGGGAGCGAATCTTCGGAAAAGTGCCGAAGGGCTGACTCCGGGTTCTGAGGTGTGCGCTGGCAAGGTGGTCGCGCAACAACGGCCGCTCATGCCCGAGTCGAGCCGACCAGAGGTGCAGGCGCGATGCCGGAAAGCTGCCTTCCGGGTCCTCCCCGCCGGTCAAACTGGGAGCGCGAGGTGAACGGCCGCTTCTGGCCGGGTGCCGCCGGTTACAGGCGATGACTATGATCGTCGGGCCACGTGCTCACGTGGCCGGATGGCCTGTTCAGTAACAGTGGTATCCGCAGAGCACGACGTTGCTCAGTAGGTGCTACGAGGTCCCCGGACACGCTGCGAGCACGTTGGATGAACCTCGCCATGGGTTCGTTCAGGCGCGCCCGGGGATGCAGGAGGTAAGCCATTACGACGGTCGGTGCGCCAGCCAGCGGCCGCGCGGCAATGCTGTGGTTCAAGTAGCCAGCAAGCCTCGCAGACGGCGCGACGACGATGCCGTACCCGGCTGACACGAGCGTCATCGCGATGTCGAAAGAGCTGACCAGCTGCTCTCGATCCTGCAGCGCATCCCCGAGGACACGCTGGGCCACCGCGCGCCACGGCTCGCCGGCCGTTGACTGCGCACGGATCAAGGGCTGCTTGAGCACTTCCTCGCACGGCACTTCACGGTAGGCCAGCAGGTGGGAGCGCTTGGCCACGGCGACCGCCAGCGTGTCATGCCACAGCGGCTCGCATACCCAGCCAGGCCACTGCCGGGCAACCGCAGACAAGGCGAAG
>JAFECU010000173.1 GCA_018242005.1 Pseudomonadota bacterium | reverse complement strand
GCACCACCAGCGCCACCCAGAGGAACAGGCCAATCAGGAGGTAGATCTGCCAGAAGCGGCCGAGATCGACATATTCATAGCCCTGATGACCGAACCAGAAATTCGCCGTCAGACTGGTGAAGAAGCGGTGGACGGCCGCCCATTGCCCGGCAAAGGAGCCGATGACGATGACCAGAAGGCTGACGAACAGAAAGTTGACGCCGAGCCGCTGGAACTTGGGGTCGCGTCCCCCGAGCATCGGCGCGACATAGAGCCCGGTCGCCAGCCATGCCGTGGCGATCCACAGCACCGCGAGTTGCGTGTGCCATGTGCGGGTGATCGTGTAGGGAAGATATTCTGCAAAAGGCAGGCCATAGAGCCCTTGTCCCTCGACCGCATAATGAGCGGTGACAATGCCCAGCAGCACCTGCCCCACGAACAACGCGCAGACGACCCAGAAATATTTCGCGGTAGCCCGCATCGACGGTGTGATGACGGCCTGTCCCAGAAGATCAGAGGTCGCCATGCCGCCCTCGGGCAGGATGTCGCCGCGCCAGACGTCGAACTGCTTGGCGTAATAGGCGATGAGTGCGCCTGCCGCCGCAAGCAGCAGGATGACCGACGCAAGGCTCCACAACAATGTACCGGTGGTTGGGCTATTGCCCACCAGGGGTTCGTGCGGCCAGTTGCTGGTATAAGTGATGTTCTGGCCCGGACGATCGGTGGTCGCCCCCCAGGCCGTCCAGAAATAGAAGGCGGTAAGCTGCCGGGCTTCCGCGGCCGACAGCTCGCCATAGACCGGGAAGGCATAGTCGCGGCGGAGCTTTAGCGAGGCAGGATCGCCGCCATCGTACAGGCTTACGAAATGCTGCTGTACCTGCCGGATCGCGCGCGCGCGGGTGTCGCTGACCGTGATGACGCCGGATGCAGGGTCGTAGGTGTTCCTACGCATCTCCTCCTGCAGCCCGGCCCTTCGCATAGCCTCCGCCTGCGTCGCGGACACGCCTGGGAGAGGTTGCGAGGCCGACAGGGCGAGCAATGCCTCCGCCTCGCGGTGCAGCCAGTCGGCGCTCCAGTCGGGCGCCAGATAGCTGCCATGGCCCCAGATCGAGCCCTGTTCCATGCCGCCGATCGACTGCCAGATATTCTGGCCGGTCTCGATGTCCGCGCGCGTGAACAATGTCTCGCCGCTTTGGGATTTCACCGCTTCGGGAATGGGCGGCGCCTGCTGGTAGATCTGCTGGCCCAGCAACAGTAGGATTCCGAACATGACCACCATGCCGACCGACAGGATGATCCACAGCCTTTTGATGCTGAATGTCGTTTGATAGCTCTTCATGCCCCAAACCCCCTCCGTTCAGAATAGTCCGTGACTACCGCCTACCGCGCCCAAAATTGTTATGATGCTGACGGCAAGTAATAACTGATGCAGCCGGATCATTCAAGCGAAATCCGCCTCTGGTGACTGTGTATTGGCGAGGCGGCGATGGAGATGCAGCGGCTCGATGACGAGCAACATCAGCGCAAACACGGTCCAGAGTGCGACCATCAGGTGCATCCACCAGAACCGGCCGTCGAGGAAGCGGCTCCACAGATCGGCGCGCGCCACCAGCCACAGGCCACTTGCGCCGGCAAGCAGAACCCACAGGCGTGCCTGCCAGGCAAAGCGCGCCTCCATCTGCTGAAAACGGCGCAAGCGATCCTGCGGCAGTTCCGTTGCCTTAAGCGTCGGCATCAGCACCCAGGTGACGAAACCGACGCCGCCTATCCAGAACAGGACCGCGACGGGGTATAGGAAGTTCAACCGCCCTTTTTGGCGAGTCTGGCGGGTAGGAAGCGGCCACGCAAGCGCCGCTTTGGGCACAGATCGGGCACAGATCGGGGGTTCATGCGTGGGTTTTCGACATCGCGGGGCCGCGCAACGGCTCAGTGCGTAGCCATTTCTCACCGAATCCCGGCACAGGGCCGAGCGCAGCCCTGCGGGGTCGTGGCCGCATCGGATCGGACTCTGGCTTGGCTGCCGGCTGTGTGGCCGGCACCTCGTCACGCGGCCGGCGGCGGCGCGCGCGCTGCGGGCCGGTAGTGCGCTTGCTCCAGCGCGCCGTGCTTCTCGAAGTGGGCGAGGATGGCGCGAATGGCCTTGGGGTCTTCGATGCTGGCGACGATCCGCACCGCGCCGCCGCAGTGGGCGCAGGTGGTGACGTCGATGGAAAAGACCCGCTTGAGCCGTTGCGCCCAGCTCATCGCACGGCGCTTCTGCTCGGGGCTGCGCGGCTCGTCGTGGGCGCTGACGTCCACTGGCGCCGCATCGCCCGCAGGCCGCTTGCCGCGCCCCGAGGGCGTCAGCTGCGCACGCAGATTCGCGTTCGGGGCGAATACGCCGTGGAAGCGGGTGAGATGCGCGCGTGGCGGCGGGACCAGTGCCGCCAGCTTGGCGATGAAGTCCACCGCATCCCATTCGACATGCATGGTGCCATTGCGCCACGGCGTCTTGAGCTGATACCGCACCCTACCCTGCGGTGAGATCGACAGCCGCTGCTCGCTGATCGCCGGGCGCGTGATGTAGCGGCACAGCTTTTCGAGCTTGTGGCTTTCGTGTGCTTCCGCGGCCACGCCGGCATGCAGCGAGAAGCCGCCGACCTTGCCGGCGTCGCCCTCCAGCGAGCCTGCGTCACCGGGCAATGTTTGCAGCGTGACGACCTTGCGGCCAGCGTCGCGACCGGTGGCGATGCGGTAGGTCATCGAACTCATCCGCAGCCCATCCATGCCGTCGTCGCTACCCGCGCTGTCGGACAGGAACACGGATTCGTCTTCGCCTTCGAGCCAGCCGCGGCGCGACAGGTGCCGGCACACGCGATGCGCGATGGTGTTGGCCAGTTCCGTCAGTTGCGCCGATGTGGGCGCACGGGTGCGGTGCAGGCGCGGCTTGCGCTGCGGACGCTCGGTGGTGTCCTCGTACACGCCGTCGAGCCACAGCATGTGGAAGTGGATGTTGAGATTCAGCGCGCTGCCGAAGCGCTGGATCAGGGTCACCACGCCGCATTGCGCCGTATCCCGCGGCACGCCGGCCTGATCGGCAAGCCAACCGGCGATCACACGATGCACGATGCCCAGCACCGGGCCGATCGCCTCAGGCTTGCTGGCGAACAGGAAGCGCAACGGGTACGGGAAACTCAGCACCCATTGCCGCACCGGCCGCGGGCCGAACACCTCGTCCACCAGATGCCGCGCCGACTCGGCCATGCGCCGCGCCCCGCAGCTGGGGCAGAAGCCGCGCTTCTTGCAGGAATACGCCACCAGCCTCTCGGCCCGGCACTGCTCGCAGACCACGCGCAGGAAGCCGTGCTCGAGCACGCCGCAGCGCAGGTAGGTCTCGAACTCCTCGCGCACATACTCGGGCAGCGGGCGGTCTTCTACCTCACGGCGCGCGAGAAAGTCCGGCCAATGCGCCTGCACCAGCGAATACAGCAGCGTGCGCTCGGGACGGTGAGGCGCATAGCGAGCCGTGGGCAGATGCGCTGCCGGCGACGTTGCGTGCGCCACGGCATCCTGCAGCTGCGACACGGTCGCGGCGAAGCGCGGCACGAAACACTCCGGTGCAGGGAATGGCTGCTCAGGCTTGCGCCCGCCCCGGCCGGTTCATATCGGCCTTTTCCGGTTTTCGTATCGGACATCGCCGCGCTTAAGACAGGGCGTTTCCCACGTCGGACGCCAGAAAGCACGAAGCCCGGCAAAAGGCCGGGCTTCGTGGTCACGCTTGCTTGCTGGAGGGCGCGGTTCGCCCGCTGCGCGGACGCCTTCGCGCCACCACTGGCGCGATGGGTGGACTTAGAAGTCCATACCGCCCATGCCACCCATGCCGCCACCACCGTGGTCGTGGGCCGGGGCTTCCTTCTTCGGCGCCTCGGCCACCATGGCTTCGGTGGTGATCATCAGGCCCGCGATGGAGGCCGCGTTCTGCAGCGCGGTGCGGGTGACCTTGGTCGGATCCAGGATGCCGAAGGCCACCATGTCGCCGAACTCGCCATTGGCGGCGTTGTAGCCGAAGTTGCCGGAACCGGCCTTCACCTGGTTGACGATGACCGACGGCTCTTCGCCCGCATTGGCGACGATCTCACGCAGCGGCGCTTCCATCGCGCGCAGGGCGATCTGGATGTTGCCATCGTGGTAGTCTCCGCGACGGGCGCCGAGAGCCTCTCTCTCGTCTCAAACCCGTCACAAAAACCCCATCACCCCTCTCACTCTATTTCGGCCTTGAGGACAGGAAGACCGGAAAGCCTGAGAAGCGCAAAGGCGCAAACCCGCCTTCACACACCGCACATCCCTTCGCATTCATTGGGCCAGAGATCGAGTTGACCACGGTCGGCCTCCGTCGTGAGGTCGGCTTGGTCCAGAGGTAAGGCGGAACGGTGCAGATAGACCTCACCCCGAATTCCGCGAAAGCCGGTGCGGATCGTTCGGTCGAGATTGACGGCGTCGGCCCAGGCTTCAGGATCGGTATCACGGATGTGGCGCCAGGCTGCATCGGAATGGAAGGGGCAGCCAATACAGGCTGATTTCGGTGGCAGGGGATAACCGTGCCGCTCCAGCCAGCGAAGGCAGTCGCGCCTCGACATCCGCCGCTCAATGAGCGGCCAGCGATTGACCTGCCAGGCCTCGAAGGAAGGTTTCATGCGCAGGACTTCGTCGAGACTTATGCCGATCCACTGCTCGACCAATGCAGTTTTCGGTGAGCGGCGCCGGGTCAGGCCAGCGATCTCACGCACCTT
>JAFECU010000172.1 GCA_018242005.1 Pseudomonadota bacterium | reverse complement strand
GGCGCTGCCCGCGTAGAGCGCCAGGTCGGCCAGCTTGTGCAGGCGCCAGGCCTGGCCCTGGGCCTCGACGGCCAGCCATTCGTCGCCGGCCATCAGGCCCGCGGCCTCGGCCGCGCCGCCGCGCAGCACGGTCTTGATCTGCAGGCCGCCGTTTTCCGCCACGCGCAGGCCCAGGCGCTGGGCGGGCTGGGCGGGCTCGGCCTGCAGCGTGATGCCGTGGGCGGCCAGCAGCTCGGCCAGGGGCAGGTCCTGCGTGCCATGCACCCATTGGGCCATCTCGGCCGACCAGTCGCGGCCCGAGAGCTGCTGCAGCACGGCGAGCACGTCGGCCTCGGCCATGGGGCCGGCGCCGGTGCGCTGCCACAGGGCACGCATGACGTCGTCGAGCGTGCTGCGGCCTTCGCGGCGCAGCGTCAGGTCCAGGCACAGGGCGACGAGCGAGCCCTTGGTGTAGTAGCTCACCGTGGCGTTGGGCGTGTTCTCGTCCTGGCGGTAGTACTTGATCCAGGCGTCAAAGCTCGCCTGCGCCACGGACTGCACGAGCCGCCCCGGCGTCTGCAGCACCTGGTTGATGGCCTTGGTGAGCAGCTTGAGGTAGCTGGCGTGGTCGATGAGGCCGGCGCGGCGCAGCAGCAGGTCGTCGTAGTAGCTGGTGAAGCCCTCGAAGAACCACAGCAGCTCGGTGTAGTTCTCTTGCGCATAGTCGTAGCGCGCGAACTCGGCCGGGCGCAGGCGCTTGACGTTCCAGGCGTGAAAGTATTCGTGGCTGATCAGGCCGAGCAGCGTGGTGTAGCCCTCGCTGGCCTGCAGCTCCTTGTCGCTCTGGCCCAGGCGCGGCAGGTCACGGCGGCCGCAGATCAGGGCCGTGCTGTTGCGGTGCTCCAGGCCTCCGTAGCCGTCGTCCACGGCGTTGAGCATGAAGAGGTAGCTGCCAAACGGCGGGCGCTCGTCGCCATGCCAGAAGCGGATGGCTTCTTCGCAGATGCGCTGCGCGTCGCGTGCCAGGCGCGTGCCGTCGAACGAGGGCGCGGCGCCCGCGACGACCAGGCGATGCGGCACGCCGCAGGCGACAAACTGGGTGCTCCACAGCGGGCCCATTTCCACGGGGCAGTCGGCCAGCTCGTCGTAGTTGCCGGCTCGGTAGCGGCCGAAGCCCGCGGCGTCCACCTGCTCGGGCGCAAGGCCCGTGGCCAGTGTCCAGCCGGTCAGGCCCGCGGGCGGCAGCACTTCGAGATGGTGCGCCGCATCCTCCTGGCCGTGCACGCGCAGGCACAGGCTGGTGGCGTTGAAGAAGCCGCGCGTGGCATCGAGCCAGGCCGTGCGTACCGAGTTGTCGTAGGCCGCGACCTCGTAGCTCAGCACCAGGGGTGTGCCGGTCTGGCACGCGGCCCGCCAGCGGTGCTTGTCCAGCTGCGTGAGCGCGATTTCATTGCCGCCCTGGTGCGCGCGCAGCGACTGCAGGTTCTTGGAGAACTCGCGCACCAGGTAGCTGCCGGGTATCCACACGGGCAGCGACAGTTCCTGCTCCCGTGCAGGCGTGGCCACGGTAAGCATCACCCGGTAGAGGTGGGCGTGGCGGTTGCCGGGGTCGATGCGGTAGTGAATGGCAGCCTGGGGCGACGAGGACATGGGTGATGCAAACGGCAGTAGAAAAATATAGCTGCGAGCGCCCGCTACTCCGAGATTTCAGTATGAAAGTACAAGAAATTCAAGAATTAGCGCGCGTTCGAAGCTCTCATATCAGGAGTGAAGCGTGGTCACTTCTGGGCCGCGAGGGTTGCCGCAAGGCGCTTTTCCACCTCTTGTGCCCCGACGGCGCCGGGCACGCGCGAGCCGTCGGCAAAGATCAGCGTGGGCGTGCCGGTGATCTTGTGCTTGCGCCCCAGAGCCAGGTTGCGCTGCAGCGCCGCCGTGTCGCAGGTTGCGGCGGCAGGGGTCTTGTCGCGCAGCATGTGGTCTTGCCAGGCGCCGGCGCGATCCTTGGCGCACCAGATGTTGCGCGACTTCTCGGCCGAGTCGGGGCTGAGGATGGGGTAGAGGAACAGGTACACCGTCACGTTGTCCACGTTCTGCATGTCCTTCTCGAAGCGCTTGCAGTAGCCGCAGTTCGGGTCCTCGAACACGGCCAGCTTGCGCTCGCCCTTGCCGTGCACGATGGTGAAGGCGTCCTGCAGCGGCAGGGCCTTGAAGTCCACCGCCGTGAGCTTGTTCAGCCGGTCCTCGGTCAGGTTGCGCCGCGCCTTGGTGTCGATCAATTCGCCCTGGATCAGGTAGTTGCCCTGGGCGTCGGTGTAGAACAGGTCGGTGCCGATGCGCACTTCATACAGCCCCTTCATCGGCGTGGGTTGCACCTCGTCGATCTGCTGCAGCTGCGGGATGCGCTCGGCCAGGGCCTTGCGTATCGTCGCCTCTTGCGCCGCGGCGTTCAGGCCCAGGCACAGGGTGGCAGTGGCCAGCAGGGTGGGGAGAAATTTCATTGAGTCGTTCCGTTCTTACGTTTCCAAAGGTTGGTCGGGGGCGTCAATCCGCGCCCATGGCGCGGCGTGCCACCCAGGCCTTGAGCGGGCCACTGCGCTCGAAGCCCTTCATGCCCCAGTTGCGCAGCGCGGCCAGCGCGCTTTCGCGCCGCGCAAACAGCTGCTGCAGGCCATCCATGGCCATGCCCATGGGCAGCAGCGCCGCCTTGCGCTCGCGCTCATAGCGGCGCAGCAGCCGCATGTCGCCCACGCCGCGCCACGGCGCGCGCTCCTGCAGCACCTGGGCCAGCGCACGCGCGTCGCCCAGGCCCAGGTTCAGGCCCTGGCCGGCCAGCGGGTGCACGTTGTGTGCGGCGTCGCCCGCCAGCACCCAGCTCTGGCCGCGCTCGCCGGGCAGGGCGCCGCACCAGTGGCGCGCCTGCGCCTGCTGCAGCGGCCAGCTTGCGCGCGGGCCCAATGCCTGCAGCGCGCCCAGGCTGTCGTGGCTGGCCACGCGCAGCTGCGCCGTGAAATCCTCGTCGCTGGCCTGCAGCCAATGTGCGGACTGCTCCTGCGCAACAGACCAGACCACGGCCACGGAGTTCCCCTCTGCGCCATCGAGCGGCAGAAAGGCCAGGATGCTGCCGTCGGGCGCAAACCACTGGCGCGCCACCTGGCCGTGCGGGCGCTCGCAGACCAGCCGCGTTGCGATCGCGTGCTGGCCGTAAGGGGTGATGTCGAATTCCACGCCGAACTCTTCGCGCGTGCGGCTGGCGCGGCCTTCGCAGACCACGGTGAGCGGCGCGGCCACGGGCTCGGTCAGCGGCTCCACCAGGGGCTGAAAGCGCACGGCGTCAGCCAGGCGCGCTTCGAGCGCGGGCACATCCACGATCCAGGTCAGCGCGTCGCAGCCCTGCTGGGCGGCATCGAAGCGCACCATGCCGTCCTGGTCGGCATGCACCTGCATCTGCAGCACGGCCGTGGCGTACTGCGCGTCGGGCCAGCCGCGCACGGATTCAAGCAGTGCGCGCGAGGCGGCATTGAGCGCGTAGGCGCGCACGTCGGTCACGGCCCGCGGGTCCGCGGGCGGCGCGACCAGGGCCACGCGCAGGCGCTCGCGCGCCAGCAAAAGAGCCAGGGTGCGGCCCACCACGCCCGCACCGCGGATACATACGTCAAAAGTCTGCGCCATGTTGCGGATTGTAGGAGCCGCGCTCCCGGCCCCGCGGCGGCCATGGTCGGCGTGCCAGATCGCCGGGGGCGGGAGCGGTGGCGCGTGTGGCTTCCCTGTCTCTCGTAAAATGGCAGGTTTGTCTCCCGTACCTACGAAAGCCCTGCCATGAGCCTGCAATGCGGCATCGTGGGCCTGCCCAATGTCGGCAAGTCCACCCTCTTTAACGCCCTCACCAAGGCCGGCATCGCCGCCGAGAACTACCCCTTCTGCACCATCGAGCCCAACACCGGCGTGGTCGAGGTGCCCGACCCGCGCCTGAAGCAATTGGCCGAGATCGTCAAGCCCGAGCGCACCGTGCCCGCCATCGTCGAGTTTGTCGACATCGCCGGCCTGGTTGCCGGCGCGAGCAAGGGCGAAGGCCTGGGCAACCAGTTTCTCGCGCATATCCGCGAGACCGACGCCATCGTCAACGTGGTGCGCTGCTTCGAGGACCCGAACGTGATCCACGTGGCCGGCCGCGTGGACCCGATCTCCGACATCGAGGTCATTCAGACCGAGCTGTGCCTGGCCGACCTGGCCACGGTGGAGAAGGCGCTGAACCGCTACAGCAAGGCCGCCAAGAGCGGTAACGACAAGGAGGCGGCCAAGCTCGTCTCGCTGCTCACGCCGCTGCAGGCCGCGCTCAACGAGGGCAAGCCCGCGCGCAGCGTGCCCGTCTCGAAGGAAGATGCGCCGCTGCTCAAGCAGTTCTGCCTGATCACGGCCAAGCCCGCGATGTTTGTCGGCAACGTGTCCGAGGACGGCTTCGAGAACAACCCGTTTCTGGACCGCCTGAAGGAATACGCCGCCGCGCAGAACGCGCCCGTGGTGGCCATCTGCGCAAAAATAGAGGCCGAGATGGCCGAGATGAGCGACGAGGATCGCGACATGTTCCTCGCCGAGATGGGCCAGGACGAGCCCGGCCTGAACCGCCTGATCCGCGCCGGCTACGACCTGCTGGGCCTGCAGACCTATTTCACCGCGGGCGTCAAGGAAGTGCGCGCCTGGACCATCCACAAGGGCGACACCGCACCCCAGGCCGCCGGCGTGATCCACGGCGACTTCGAGCGCGGCTTCATCCGCGCCCAGACCATCGCCTTCGACGACTTCATCCAGTACAAGGGCGAGGCCGGCGCCAAGGACGCAGGCAAGATGCGCGCCGAGGGCAAGGAATATGTCGTCAAGGATGGCGACGTGATGAACTTCTTGTTCAACGTCTAAGACATGCAAGCCCGGCCGTGGATGTGGACCCTGACATCGGCGGCATGGGCAGCCCTTGCCGTCTGCGCCGGGTATGCCATGCGCCGCATGGCGTGGCTGCTGTGGGTTTTGGTGTTGACGACGGGCGCGGCCCGGGCGGCGCCGCAGGCGCTGACGGTGGGGGTGGCCGTGGCGCCGCCCTTTGTGATGCAGGAGGGCGGGCGCACCACGGGGCTGGCCATCGAGTTGTGGGAGGAACTGGCCGCGCGTGACGGCCGGGCCTATGCCTATCGTCAGTACGACAGCTTTGGCGCCTTGCTGCAGGCGGTCGAGCGTGGCGAGGTAGACCTTGCGATCAGCAGCCTGACGATCAACCAAGAGCGCGCCCAGCGCATGGATTTCACGCAGCCCTGGTTCGATGGCGGCATGCGCATCATGGTCTCCAAGGGGCAGGGCGGCGGCTGGGAGGGGCTGTGGCGCGGCCTGCAGCGCGCGGGCTACGCCAAGGTCTATGGCTGGATCGCGCTGGCGCTGCTGCTGGCGACGCTGTGTTTCACGCTGTTTGACCGCCGCTTCGACAAGGACTTCCCGCGCCGCTGGCCCGATGGTCTGGCCGAGGGTTTCTACACCGCGATGAAGTTTGCCGTCAGCGGCCAGACGCCGGTGCGCACGAACTGGTTTGGCTGGGTGGGGCGTGTCTGGCAGGCGCTGCTGCTGCTCTGCGGCATAGCGGTGGCGGCCTTCGTCACCTCGTCGATCACCAGCGTGATGACGGCGCAGACCCTGCGCAGCCAGATCGACAGCGTGCAGGACCTGCGTGGCGATCCTGTCGGCGTGCTTCTGGGCACCGTCGAAGAGGCCTACGCGCGCGAACAGGGCCTGGCGCTGCGTGCCTACGCCGATCTGGAGCAGGCCAGCCGTGCGCTGATCGCAGGCGAGGTGCGCGCCGTGATTGCCGACGCGCCGGTGCTTGAATACCACGTGCACACGCACCCGGATGCCGGACTGGCCGTGGTGGGGCGCGTGTTCAACCGTGACCGCTATGGCTTTGCGCTGCCACGGGGCAGCCAGTTGACGGCGCCGCTGACGCTGGAGGTGCTGGGCGCCATCGATCGCGGCCGTGTCGAGGCGCTCAAGCTGCGCTACTTTGGACAGCGCTGAGAGCTCGCGGCAACCCGGCGAGCGGTGCCAGTGGCACGGCGGACGGTGGGGCGCTGTGATTGGGGGATTGTCAGGCGGGGCCGCGTGCTGCGCGGTTTTCTGGTCTACTTCGTTCTTTGCTCCGCGTACCGTGCGCGCCGGATCCTTGCCGGCGGGCCGGTTTTGAGACCCGCTCATGCACCCCGGCATCGCCTACGCCACCCTCGCCTACATTGCCTGGGGGTTGTTCCCCCTGTATTTCCAGCTGTTCAAGGCCGTGTCGCCGCTGGAGATCATTGCGCACCGCACGCTGTGGTCGCTGGTGTTCCTCGTGGGCATACTGATCGTGCGGCGGCAGCTTGCCTGGCTGGTGCCGCTGCTGCGCCAGCCGCGCGTGCTCGGGGTGTTTGCGCTCTCGGCGCTGCTGCTGGCGGGCAACTGGCTGGTCTATGTCTGGGCCGTGACCAATGGCCAGGTGCTGGAATCGAGTCTGGGCTACTTCATACTGCCGCTGGTGAGCGTGGCCCTGGGCACGGTGTTCCTGCATGAGCGGCCCCGGCCCGGCCAGTGGCTCGCCGTGGCGATTGCCGCGGCGGGCGTGGCCTGGCTGACCTGGCAGACCGGACGCCTGCCCTGGGCGGCGCTGACGCTGGCGCTGACCTTCGGCTTCTACGGCCTGCTGCGCAAGACGGCGCCGCTCGGGGCGCTCGAAGGCCTGTCGCTGGAGACGGCGCTGCTCCTGCCACTGGCCCTGGGCTACCTGGCCTGGATGGGCAAGACCGGCGATGCCGCCTGGACCCATGCCGGCCCGGGCCTGCTTACCGCCCTGCTGGTCGTGGGGCCGATCACGGCCGTGCCGCTGCTGCTGTTTGCCGCGGGCGCGCGGCGCATACCGCTGGCGACGCTGGGGCTGCTGCAGTACATCTCACCCATGCTGCAGTTCGTGCTCGGCGTGTGGCTGCTCGGCGAGGTGGCGTCGCCCGCGCGACTGGTGGGCTTTGGCCTGATCTGGGCGGCGCTGCTGTGCTACACGGCGGAGGGCCTGTGGCAGCAGCGCGCGGCAAGGCTTGCGATTTGACAAGCATCCGGGATTTGGCACATGCCTCAGGCAGCGCCCGGGCAACCGATACCACGTCATTCCGGCCTGCGCCGCAATGACGGTGATCCGCGTATCTGCCCGATCGGGTAAAAATCGGCTCTAGCGCCCGTGTATAGTGCGCCGGCAGCTACAAAAACTGTATCACTGACGCTTGAAGGGCAGCGGCACGTCCGCCGGAATCGGGCAGGCGTAGGGCTTGCCCTGGCGGCGCTCGAGCAGTTCGGCCTTGGCCTGGGCGATGAGCTCGGGGCGTCGCACCAGCTCAATGGCCGTGCCCGCGAGCACGCGCGCCGCGCGCACCATGCCGGCATGGGCCAGGGTGGACTGGCCTTGCGACACCATCTGCCACGAGTGCATGGGCGTGCCGAAGGCGTAGCAGGCCACCCAGGCCTGGGCCGTGGGGGCGATCCAGCTCACGTCGGCCACGTCGGTGGAGCCGAACAGGATGTCGTCCACCTGCGGGTCGTAGGGCGCCACGCCCTCGAACACCTTGGGCACCTTGCCGCGCAGCACGCTGGACAGCGGCCGGCTCACGGCGTCGATCTCGTCGCTGCTCAGCGTGGCCTGGAAGTCGCCGGCCTGGGCCTGGGTGCCCGCATCCACGGCCAGCGCACCCTCGGCCTGCAGCCGCTCGTACAGCACCTGGTTGAGCGTGCGGTTCTGCAGCAGGTTGGAGCAGGCCTTGTCGAACACGATCTCGACTTGGCAGTCGGTCATGAGCGCGGCGCCGCGCGCCACGTTCTGCACGCGCGCGTACAGGTCGGCGGCCTCGTCGTTGCGCGCGGCGCGTATCAGGTACAGCACCTCGGCGCGCGCCTGCACCACGTTGGGCGAGAGGCCGCCCGAGTCGGTCACAGCGTAGTGCACGCGCGCCGACGGCGGCATGTGCTCGCGCAGGTAGTTCACGCCCACGTTCATGAGCTCGACCGCGTCGAGGGCGCTGCGCCCCAGGTGCGGCGAGTGCGCGGCATGCGAGGCCTTGCCGTGGAAGATGAACTTGGCCTGGATGTTGGCCAGCGTGCTCTGGCTGAAGACGCCGGTGAAGCTCGCCGGGTGCCAGGTCAGGGCCACGTCCACGTCGTCGAACACGCCGGCGCGCGCCATGAAGGTCTTGCCCGAGCCGCCTTCCTCGGCCGGACAGCCGTAGTAGCGCACGCGCGCCTTTTCGCCGCTGGCCAGCAGATGGGCCTGCAGCGCGATGGCGGCAAAGTGGGCCGATGTGCCCAGCAGGTGGTGGCCGCAGCCGTGGCCGGCCAGGCCCGGGCTGTCCACCGAGGGCGTGCACACCAGGGCGCCGCTTTGCTGGTTCAGGCCCGAGAGCGCGTCGTACTCGCCGAGGAAGGCGATCACCGGGCCGGCATCGCCCCATTCGGCCATGAAGGCCGTGGGGATGCCGGCCACGTCTGCCGTGACGCGAAAGCCCGAGGCTGCGAGCGCCTCCATGTGCAGCCGGGCCGAGGCGGTCTCGGCGTAGCGCAGTTCGGCCAGTGCCCAGATCTGGTCGGCCAGCGCGGTCATGCGCGGGGTTTCGCGTGCGAAGAAGTCCTGGAGTTGTTCCATGGTGCGCACCTCGTTATTCGGGCTTGACGCCGAGTTTTTCCAGCAGCGCCTTGTTGCGCTGCGACTCCTGGGCGATCTGCGCCGGGAACTGGCTTTGGTCCATGTTGCTGGCCGTCGCGCCCACGGTCTTGAGGCGTTTTTGCACCTCGGGCAGGTGGGCGGCCTTCACGGCCGCCTCCTGCAGGCGCTTGACGATGGGCGCGGGCGTGCCCTTGGGGGCGACGATGCCGAACCAGCTGATGCCCAGCTGGTTCAGGCCGTCGTAGCCGAGCTCCTTGAAGGTGGGCACGTTGGGCAGTTCGGGGGAGCGTGTCTCGGACGCCTGCACCAATGGAATCAGCTGGCCACTCTTGATGTGCGGCATGGCCGATGGCAGCTGGTCGGGCATGAGCTGAACCATGCCGGCAAGCGCGTCGTTGAGCGCCGGGCCGGAGCCGCGGTAGGGCACGATCTGGATGTCAGTCTTGAGCGTGTCGTTGAACGAGGCCAGCAGCAGGTGGCCCAGCGTGCCCAGGCCCGGCACGGCGCCGCTGATCTTGCCCGGCTCGGCCTTGGCCTTGGCCACAAAGGCGTCCAGGGTGGTCACGCCCAGCTTGGGGTGCACCATGTACACGGCCGGCATGGTCACCAGATTGGCCACGGGCGTGAGCTTGGTGGGCAGGCTGGCGGCGCGCGTGAACAAGAAGGGATTGATGGTCATGGTGCTGACCGTGGCCATGCCGACGGTGTAGCCGTCGGGCGCGGCCTGGGCCACGGCCTCGGTGCCGATCACGCCGCCCGCGCCGGCCTTGTTGTCCACCACGATCGCCTGGCCCAGCGTGCTGCGCATGCCGTCGGCAATGATGCGCGCCACGATGTCGGTGGAGCCGCCCGCGGCAAACGGCACGACCAGCTTGATGGGCTTGCTCGGGTAGATGTCGGCGGCGCGCGCGGCCAGCGGCGCGGCCAGGACCAGGGCGAGTGTGCCGGTCAGGGCGGCGATGGCCATGGCCCTGGGGTTTAGGCGGCAGGTGGTGGACTGGGTGCTGTGGCGGGTGTGCATGTTTGTCTCCTGGGTGGCTGGGTTTTGATGCGAACGACGTCAGAACCTGCGTGCGTCTTGTCTGCTCATGCGCGCACTGCATGGTGTGGCAACTATAGGAAATGCAGGTGACGCGTGCGTGTCATTTTTTTGTAGAGATATAAGCGGCGCCGATGGCTGCATACTGTGCGCCTACCCGATTCCGTACGGTCCCACCCATGCATGAATCCGACCACTTTCCCGAAAGCAGGCTGCTTCTCTCGCGCCTGGCCCGGCAGGGGCGTCTGCGCCAGCTGCAGCTGCTGCTGGCGCTGCAGCAATGCGGCTCCATAGGCCGGGCCGCGGAGCAGCTGGACATGAGCCAGTCCGCGGCCACGCAGGCGCTGGCCGAGCTCGAGCGCCTGCTGGACATGCGGCTGTTCGAGCGCCATGCGCGCGGCATACGCCCCACGCAGGCCGGCCAGGCGCTCACCGATGCGGCGCGCGGTGTGATGCACGAGCTGGAGGACGCGGCCGAGATCCTGGCCGCCCTGCGCCTGGGAGCCTCGGCGGCCCTGCGCCTGGGCGCCATACCGGCGGCGGCGCATTCCATACTTGCGCCGCTCTTGGCGCGCTTTTATGCGCGGCGCCCGCAGGTGCATGTGGACGTGCAGGAGGACGAGGGTGCGCGCCTGCTGTCGCTTCTGATCGGCGGTGCGCTCGACGCGGTGTTCTGCCGCCAGCCGGCGCAGCTGCCGGCCAGCTTTGCCTTTGACGCGCTGCTGCCCGACGAGGCCGTGTTCATCGCCGCCCGCAGCCACCCGCTGGCCGCCACCGCGCGCCTGCCGCTGGAGCTGCTGGCCGATGCCCGCTGGGTGATGCCAACGTCCAGCATTGCGGTGCGCGATGTGTTCGAGCGCCTGGTGCTGGCGCGGCTGCCACGCGCGCAATGGTTTCCCATCTCGACGGTGTCGCTGCCGGTGCTGGAGGCGCTGCTCGCCCAGCCCGGGGCGGTGACCGTTGCGCCGCGCAGCATATTGCCGGGGCTGAGCCGCGCCACGGCATCATCCGGCGTCTGTGTGCTCGACATGGCCCTGCGGCCCGAGTCCCTGGCGCTCGCCCCACTGGGCGCCGCGTACCGCCGCGAAGCCACGCCGGCGCTGCTGCTGGAAATGCTGGCGCTGTGGCGCGCGCCGGACGCCTGATCTCAACCCACCAGAAATACCAGCCCCGCCGTCATGACGACATAGCGCATGAATTTGCCAATGGCCATGTAGATCACGCAGGGCCAGAAGGGCAGGCGCAGCCAGCCGGCCACGGCGCACAGCGGGTCGCCCACCACGGGCAGCCAGGACAGCAGACAGGTCTTGGCGCCCCAGCGGCGCAGCCAGACGCGCGCGCGGCGCTCGGTGCGCGTGAGCTCGCGCGCGGGCCTGGCGTCTTCCGGCTGATGCAGGCCGGCGCGACGCCGGCGGCGCGCCGCGTCCCAGGCCTGGTGCGCGCCCAGGCCCATCCACCAGCTCAGGGCGCCGCCCAGCGTGTTGCCGGCCGTGGCCACGAGGATGGCGGGCCAGAACAGTTCGGGATTGAGCTTGACCAGGCCGAACACCGCAGGCTCCGAGCCCAGCGGCAGCAGCGTGGCCGAGACAAAGGCCACGATGAACACCGTGCTGAGCCCGAACTGCGGCAAGGCCAGCAGGTCCAGCAGTTGTTGCATCCAGGTTTCCATAGCAGGGCTGTGAGTGTAGGGGCTCCCGTGCGGCAGGCCATCGGCAGGAGGCGCCGCGTTTTCATTTGCTGAAATTTTGGGCAGGTAAAATACCGCCCCTTACCCGCCCCGCGCCCCTTCCCGGACCTCCCATGCACATCGGCCATATCCCCCTGGCGAACCGTCTGTTCGTCGCTCCCATGGCGGGGGTGACGGACCGGCCGTTTCGCCAGCTGTGCAAGCGCCTGGGCGCGGGCTATGCGGTCAGCGAGATGGTCACCTCGCGCAAGGACCTCTGGGCCAGCCTCAAGACCAGCCGGCGCGCCAACCACGAGGGCGAGCCCGGCCCGATTGCCGTGCAGATTGCCGGCACCGACGCGGCCATGATGGCCGAGGCGGCCGCCTACAACGTGGACCGGGGCGCGCAGATCATCGACATCAACATGGGCTGCCCGGCCAAGAAGGTGTGCAACAAATGGGCGGGCTCGGCGCTGATGCAGAACGAGGCCCTGGCCGTGCAGATCGCCGCCGCCGTGGTCGCGGCCTGCGCGCCGCACGGCGTGCCCGTCACGCTGAAGATGCGCACGGGTTGGTGCGCCGCGCACAGGAACGCCGTGCAGCTTGCGCGCCGCTTCGAGGAAGTGGGCGTACAGATGCTCACCGTGCACGGCCGCACGCGCGAGCAGGGATACAAGGGCGAGGCCGAGTACGACACCATTGCCGCCGTCAAGGCCGCCGTGCGCGTGCCCGTGGTGGCCAATGGCGACATCACCAGCCCCGAGAAGGCGCGCGCCGTGCTCGCCGCCACGGGCGCCGACGCCATCATGATCGGCCGCGCCGCCCAGGGCCGGCCGTGGATCTTCCGCGAGATCGGCCATTACCTGGCCACGGGTGAACATCTGGCCCCGCCCCTGGTGGCCGAGGTGCGGCGCCTGCTGCTTGAGCACCTGCAGGACCACTACGGCCTGTACGGCGAGGCCAGCGGCGTGCGCAGCGCGCGCAAGCACATCGCCTGGTATGTGCGCGACCTGCCCGGCGGCGAGGCCTTCAGGCAGCAGATCAACACCATCGAGGACTGCGCGGCGCAGTGGCGCGCCGTGGCCGGGTTTTTTGACGCCCTGGGCGTGCAAATGGACCGGCTGCCGCCGCCGCACGACGACGCGGACCCGCAGTCGAGGGAATGCAAGCATGAGCAAGAACAACAGCATTGAACAAAGCGTGCGCGAGAACCTGCACAGCTACTTTCGCGACCTGGGCGGCGAGACGCCCGACGGCGTGTACGACATGGTCGTGCGCCTGGTAGAGAAACCGCTCCTGGAGGTGGTGATGCACCACGCCGACAACAACCAGTCCCGCGCCGCCGAATGGCTGGGCCTGAACCGCAACACCCTGCGCAAGAAGCTCGTGGAGCACAAGCTGCTCTGATGATGCTTCTTTAAGCATAGCTGCCAGCGCTTTGCTGGAAAGCCCTGGAGTCACTTTTTAATCAAAACCATCCCAAGCCACCATGAACGCATTACTTTCCGTCTCCGACAAGACCGGCATTGTCGAATTTGCTCGTGCCCTGCATGCCCTGGGCATACGCCTGCTGTCCACCGGCGGCACGGCCAAGCTGCTGGCAGACAGCGGCCTGCCCGTCACCGAGGTGGCCGAGGTGACGCAGTTTCCCGAAATGCTCGACGGCCGCGTCAAGACCCTGCACCCCAAGGTGCACGGCGGCCTGCTGGCCCGGCGCGACCTGCCGGCGCACATGGCGGCGCTTAAAGAGCACGGCATTGACACCATCGACCTGTTGGTCGTCAACCTGTATCCGTTCGAGGCCACCGTGGCCAAGGCCGGCTGCACGCTGGCCGACGCCATCGAGAACATCGACATCGGCGGCCCGGCCATGGTGCGCAGCGCCGCCAAGAACTGGAAAGATGTGGGTGTGCTCACCAGCGCCGACCAGTACGAGGCCGTGCTGGCCGAGCTGAAGGCTGGCGGCAAATTGAGCGACAAGCTGCGCTTTGCGCTGTCGGTGGCGGCGTTCAACCGCATCGCGCAGTACGACGGCGCCATCAGCGACTACCTGTCCTCGGTCAATTTCGAGGCCGAAAAACTCTCCGAATCCTACGTGCCCCAGCGCAGCCTGTTCCCGGGCCAGAGCAACGGCCACTTCATCAAGGTGCAGGACCTGCGCTATGGCGAGAACAGCCACCAGAGCGCCGCCTGGTACCGCGACCTGCACCCCGCGCCCGGCTCGCTCGCCATGGGCGTGCAGCTGCAGGGCAAGGAGCTGAGCTACAACAACATTGCCGACGCCGATGCCGCCTGGGAATGCGTCAAGAGCTTCAAGCTGCCCGCCTGCGTCATCGTCAAGCACGCCAACCCCTGCGGCGTGGCCGTGGGCGCGAGCGCGCTCGAAGCCTACGGCAAGGCGTTCCAGACCGACCCGACCAGCGCTTTCGGCGGCATCATCGCCCTGAACCGCGCGGTCGATGGCCCAGCGGCGCAGAAGATTTCGCAGCAGTTCGTCGAGGTGCTGATGGCGCCTGACTTCACGCCCGAGGCGCTCGACGTGTTCAAGGCCAAGGCCAATGTGCGCCTGATGAAAATCGCCCTGCCGGCAGGCGGCGACACGCCCTGGAAGCAAGGCCGCAACGCCATCGACGCCAAGCGCGTGGGCTCGGGCCTGCTCTTGCAGACGGCGGACAACCACGAACTGCAGCTGCCCGACGTGAAGGTGGTGACCATCAAGCAGCCCACGCAGGAAGAAATGCAGGATTTGGTGTTTGCCTGGAAGGTGGCCAAGTACGTCAAGAGCAACGCCATCGTGTTCGTGAAGGGCGGCATGACCATGGGCGTGGGCGCGGGCCAGATGAGCCGCCTCGATTCAGCCCGCATCGCCAGCATCAAGGCGCAGGCTGCGGGCCTCTCCCTGCAGAACACCGTGGTGGCGAGCGACGCCTTCTTCCCCTTCCGCGACGGCCTCGATGTGGTGGTCGATGC
>JAFECU010000171.1 GCA_018242005.1 Pseudomonadota bacterium | reverse complement strand
CGCATAGAGTTCCTGCACGCGCGCCAGTTCGCCTTGCGCGAAGTCGCGCGCGTTTGCCGCCTGGGTGTAGTTCATGCGCGCGGTGGGGTCGCTCGCCAGCGTCGCCAGGGCCGCGCCGCGCTTGATGCGCTGGCCCTGCACCACCAGCAGGCGCGCGACCTGGCCGGCCCGCGGAAAGCTCACGCCTTCCAGCTGGCCCGGCGCCACCTCGCCATAGGCCACAAGCTGCAGTGGCAAGGCCTGGCGGCGCAGGGGCTCGGTCTTGACCAGGGCAATGGGCTGTGGCCGCTCGGGCGCGTTGCCGGCAGCTGCGGCCACGTCGGGCGCAACGGGCGCGCGCTGCCAGTGGTACCAGCCCATGCCGGCGGCGATGGCGATGGCAGCCACGACGATGGCGATGCCGATGTTTCTTGTATTCATGACCCTGACTTCCTAATCCGATTGCGCCGGCAGTGCGCCGCCCAGCAGGGCCTGCAGCGCCACGCGCTGCAGCAGCATGGACTGCTGCAGGTTGATGGCCTCGACCTGCTTGGACAGCAGCGAGGCCTGCAGGTTGGCAAACGACAGCGCGTCAATCTGGCGCGCACGAAACGCCTGGCCGGCCTTGTCGGCCGCGCGTTCAAGTGCATCGAGCCCCTGCATGACCTCCTGCAGCTGGCGCGCGTTGATGCGCTGCTCGGCCAGGATGCGATGCACGTCGCCGACGGCGGTGTTGAGGCGGTTCTGGTAATCCTGGCGCAGCTTGTCGCGCGTAGCCTCTTCGATGGCGATGTTGCCGCGGTTGGCGTTGAAGATCGGCAGGGTGAGCGTGATGCCGAAGCCGCTGGTATAGAGACCGCTGGTGTCGCGGGCACGCGTGAAACCCACGCTGAAGCTAGGGAACTGCCCCCACAGCGCGGCGCGGTAGCGCCGGTCCTCTGCCTGGTATCCCCGCTGCAGGGCCAGCAGGTCGGCACGGCGTCGCGGCAAATCCGCCAGTGCCGCGAGCACCTGGGCTTCGTCGATGGCAGGCAAGGCATAGGCTACCTTGAGCGGCACCGGCGCTTCTGGCACCAGGCCCAGCAAGGCGTTCAGCTCATGCCGGTCGGCGCTGCGCTGGCGCTCCAGGTCACGCAGTTGCCGGTCTACGTCCTGCAGCGCGGTGAGGTTGGGCGTGACGGCGTCCAGCGTCAGCAGCCCGCGATCCAGGGCCGCCTGGGTGCGCTGGTAGCGGTCATTGAAGAGCGCACGGTTCTTCTGCAATACCGCCTCCAGGCGCTGCCCCTGTACCAGGCGCACATACAGCATGCGTGAGCGCGCCACCAGCTGCCATTCCTGCCACAGCAGGTTCAGGTCGGACCTGCGCGCCTCCAGCCGGCCGGCGCTGCTGTCAAAGTGGCGCCTGATCAGGGCGTTGATGTCCTGGCTCAGGTTCAGGTTGAAGGCGCTCGTCGAGCTCGTTTGCGGGTTGCTCGGGAAGTCGCGCGTGAGCGCCACCTGCGGATCGGGCAGCAGTCCAGCCGCGAAGGCCTGCGCATGGGCGATGCGCGCATCGGCACGCGCCAGCCGCAGGTCCGGGTTGTTGACGACGGCGAGGATCGCCACGTCATCCATGCCCAGCCCTGCGCTGGCGTCGAACGGATGCGCGGCGAGCTCGGGCAGGTCGATCTGGCCACGCTCCACGGCAATGTCAGCGTAGCCGGGCAGCAGGCTGGGGCCCGTGGCGAGCGGCCTGGGCTGGTAGCTGGCACAGGCCGCCAACATGGCGAGCAGTGCCGCCGCCAGCCCGGTCCTTGCGGGGAACGCATGCATCACGGCACCGCTCAGCGATCGGGTGCGGCGCTGGCCTGCGCATGGCGGCGCCTGCGCGACATCCACCAGGCCAGCGCGGCAACGATGAGCAGCACGGCCATGCCCCACAACTCGTCCGCATCCACGGCCCTGAGCAGATAGCCCAGGGCCTGCCCGGTGCCGTAGCCAATGCACGTGATCAGGCAGGCCCACACCACGGCGCCCAGGAGGTTGAGCAGAAAGAACCGCCACCAGGGCACGCGGCTCATGCCGATGGCAATCGGCCCGGCAATGCGCAGGCCGTAGAGGAAGCGGATTGAGAGGATCACGGGCAGGTGATGGCGTTCCAGCAAGGTGCTGGCCCGCACGGCGCGCGGTTGCAGGGCCGGGAACCGCGCCAGCAGGGCCGTGCCCCAGCGGCGGCCGACCTGAAAGAACAGCTGGTCGCCGAGAAAGCTGGCCAGCGTGGCCACCGCAATCACTGCCGGCAACGGCAACAGGCCCCTGTGCACCGCGGCTCCGGCGATCAGAAGCACGGATTCGCCCTCCAGAAAAGTCCCCACGGCCACGGCGAACAGGCCGTAGTGCTGAACAAGTTGTGCGATATCCATCCCGCCCACCTCCTGTCATATTTCTTATGGTGTACGCCCAGTGGGCCGGCGCCGAGGCTTATGTTGCCGTCGGCGGCCGGCGCCTGTCAACCTGATTCGGGCAAACGCTCAAGGCTTCGGACTCAGCTTGTCCATGGTCTGCAGCAGGTCGGCAAGCGCCTGTTTGCAGGTGGCGGGGTTCGGCGCGGTCTCGCGCAAAGCCTTGAGCGCGCGGTCTATGGCCTTGTCCAGCACATGCCAGTCATCGGCGGCGCGCGGCTTGAGACCGGCCTCGGACGCGTCCCACGCGAGCTCCAGATCCTTGATGCGCGCCGTGGCGGCGGGCAGATCGCCCTTGTCCACCAGGGCGGCCACATCGCCCGCAATGCCGCGAAAAGCCGAAAGATCGCCGAGCTGGGACGCGTGCGCTGCTGCACTGGCTGGCGTCGTGGCAGACGGCCCGGCCTGTTTGCCGCAGCCCGCCGCGAGGGCCGCCAGGGCAACGGCCAGAGCCGCCAGCATGGCGCGGTTGGTGAGAGGTTTGATGGTCATGGTATCTCCTTGCACTCATGGGAATCACGAACGTTCGCCACTGCGCACCTGCTCGACGGCCACCAGCAGGCTGATGACGCTCAGGAACAGCGCGCTGGTCCATAGGGCGCCCAGGCCCATGCCGCCATAGGTGCGCGCCTGCGTAAGCAGGTCGCCCAGGGCCGCACCGAAGGGGCGGGTCAGGATGTAGGCAATCCAGAAAGTCGTCACCGCATTGCCCCCCAGGCGCCAAACGCCGTAGGTGATGGCGATCAGCGTCCCGAAGGCCAGTGCGCCGCGGGTGAAGCCCAGGTGCAGCGCCTCGGTGGCCAGGTCGCCCGTGGCGGTGCCCAGGGCAAAGGTGCACAGGATGGCCGCCCAGTAGAACAGCTCGCGCCGGCGCGTCACGATGTCGTGGATCGACAGGGTGCGCTCCACATGCCACCAGACGGCGAAGATGGCCGCCAGCAGTACCGCGAACACGCCCGAGCTCAGGTACAGGCTGACGCCCAGTCCGTCGGTGAAGAAGTCGGTGATCTGCGTGCCCACCACGCTGACCAGCACCACGGACAACCAATAGATCCACGGCGTGTAGCGGCGCGTGCGCAGCTGCAGGAACAGGGCAACCACCAACAGGCTGGCCATGAGGGTGCGCGTCACGCCCTGCCCCAGTCCGGCGTTCACAGCCAGGAAATCGGCTCCGGTCTCGCCCACCGTGGTGGACATGATCTTGATGATCCAGAACGCCAGCGTGACCTGCGGCACCTTGATGAGCCAGTCGGCCGGTTCGTGCGGGCTGGTGCTGAATACAGAGGGGGTGAGGGCCTGCATGGTTTTCTCCATCGTTGTTGCTTGCGATGGCTGCACTGTGGGGGCGCAAACTTAGGGCAGGCATAGCCCCAACATCAACGAACAAAGCCACGGCCCACGCCAAGGCGAAGGCTTTCTGCCATGCCCTGCAGCGACCCGCAGCAGCGGCACGCCAACGGCCTCGCCAACACAGCACGGGCAAGCGCCACCAGGGCCGAGCACGTCTGCCGCGAAATGCGCACCCAGGTCAAGGCGCGCCCAGACCAGGGGCAGGCCAAACCCCAACCATGGAGCAAAAAAAATGCCGGGCGCTCGGCGCCCGGCGCTCCTGGCGGGAAGGCAGGTAGCTGATGCCTCACAGGGACCGCTGCGGATCAATCGTCCTTGTCTTCATGGCCCGCCTTGTCCTTCTTGTCGAGCGCAGCCGTGAGCACCGTGCCTTTCTGCGGATCGACGCGCACGTCCCAGACCTGCTGACCCTGGACGACCTCGACCTCGTAATACGCGCCCTTGCGGCTGTGCTCGTACTCTGCTCGGGTGGCTTTGCCGCCCGCGTGTTGCTCGGCAGCGGCAATGGCCTGGGTCAGCGATACCGGGGCCTGGGCAGCGGCCAGAGCGTCGTTTTCCTCGCCCGACGCCGCAGCAGAGGCCAGGGCGCCGCTGGCGGCCAGCACGGCGGCCAGGGCGGCGAGGGATGCTTTGTGGATGGTCATGGTGTCTCTCCAAAAAAACCGCAGGAATTTGCGTACTGAAGAGACTAAAGACGCCGAATTAGCGCTGACTGAGCGCCTCGCTATCCAACCCGCATCACACCAGTCCTGCCTGGTACAGCGCGACACCGCACAGCGCAAGACCTGCAAGAAGCATCGCGATCCATTGCAACGCGGAGCTGTTTTCCACATAGGCCTGACCAGGCTCCTGCGGGTTGTAGCGCACCTGCACCGCCTTGCCCTCGGGGTAGCGCGCCGCCTTGGCCTGCGCGGCGCCGCGGTCGCTCGCTGCGGCGGGCGCCAGGCCGAGCTTCCAGCCCGTATAGGCCTGCCCGCCAACCTCGTAGCGGTATTCCACGCGCGCCTGGTACATGGTCGTCTGGCTGCCCGAGAACTGCACGGCCTGGCTGCGCACGCCGCTGAAGGTAACCACACCTGCCACCACCGGCCACTGCGCAGCACGCAGGCGTTGGCGCAAGCCAGCCAGCACGATGAGCAGCGTGAGCAGCCCCATGCCTCCCGCCAGCGCCGCCAGCCTTGGTTCGCGCGCCTGCGCCAGCCACGCGGGGTGAGCCTGCAGCCATTGCCCCGCACCACGCACCAGTGCTGCCAGCGTCCAGGCCAGCAGCCACAGGCCCAGCAGCAGCCGAACGGCATCGCGCGCCCAGTGTTCAGGCAGGCCGGGCTCCAGCAGCGTCTGGCGGGGATCTTGCGGGTTCACGTAGACCGTCACCTGGCTGCCCACGGGGTAGCGCTGCAGCGTTTGCGTGGTGCGTAGCCCCCCACCCTCGGGCCCCGCGCCGATGCGGCTGCCACTGTGCTGCCGCCCTTGCCATGTGAAGCTGTAACGCAGTTGCGCACGCAGGTCGTACTGCAGATTGTCGATGCCCGTGTCCGCAGCCGAGGCGGCCTGCGCGGCTTCGATACGCCCGGGCACGGCCTGCCACTGCGCCAGACGCCGGGCCCACAGCCATTGGGCCCACAGCCCCATCGCGCACAGCAGCGTGACAACGAGTGCCGCGGCACCCAGAGCCAGGCCGGCGCCGCTGTCCCAGGGCCAGGGCAGCGCCCGGGCATGCCGGTGCAGGCCGCCCCAGATCTGCAGCGCGCCCCAGCCGCACAGGGCCAGCACGAACAGGGTCGCGGCCAGGGTGAGTGGGCTCATCTGCCCCGGCGCCAGGGGAATCTCGCGGCCCTCGCGGGCAGCCTGCCATTCTTCACGGGCGGCGGCGGCCCAGTCGGTGATGTCCTGCCCGCCGGGGTCGTCCGGGGACTGGGTTGATCCCGGGGCCCGGGGGGGCTGGCGCCAGGCAATGGCATCGCGCCAGTGGCTGCCGCCGATCAGGTAGTCCTGCAACGCCGCCAGGGCATCTTCTGCGCGCAGCGGGACCAGGCCATCGGCGCAAGCGCCCTGCTCGCGCGTGCTCAGGCAAAAATGCTCGCCCGCGCGAGCAAAGGCCTGCAGGAAGTCGCCATTGGCCCCCTCCAGAGTGACCGACCAGTCGCTCGACGATGGGCGCTGCACCATGGCCTCTCGCAGGGTTTGCTCCTGTGCCTGCGGGTACACGTGGCCGTTGACGTCGAGCTGCATGACCTGGCCCTCCGGCCCGGTGGCAAACGGGCCCAGCGTGCATCTTCCTCCATCCACCTGGCACCGGCAAGATGGAGGAACAAGCGATCAGCCCAGCGCCGCAATCACCTCGGGTGGCGCCTGCACCAGCTCGATCAGGACGCCCTCGCCCGCGATCGGGAATTCGTCGCTCGCCTTGGGGTGCATGAAGGTGATGTCATAGCCCGCCGCGCCCTTGCGGATGCCACCCGGCGCAAAGCGCACGCCCTGCGCCGTGAGCCACTCCACCGCCTTGGGCAGGTCGTCTATCCACAGGCCGATGTGGTTGAGCGGCGTGGTGTGCACGGCCGGCTTCCTGTCGATGTCGAGCGGCTGCATGATGTCGACCTCGACCTTGTGGGCGCCGCTGCCCATGGCGAGGATGTCCTCGTCCACGTTCTCGCGCTCGCTCTGGAAGCTGCCGGTCTGCGTCAGGCCCAGCATGTCCACCCAGAGCTTCTTCATGCGGCCCTTGTCCGTGCCGCCTATGGCCACCTGCTGTATGCCCAGCACCTTGAAGGGGCGTTCGCTCATTCCGATACTCCTGTATTAAGAGCTGCCAGCGCTTATCTGGTAAGCGCTGGAGACTGAGTTCATTGAAATTCCAGAATCACTTCATCGACGGCCAGCGAGTCGCCCTTGGCGGCCACGATCTTGCCCACCACGCCATCCTGCGCGGCAAACAGGATGTTCTCCATCTTCATCGCCTCGATGACGGCAAGCTTTTCGCCCGCCTGCACCTTCTGTCCCGGCTGCACCGCCACCTGCACCAGCAGGCCCGGCATGGGCGAGAGCAGGTACTTCGACAGGTCCGGCGGCGCCTTGTAGGGCATGAGCTTGAGCAGCTCGGCCCGGCGCGGGGTGAGCACCATGGCGTCGATCTGCGTGCCGTTGTGCGAAATGCGCAGGCCCAGCGGGTTATTGGGCCGGTTGCGTTCGATCTGCGCCGTGAAGGCCCGCTGGTTGCACGAGCCCTGGATGCGGATGCTGCCCAGGTGCGCCGTGCTGCTGATGCGGTAGTCCTTGCCGCGGACGTGCACCACGCTGGACCCCGAGTCATTCTCGAAATCGGTCACGCTCACGTCGTGGTAATGGTTGTTGCCCTCGTGGCCCAGGGTGACGACGACGAAGGCCTCGCCCACCTGCACCTCATGCCCGGTGAGCTGGCCGCTGATGCCGCTGGCGCGCGCGCGAAAGCGCCGATACATGTAGGCGGCCAGGGCGATGAGGAAGTCTGGATCCTCGTGCGGCACATCCTCGGCGACGAAGCCGTGGGCGTAGTGCTCTGCGATGAAGCCGGTGTTGAAGTCGCCCGAGACAAACTTGGGGTGCGCCAGCAGTGCAGACTGGAACGGAATGTTGCTGCTGATGCCTCGAATGGCAAAACCGTTGAGCGCGGCACGCATCTTTTGAATGGCGTCATTGCGGTCGGTCCCATGCACGATGAGCTTGGCGATCATCGAGTCGTAGTACATGGGAATCTCTCCCCCCTCGTACACGCCGGTATCGACACGCACGCCGTATTTCTTGCTCGGATCTGCCTGGAACATGGTCTGCTGCGGCGGCGTGAAACGCACCAGGCGACCGGTGGAGGGCAGGAAGTTGCGGAACGGGTCCTCGGCGTTGATGCGGCACTCGATGGCCCATCCGTCGCGCTTCACATCCTTCTGGGTGAGCGGCAGCTTCTCGCCAGCCGCCACGCGGATCATCAGTTCCACCAGGTCCAGGCCCGTGATGCACTCGGTGACCGGGTGCTCGACCTGCAGCCGGGTGTTCATCTCCAGGAAATAGAAGTCCTGGTCCTTGCCGACCACGAACTCCACCGTGCCGGCCGATTGGTACTTGACGGCCTTGGCCAGTTGCACGGCCTGCTCGCCCATGGCGCGGCGCGTGGCGTCGCTGATGAAGGGCGACGGCGCCTCCTCGATGACCTTCTGGTGGCGGCGCTGGATGGAGCATTCACGCTCGTTCAGGTAGACCACGTTGCCGAAGCTGTCGCCCAGCACCTGGATCTCGATGTGGCGCGGCTCCTGCACGAATTTCTCGATGAAGATGCGGTCGTCGCCAAAGCTGTTGCGCGCCTCGTTCTGGCAGCTGGCAAAGCCATCGAACGCCTCCTTGTCATTGAAGGCCACGCGCAGACCCTTGCCGCCGCCGCCGGCACTGGCCTTGATCATTACGGGGTAGCCGATGCCCTTGGCGATCTCGACGGCCTGTTCGGGGCCGGATATGGCGTCGTTGTAGCCGGGGATGGTGTTGACCTTGGCCTCCAGCGCCAGCTTCTTCGAGGCAATCTTGTCACCCATGGCGGCAATCGAATGCGCACGGGGGCCGATGAAGGCAATCCCCTCGTCCTCGCAGCGCTTGGCAAAGGCCTCGTTCTCACTCAAAAAGCCATAGCCGGGATGCACGGCCTGCGCGCCCGTCTGCTTGGCTGCTTCGATGATCTTGTCGGCCAGCAGGTAGGACTCGCGGCTGGGCGCAGGTCCCAGGCGCACGGCCTCGTCGGCGAGCTTGACATGGCGGGCGTCCTTGTCGGCGTCGGAGTAGACGGCAACGGTCTGGATGCCCATTTTCTTGGCGGTGGCGATGACGCGGCAGGCGATCTCGCCACGGTTGGCAATCAGGATCTTGGTAAACATTTTTTCTCCGAAATCTTGTTTGAAGGTGGTCTGAGCAAGGCTCATTGCAGCCCGAGTTGCTTGCGCATGGCCTGGTTGCGCGTCGCGGCGCGCTGGTAGGCCGGACGCTCATTCAGGCGGTCGATATAGGCGTGGAGCGCCGGCGTGGACGCGATCAGCTTGAAGTCCATCATGTAGCGCAGCGTGCCGCCCAGCACCACGTCGGCCATGGAAAAGTTGTCGCCCAGCACGAAGCTTCTGCCGGCAATCGCGCTGTGCAGCGCGGCCAGCATGGTGTCCTGGTTGCCCCAGCCGGCGGAGCTCTCGCGCACCTGCCAGTTGCCAGCCCTGGCCATGACGGCGGGCTCGATCACGCTGGGCGCAAAGAAGGACCAGCGCAGATAGGTGCCGCGCCGCGGGTCCTCCAGCGCCGGCGCCAGGCGCACCGGCGCATAACGATCGGCCAGGTAGAGGGCGATGGCAGCTGCCTCGGTAACAACAACATCGCCGTCGACCAAGGTGGGCACCTTGCCCATGGGGTTGAGAGCCAGAAGCTCCGGGCCCTTTTGCTCGCCCTTCATCAGGTCGAGCACCTTGAGCTCGTAGGGAACGCCCGCCTCTTCCAGCGCCCACAAGGTTCCCGACGCGCGCGAATAGGGGTGGTAGTACAGGGTGATGGGCATGGCCATGCTCCTCATTCAATACCCGTGGATGGCGCCCATCACAGCGGAATATTGCCGTGCTTGCGCCACGGGTTCTCCAGCTTCTTCTCGCGCAGCATGACCAGGCTGCGGCAGATGCGCTTCCTGGTCTCGTGCGGCAGGATCACGTCGTCGATGAAGCCGCGCGCGCCGGCCACGAAGGGGTTGGCGAAGCGCTCCTTGTATTCCGCCTCGCGCGCGGCGAGCTTGACGGGGTCGTTCTTGTCCTCGCGGAAGATGATCTCGACCGCGCCCTTGGCGCCCATCACGGCGATCTCGGCGTTGGGCCAGGCAAAGTTCACGTCGCCGCGCAGGTGCTTGGAGCTCATCACGTCATAGGCGCCGCCGTAGGCCTTGCGCGTGATGACGGTGATCTTGGGCACCGTGCACTCGGCATAGGCAAACAGCAGCTTGGCGCCGTGCTTGATGATGCCGCCGTACTCCTGCGCCGTGCCGGGCATGAAGCCGGGCACGTCCACGAAGGTGACCACGGGGATGTTGAATGCATCGCAAAAGCGCACGAAGCGGGCGGCCTTGATGCTGCTCTTGATGTCCAGGCAGCCCGCCAGCACCAGCGGCTGGTTGGCGACGATGCCCACGGTCTGCCCCTCCATGCGGGCAAAGCCGATGAGGATGTTCTTGGCAAACTCTGGCTGCAGCTCGAAGAACTCGCCGTCGTCCACGGTCTTGAGGATCAGCTCCTTCATGTCGTAGGGCTGGTTGGGGTTGGCGGGCACCAGGGTGTCGAGGCTCCTGTCCATGCGGTCGGCCGGATCCTTGCTGGGGCGCACGGGGGGCTTTTCGCGGTTGTTGAGCGGCAGGTAGTTGTACAGGCGGCGCAGCATCAGGAGCGCCTCGACGTCGTTCTCGAATGCCATGTCGGCCACGCCGCTCTTGGTGGTGTGGGAAATCGCCCCGCCCAACTCCTCGGCCGTCACTTCCTCGTGCGTCACGGTCTTGACCACCTCGGGGCCGGTCACGAACATGTAGCTGCTGTCTTTCACCATGAAGATGAAGTCGGTCATGGCGGGCGAGTACACGGCCCCGCCCGCGCAGGGGCCCATGATCATGCTGATCTGCGGCACCACGCCGCTGGCCATGACGTTGCGCTGGAACACGTCGGCGTAGCCGCCCAGGGACGCCACGCCTTCCTGGATGCGCGCGCCGCCCGAGTCGTTGAGGCCAATCACGGGTGCGCCCACCTTCATGGCCTGGTCCATGATCTTGCAGATCTTCTCGGCATGGGCTTCGCTCAATGCGCCGCCGAACACCGTGAAGTCCTGGCTGAAGACGAACACCAGGCGGCCGTTGATCATGCCGTAGCCCGTGACCACGCCGTCGCCCGGGATCTTGTGCTCCTGCATGCCGAAGTCGGCGCAGCGGTGCTCGACGAACATGTCCCACTCTTCAAAAGTGCCTTCGTCGAGCAGCAGTTCGATGCGCTCGCGCGCCGTGAGCTTGCCCTTGGCGTGTTGCCCGTCGATGCGCTTTTGCCCACCGCCCAGGCGGGCGAGTTCACGCTTCTTCTCCAGTTGATCGAGGATGGTTTGCATAGGATTCGTCCTTCGTTGGTATCCGGTTAACTCGTAATTTGATAGCTGTCAGCGCTTATCCAGCTTGCGCTGCAAGTAAATTTCTTGCCGCAGTGCTGGCCGCAATGCGGCCCGCGGCCACGTCCTGCTGCATCTGCGGCAGCAGGGCCCGTACCTGCGGGTGGTGGCGAAAGGCCTGCTTGAGGCCGGCGTCTATGCGCTCCCACATCCAGGCCAAGGCCTGGCGCTCGCGCCGCGCTGCGAGCTGGCCGTTGGCGGTCTGCATCTGCCGAAAGGCCTGCACTGCAGCCCAGAATCCGTCCACGCCCTGATGCTGCAAGGCGCTGATTTGCAAGACCTTGGGCGACCAGTGGTGCGCATCGTGCGGGTCACGCTCGGGATTGCCGTGAAATCCCAGGAGGCGCAGGCTTGACGTGATTTGCGCCTGGGCGCGCGTGGCGGCGGCCGGGTCGATGTCGGCCTTGTTGATGACCACGAGGTCAGCCAGTTCCATCACGCCCTTCTTGATGGCCTGCAGGTCGTCGCCCGCGTTGGGCAGCTGCAGCAGGCAGAACATGTCGGTCATGCCGTGCACGGCCGTTTCGCTCTGTCCCACGCCCACGGTTTCCACGATCACCACGTCGTAGCCCGCGGCCTCGCAGACCAGCAGGCTCTCGCGCGTCTTCTCGGCCACGCCGCCCAGCGTGCCGCTGCTCGGGCTGGGGCGGATATAGGCGTCGTCCTGCTGGCACAGCTGCTCCATGCGCGTCTTGTCGCCCAGGATGGAGCCGCCCGTGATGGACGACGATGGGTCAATGGCCAGTACCGCCACCTTCAGCCCCTGCCCGATCAGATACAGGCCGAGGGCCTCGATGAAGGTGGACTTGCCCACGCCGGGCACGCCGCTGATGCCCAGGCGCAGCGCGCAGCCCGTGTGCGGCAGCAGTTGGGTGAGCAAGTCGTCTGCCTGGGCGCGGTGGTCGGCGCGGGTCGATTCCAGCAGCGTGATGGCCTTGGCCATGGCGCGGCGGCGCACCAGGGGCGCACCACCGGTGATGGCGTCTAGCAGGGGGTGGGGTGTCATGCCGTTCTACAAAATCTCAAAACTGCGGCCATCGGGCAGGCGATAGCGGCCAAAGTCGCGCATATCGACGGTGAAAATCTGCGCAACGCCCGTCTCGCAGGCCAGCCAGTACAGCGACGCATCGGCCAAGTCCATCTCGCTGCGCGGCTGCTGGGTGTATTGCAGGATCCAGCCGCACATGTCCAGCAAATCGCTGCTGTCAAAGGGATAGACCTGCACCGCGCCCGCACCCACCCACTGCAGCAGCGCCACCCTGTGGCGCGGCCCCAGAAGGTGGCTGGCCTCCGTGATGCAGGGCCAGGTGGTATGCAGGCGCATGGGCACGGCCGACTCCAGGATGCCCTGGCGAAAATGCGCATGAAAGCGATCTTGCGGATTGAACAGCGCCACCAGCGGCCCGGCGTCGAGCAGGCAGACTTTCACGGCTTGCCCCGCTGCGCCAGGTAGGCGGCGTAGTCATCCTGCTGCTGGGCATAGCGCTCGCGCAGGCTTTCGCGCAAGGCGCCTTGATGGGCAGGCAGGTCGGCATCGGCAACGCCCTCGCTCACGCGGTACTGCGCGGCTTCTTCCATGATCTGGCGGTAGAGCTGCGCCGGGTCTTTGCGCCCCAGCGCGCGCTCCACGGCGGCGATGATGAACTGCGACTTGGTCACCCCCTGGCGCCGGGCAGCTTGCTCCAGCTCCTTTTCCAGCAGAGGATCCATGCGAACAGATACGGCCATGGTGTGCTCCTATTGAAATACGGTATTACTGTATTTCAAATCACAACCTCAGGCAATCGCCTTCTTGATCTGCTCCAGCACATCCTTGGCGCTGGCCGGGATCGGCGTGCCCGGGCCGTAGATGCCCTTGACGCCCGCGTCCCACAAGAAGTCGTAGTCCTGCGCCGGAATCACGCCACCGACGAAGACGATGATGTCGTCGGCACCCTGCTCCCTCAAAGCCTTGATGATGGCCGGAACCAGGGTCTTGTGGCCGGCGGCCAGGGTCGAGACGCCGATGGCGTGCACGTCGTTCTCGATCGCCTGGCGCGCGCATTCCTCGGGGGTCTGGAACAGCGGGCCGATGTCCACGTCGTAGCCCAGGTCGGCAAACGCAGTGGACACCACCTTGGCACCGCGGTCGTGGCCGTCCTGGCCTAATTTGGCAATCATCACGCGCGGGCGGCGGCCCTGCGCCTCGGCAAAGGCGTTGATCTCACCCTTGAGCTTTTCCCAGCCTTCGGCGCTGTCGTAGGCCGACGCGTACACACCAGTGACCATTTGCGTATCCGCGCGGTGGCGGCCAAAGGATTTTTCCAGGGCGTCGGACACCTCGCCCACCGTGGCGCGCAGGCGGATGGCCTTGATGGCCAGGTCGAGCAGGTTGCCCTGTCCCGACTCTGCTGCAGAAGTGAGAGCTGCCAGCGCAGCATCCACGGCGCTTTGATCGCGTTTGGCCTTGATGGCGTTCAGGCGCGCAATCTGGCTCTCGCGCACCTTGACGTTGTCCACCTCCAGGATTTCCACCGGGTCTTCCTTGGCCAGCTTGTATTTGTTCACGCCGACGATGACCTCGCGCCCCGAGTCGATCAGCGCCTGCTTTTGCGCGGCGGCGGCCTCGATCTTGAGCTTGGCCCAGCCCGAGTCCACCGCGGCCGTCATACCGCCCATGGCCTCCACCTCTTCGATGATCTTCCAGGCGGCGTCTGCCATGTCCTGGGTGAGCTTTTCCATCATGTAGGAGCCGGCCCAGGGGTCGATCACGTTGGTGATGTGGGTTTCTTCCTGAATGATGAGCTGCGTGTTGCGCGCAATGCGGGCGGAAAACTCCGTGGGCAGCGCAATGGCTTCGTCGAGCGCGTTGGTGTGCAGGCTTTGCGTGCCGCCAAACACGGCCGCCATGGCCTCGATGGTGGTGCGCACCACGTTGTTGTACGGGTCCTGCTCGGTCAGGCTCCAGCCGCTGGTCTGGCAGTGCGTGCGCAGCATCAGGCTCTTGGGGTTCTTGGCGCCCGTGGCCTTCATGATGCGGCACCACAAGAGGCGCGCGGCGCGCATCTTGGCGATCTCCAGGTAGAAGTTCATGCCGATCGCCCAGAAGAAGCTCAGGCGCCCGGCGAACTCGTCCACGTCCATGCCCTTGGCGGTGGCGGTCTTCACGTACTCCTTGCCGTCGGCCAGGGTAAAGGCCAGCTCCAGCGCCTGGTTCGCCCCGGCCTCCTGCATGTGATAGCCCGAAATCGAGATCGAGTTGAACTTCGGCATGTTCTTGGCCGTGTACTCGATGATGTCGCCGATGATGCGCATCGAGGGCTTCGGGGGGTAGATATAGGTGTTGCGCACCATGAACTCTTTCAGAATGTCGTTCTG
>JAFECU010000170.1 GCA_018242005.1 Pseudomonadota bacterium | reverse complement strand
GGCACGTCGGGTCTGGCACGCCGGGCAGCCTTCAGGAACGTGTTCAGATGGAGATCCGCTAGCCCGCTGCCTAGCACCAGAATCAGGTCTGCCTCCATGGCCTCCCGGTTGAGCGCCGAGTAGTAGAACGCATAGGGCGACTGCTGAAGGCGGCCGAGTTTGTCCAATCCGGTGATGATCGCGCCCCGCTCGACGTGGGTGCCATCCATCCTGTCAACGCCCGAGCCATTGAATCTGGCTTGCCGACGTGCCACGGCCTTGTCATCGAACCAAACGATGTCACCGATCTGATGCTCGCCGGGCACGGAGAATCCCATATGGACTGATCCGTGTAGATGGAACAAGGCCGGCTTGCCCCACTCCGCCCAGAAAGCCTTTCCGTCGAAGTCCGAGTGATCGCCATGTCGCTGCGTAAAGCCGGTGAAGTAGCGCCCTTGGGTCGCCTGGGCGACGAAATCATCGTAGTTGGTCGTGTACACGCGAGGGACGTACTGCTGCTCCAGCACCTCGAAGAACGCAGACAAGGGATTCAATGGTAGGGCTGGGTTGTCGCAGACTTCCGAGACCTTCGCATAGATGAAATCAAGCATCGCGCTGCAGGCGGCCTTGAGTGCTTGCTCAGGGTGCGTCACAGCGGTGCCCAGGAACGGATACATCACGGGTAGGAACTTGGGAACCGCGCCTTGCTTTGCGCGCAACTGGCTGAGTTCGTGCATGACGTGATAGATGCGCTCAAAGTGGGCTTCGGCCTCGCTGGCATAGTAGGTGCGCAACTTGTCTCGAATGTCGAAATAGACCTCCGTTCCTCCCACATGGGCACAGTATTTGTCGGCCTTGATGGCGTCATCGATAAGATTCCCGAATCCAATCGTAGCGGGGATGCCCAGCTCCACCGAGGCTCCGGCCCCCATCACGACCAATGCCCTCTGCTTACCGTTCTTGTTCATTACCCGCCTCATAAAGAGATCGAAGATAACCTAACAGAAGGCAGCCCCGAAGGGCCGTGGAAAGAAGCCGGCGACCCCGAGGGGCCGCCGGCATGAGCACATGGATCAGACCGTGACAAGCTGCCGTGCCAGTGCCACCTCCACCGAGTCGCCGTCCTGATTCAGGACATCGAGCCCGGACTCCGGCACGTCGCCCGACGTGCTTTGCGACACCATGATCTTCCGGGCCATCAACCCCAGGCAGGTCATCTGCGAGGAGTTGGCGTAGCCGAGGTAGATCACGCGCACCGGCTGCTTCTGGCCGATGCGCCATGAGCGCCGCGCGGCCTGCTGCAACGAATACACGTTGTAGCCCGACTGGAGGAACACGATGGTCGGGAACTCCAGCAGGTCCAGGCCGGTTTTCACCAACTCGGGATTGGTGATGAGCACGTCGATGCCACGGTCCAACTGCTCGGCGATCCAGTCCTCGCGGCGGGAGGCATCCACGCTCGCGCGCAGTACCGCCACCTTGAAGCCTTCCTGCTCCAGCAGCACCTTCAAACGCGACGTGGTGTCGCGCGTGCCGGTGTAGACCGAATAGACCAGGGTCTTGCGACCTTCTGCCTTCTCCTGCTTGCAGATCTCGATCAGCTCGCGTTCCTTGGGCATCACCTCCAACTCGTTGAACTGAGCCGGCACGAACGCCAAGGTGTTGCGCGTGCGCGGATGCACCACGGTTTCCGACCGGAAGCAGCAGTCCGGCCAGGCCAGCAGCACGTTGAGGACCACGCCGAGCAGCGTCGTGTCGCGCTTCGCCAGGGCCTGCTTCAGCTCCTGGGTCAGGCGACCCGCCAGATCGCGGTAGGCCGCGGCCTGCGCCGTGTCCATCGCGACTTCGCGGAACTCCTCGTCGTAAGGCGGCAACACATTGCCGCCGATGTCCTTCAACTTGAGGAATACCGTGAACGGCAGGACGCACCGCAGTACGCCCTTGGGACCGAAACCCGGCGCCTTGACCGTGCGCACCGATACCTTGGTGCCCTTGGCCGTCTTGTGCGCCGTGCCCGTGCTCTCGGAATAGATGTCCTTGAGCACGCCGTGATCGCGCATGAACGCCATCGCGGCCGACGTCATGCTGCCGCTCTTGGTCGGACGGTAGCCGTCTTCGATCATCCGCCCCGGCAGGGCTCGGAACAGCAGGTGGAACAGGTCGTCGCCGTAGCCGCCCATCAGCGTTCCGGTGAGCAGCAAGGTCTTGCGCGACTTGGCCGCCAGCACGCCCATGGCCTGGCCCTGAGCGGAACCGCCGTTCTTGTACTCGTGCGCCTCGTCGGCGATGAGCAGGTCGAACGTGCCTTGGGGAAGCTGCCTCTTGATGAACTCGGACGGCTGGTAG
>JAFECU010000016.1 GCA_018242005.1 Pseudomonadota bacterium | reverse complement strand
GCTCGAAGGTGTCGGGGCCGTCCACGCGGGTGATGTCGCTGATCTGCGCCACGTCCAGTTTGGCGGCCACGCGCGGGGCCACGTTCTTGCCGCTGGCCGTGGCCGGGAACAGGATGTGGCTGTAGCCGCCGGCAATGGCGAGCACCTGGGCGGCGAGGTTTTCGGCCAGGCCGTCCTTCAAGGCGGCGCCGTCGGCGTGCAGCACCTTGGCGACGCCCGCGATCTGGGCGGCGGCCTGGGCGGCGGCTGCAGCGCCTTCACCGGCGACGAGCACATGGACCTCGCCCCCGCAGGCGGCGGCGGCCGTGACGGTGTTGAGGGTGGCGCTCTTCAGGCTTGCGTTGTCGTGTTCGGCCACGACGAGAATGTTCGCGAGTGCGGTCATGGGTATTCCTTGGGTTGTGCGGTCAGCGTGGAGCAAAGGCCCGTGGTTCTGGCGTCATTCCCGCGCAGGCGGGAATCCATTGATGGCCAGCGGCTGGCGCGGCTCCTGGATCCCCGCCTGCGCGGGGATGACGGTGGTTGTGCAGAGGGCGGCGTTGCCCAGTGCGCCACCGCGTCAGATCACCTTGGCTTCGTTCCTGAGTTTGGCCACCAGGGTTGCCACGTCGGGCACCTTGATGCCGGCGCCGCGCTTCGGGGGCTCGGCCACTTTCAGGGTCTTGAGGCGCGGGGCGACGTCCACGCCCAGGTCTTCGGGCTTGACGGTGTCGAGCGGCTTCTTCTTGGCCTTCATGATGTTGGGCAGCGTGACGTAGCGCGGCTCGTTGAGGCGCAGGTCGGTGGTGATGACGGCCGGCTGCGATAGCTGCAGGGTTTCCAGGCCGCCGTCGACCTCGCGCGTGACGCTCACCTTGTCGCCGGCGACTTCGACCTTGCTGGCAAAGGTGGCCTGGGGCAGGTCGGCCAGGGCGGCGAGCATCTGGCCGGTCTGGTTGGCGTCGTCATCGATGGCCTGCTTGCCCAGGATGATGAGGCCGGGTTGCTCCTTGTCGACCAGGGCCTTCAGGAGCTTGGCGACGGCCAGGGGTTGCAGTTCGAGGTCGGCGGGGGTCTCGACCAGGATGGCGCGGTCGGCGCCGATGGCCAGGGCGGTGCGCAGGGTTTCCTGGCATTGCGCCACGCCGCAGGAGACGGCGATGACCTCGG
>JAFECU010000169.1 GCA_018242005.1 Pseudomonadota bacterium | reverse complement strand
GGCGCCAAAGAAAAAGGCCCTGCGCTATTTTCAAGTAGCGGCAGGGCCTGGTTCGTGGCGGAGAGGGTGGGATTCGAACCCACGGTACGCTTTCACGTACGCCTGATTTCGAGTCAGGTACATTCGACCACTCTGCCACCTCTCCTGTGTGTCGAAGCGTGAGATTATAGCAACAAAAAAATGGATGCCATGCTGTTTTCTGGCGCACATCCCATGACTTGCACCTGATGCGGCCGCTATGCTTGCGGCCTGCACATCTGGCGCCAGTGCCGGGGTGCAACCAACACACAGGACAGCATGCCATGGATGAACCCGCAGACGTCGCGCAGCAAGTCTCAACGCGTCCCCAGCCATCCCCCGACTCCCCGCCCCCCGTTCCCCAGATCGCAGCGCTTCTCGCCGCCAGCGCCTTGACCGCCTGTGGCGGCGGCAGTTCCAGCGGGCCTTCTTCATCCTCCCCGGCGGCGCCGCCCCCCACCACGGCCAGGCCGGCATCGGCCAACGATGGGGCGCGCTTTCTGACGCAGGCCACACTCGGATTTTCCCGTGCCGACCTCGATGCCTTGATGCGCTCGGGCTCCTACGGCGATTGGCTGAACACGCAATTCGCGCTGCCACGCAGCCAGTCGCATTTCGACTGGCTCATGGCAAAGGGTTATGGCGACAGCGCCAACATCAACAATACCCAGGGTATGGACAACACGCTCTGGCGCAAGCTCATCGCCAGCCCCGATGCGCTGCGCCAGCGCGTGGTGCTGGCACTGTCCGAGCTCTGCGTGGTGTCGGTGCTGGGCATCAACGGACCATGGCGCCAGTTCGCGGTGGCCAGCTACCTCGACATCCTGGAGGCCAACGCCTTTGGCAACTACCGCCAGCTGCTCGGCCAGATCAGCCTGAGCCCGGCCATGGGCTACTACCTGACCTTCCGCGGCAACGTCAAGGCCAACCCCGCCACCGGCAGCCAACCCGACGAGAACTATGCACGCGAGTTGATGCAGCTGTTCACCATCGGCCTGCTGCAACTCAATGCGGACGGCAGCGCCCAAACCACCGAAACCTACAAGCAGGCCGACGTGAGCGGACTGGCGCGCGTTTTCACGGGCTGGGACCTGGACACCAGCGGTTTGACCACCCCCTACCCGCCCGATGTGATGCGCAGGCCCATGGTGCAGGTCGCAAACCGCTACGAATCCGGTAGCAAGACATTTCTGGGCGTGACCATTGCCGCAGGCGCCTCGGCCACGGACAGCCTGAACACCGCCCTCGATACGCTGTTCAACCACCCCAATCTGCCCATCTTTGTGGGCCGCCAGATGATCCAGCGGCTCGTGACGAGCAACCCCAGCCCGGCCTACGTCACGCGCGTGGCGGCGGCGTTTGCCAACAACGGCAGTGGGGTGCGCGGCGACATGAAGGCGCTGCTCACGGCCATCCTGCTCGACCCCGAGGCTCGCGACGGCGCCGTGGCCGCGCAGCCCGGCTTCGGCAAGCTGCGCGAACCGGTGGTGCGCCTGCTCAACTGGGCGCGTGCCTACGGCGCGGCCTCGGTCAGCGACACCTGGGCCTTGGGCGACCTGTCCGACCCCGGCACGCGCCTGGGGCAGAGCCCGATGCGCTCGCCCTCGGTGTTCAACTTCTTTCGCCCCGGCTATGTGCCGCCGGACACGGCGCTGTCCGCTCAGGGCATGGTTGGACCAGAGTTTCAGATCACCAGCGAAGTCTCGGTTGCCGGCTACGTGAACTACATGCAGCAAGTCATAGGCGCCTCCACTACTGCAGATCTGCGCGCCGACTATTCCAGCCTGCAGAGCCTGGCGGGCGATGCGGCCAAGCTGCTCGCCGAAATCAACCTGGTGCTGGCAGCGGGTGCGCTGTCCGCAGCCACGCTGGCGCAGATCCAGGGTGCAGTGGACTCGGTGAAGCCCAGTTCCCCCGCGGCGCTGCAAAACCGCATCAACATCGCTTTGACGCTGGTGCTGGCCGCGCCCGAATACATCGCACAGAAATGAGAGTCCAGCATGCTGCAGCACCCTGATTTCCCCCGCATCGCACCCGACAGCGCATCGCGCCGCCTGTTCCTGAAACGCGCCTCGGCACTGTCGGTGCTGGGCAGCGCGGCGCCCTGGGCGATGTCGCTGTCGGCGATGGCCGAGGCGGCCGCCGCCCAGGCCGACGACTACAAGGCACTGGTCTGCGTCTTCCTCTACGGCGGCAACGACTACGCCAACACCTTGGTTCCCTACGACCAGGCCAGCTACGACGCGCAGTACGCGCTGCGGCGCAATCTAAGCATAGACCGTGCAACCCTGGCGCCCAACCTGCTCACCCCCACAGTGGCGCTGGCCAACGGCCGCCAGTACGCGCTCGCCCCCGGACTCGATGCGCTCGCGCCACTGTTCAACACGGGCCAGATGGCGGTGCTGCTCAACGTCGGTACGCTGGTGCAGCCCACCACGCTGGCGCAGTATCAGGCGCGCTCGGTGCCGCTGCCGCCCAAGCTGTTCTCGCACAACGACCAGCAGTCGTACTGGCAGGCGTCTTCGCCCGAAGGCGCGACCTCTGGCTGGGGCGGGCGCATGGGCGACCTGTTCGCCTCGGGCAACGGCAACGCCACCTTCACGAGCGTTGGCCTGTCCGGCAACGCGGTGTACCTCGCGGGCAGGAACGCCGTGCAGTATCAGGTGACGACCAGTGGTGCCGTGCCGGTCAACGGCATCCGCACGCCGCTGTTCGGCTCGGCCGCGGCCTCGAGCGTGCTGCAGCAGCTCATGACACAGCCGCGCAGCCTGCCACTGGAGAACGAATACGTGCGCATCACCCGCCGCTCGCTGGACGCCAGCGCGCAGCTGGGCAGCGCGCTCGCTGGGGCCAACCTGGCCACGCCCTTCCCGCCAAGCAACAGCCTGGCGGCCCAGCTCAAGATGGTGGCGCGCATGATCGCCGCGCGCGCCACGCTGGGCGCCAAGCGGCAGGTGTTTTTCGTCTCCATCGGCGGCTTTGACACGCACGATAGTCTGC
The DNA here is from genome assembly GCA_018242005.1 of Pseudomonadota bacterium. Taxonomy (GTDB): domain Bacteria; phylum Pseudomonadota; class Gammaproteobacteria; order Burkholderiales; family Burkholderiaceae_C; genus Alicycliphilus. Next base: position 2,086 of record JAFECU010000169.1, on the reverse strand, counting down.
TCAAAGTACACCCTGGCCTGATGGCGCAGGTCGGCAGCGCACTGTCCGCCTTCTACCAGGCGACGCAGGAGCTGGGAGTGGCGGGCCAGGTCACCACCTTCACCGCCTCGGACTTCGGGCGCACGCTGGTGAGCAATAACGACGGCTCCGACCACGGCTGGGGCAGCATGCATTTCGTGCTGGGGGGTGCGGTCAAGGGCGCAACCTACTACGGCAGCGCCCCCGTCATCGCCAATGGCGGCCCAGACGACGTGGGCCAGGGCCGCCTGCTGCCCGGCCTGTCCGTGGATCAGTATGCCGCCACGCTCGCGGCCTGGATGGGGGTGTCGGCCAGCAATCAGGCCAGCGTGCTGCCCAACCTAGGCAACTACAGCCTGCGCAACCTCGGGTTTGTTTAGGGCCTGTTAACGCTATGCAAGAGGTCGCCCCTTGCATAGCGTTAACAGGCCTAGGGCGCAAGTAGCGATATCCGTTGCTTCGTCCTTGCAGGGCACGCGATCTACGTGCAGCCCGTCGGCCCCGCGAGAGCGGGGAACGAGGCGCTACCCAGCCCGTTGATTCGTCGCCACTGTGGATCCCCGCAGGCGCGTGGATGACGGCGGTTTCCTGTTCAACAGGATTCGCTGCTTGAGCCTTGTTTAATCAAGGGCAACCCCTTGATCCGACCACCAATCAGGGCCTCACAGGCGCTCCAACCCGCCCATATAGGGGCGCAGCGCCTCGGGGATGGTGATGGAGCCGTCCGCGTTCTGGTAGTTCTCCAGCACCGCCACCAGCGTGCGGCCCACGGCCAGGCCCGAGCCGTTGAGCGTGTGCACCAGCTCGTTCTTGCCCTGGGCGTTCTTGAAGCGCGCCTGCATGCGGCGCGCCTGGAAGGCTTCACAGTTGGAGACCGAGCTGATCTCGCGGTAGGTATTCTGGGCGGGTAGCCACACCTCCAGATCGTAGGTCTTGGCGGCGCCAAAGCCCATGTCGCCCGTGCACAGGCTGACCACGCGGTAGGGCAGGCCCAGTTTTTGCAAAATGGCCTCGGCGTGGCCGGTCATTTCTTCGAGCGCGGCGTAGCTCTTGTCCGGGTGCACGATCTGCACCATCTCGACCTTGTCGAACTGGTGCTGGCGGATCATGCCGCGCGTGTCGCGGCCATAGCTGCCGGCCTCGGAGCGAAAGCACGGCGTGTGCGCCGTAAGCTTGAGCGGCAACTCGTCCTCGCTGAGCACCTCGCCCCGCACCATGTTGGTCAGTGGCACCTCGCTGGTCGGGATCAGGTAGAGGGCGGCGTGGTCGGGCACCGGCTCGCCCTCCTGGCCGCCCTTCTTGGCAGCGAACAGGTCGCCCTCGAACTTGGGCAGCTGGCCCGTGCCCTTGAGGCTGTCGGCGTTGACGATGTAAGGCACATAGCATTCGGTATAGCCATGCTCGGTGGTCTGCACGTCAAGCATGAAGGCACTGAGCGCGCGGTGCAGGCGGGCAATGTTGCCCCGCATTACGGTGAAGCGCGAACCCGACAGCTTCACGCCCATGTCAAAGTCCAGGCCCAGCGGCGCACCCAGATCCACATGGTCCTTCACAGCGAAGTCGAAGGCCGGCGGCTGCCCCCAGCGGCGCACCTCGACATTGCCGGCCTCATCTGCTCCCACGGGCACGCTCTCGTGCGGCAGGTTGGGCACGGCCGCCAACATGGCATGCAGCTCGGCCTGGATCTGATCGAGGCGCGCGGCCGAGCCGTCAAGCTCAGCTTTGATCGCACCCACCTGTGCCTTGGCGACCTCGGCCGCGTCCTTTTCGCCCTTGGCCATGAGCTGGCCGACCTGCTTGGACAGGCCGTTGCGCTGGGCCTGAAGCTCCTCGGTGCGCGTCTGCAGGGTCTTGCGCTCCAATTCAAGGGCCTTGAACACCTCCACGTTCAGGAAGGTCTGTGGCTTTTTGCGGGATTCCAGCCGGTCGATGGCCGATGCGAGGTCTTTGCGAAGGAGGAGGATGTCTAGCATAGCCTTTGATTTTAGTGTGCGCCCGCCGATAAGATCACGACATGACGCAATTCGATGTTCTTCGTGTGTTTCCCATCCGTGCACATCTACCACGG
>JAFECU010000168.1 GCA_018242005.1 Pseudomonadota bacterium | reverse complement strand
CTCCAGCGCTTGATGGACGGTCGCTGGCAACTATTAATTCGATAGCTTCATCGCAGGCATCGCGCCAGGCGGACTGCTGGTCCAGGGGGATGATCTGCGCGCCCAGCAGCCAGTTGCGCGGCTCCTGGCCGAAGCTCTGCAGATCCAGTCGTGGGCGCTCTACAAAGGGCCGGGTCGCCCCCACGTTGTGGATGCGCGCCAGGTACCGGCCCAGCCATTCCAGCACCTCGTAGTCGTCGAGCTCGGGCTGGCGCCCGCCGCGCCAGGGGCTGACGGCAAAGTCGAAGCCAGCGTGGTGGTGCAGGCTGCGGCCCTGCAGGATCAGCGGAGCGACCACGGGCACCTCGGCCGCGGCCAGCTCGGCGGCGAAGGCGTGCTCCTCCAGAATCTGCGCCTGGCTCCAGCGCCCGGGGCGGTAGAACTTGGCGACCACGCGGCTGCCGTCCTCCAGCGTCACCTGGTAGACGCGGTTCTCGTAAGAGCCCAGCGCCATCAGCCGGCCGTCGCCGTACAGGCCGACGCCGGCCAGGGCGTCGAGCACCAGGTCGGGCGTGAGGGCGGCGTAGGGGTGTTGCGCGTCGTGGTTCATGGGCCGATTGTCGCCCCGCGCGTCACTGCCCGAGCGCGTCGAACGGCAGCTGCTGCTTGACCAGGATGACGGTGCAGGGCGCGTCACGCGCCACGCGGATGGGCACGGTGTCGATGAAGCGCTGCAGCTGCAGCCCGTGCGTGGCCGCGCCCAGGATCATCATGCTGACGCGGTTGGCCTCGGCAAAGCGCACCAGTGCCTGGGCCACGTCGCCCGCCTCCAGCACGTGGTAGCTGGCGCTGTGGCGCGACAGATCCAGCCCGCCCGCCCATTGCTTGAGGCGCGCCAGGTGCTGGCGCTGCAGCGTGGTTTCGCTGCGTGCGCTGTCCGAGGTGCTGCTGGCCGACGACTTGATCACCGACACGCAGGCCAGGCGCGCGCCCGGGCGTATGCCCAGCGAGCGCGCCGCGGCCTCGCGCAGCGAGTACAGCGTGGCGTCCTGCACGTCCTCGTGCGGCACGGCCACCATGAGGATGGGCACCTCCGCTATCTGGCGTGTGGGCAGCGGGCTGGGCTGGTAGTGCATGCCCGCAGCCCTGATCCAGCGCTTGAAATGGGTCCTGAGGCCCGGCCCGCGCAGACGCCGCCCGCGCTCGGTGATGGGCACCTGATCAGGATTGGCCAGGTCGAAGGCCAGGTGCGCGGCCGAGGGGTAGCGCTGCGCGGCCTCGGGCTCCAGGCAGCGCAGGATCACCTCCTGCAGCCATTCGGGCAGGTCGGGCCGGTGCTGGCGCGGCGGCGCGGGCGTCATCCAAAGCCGCTGGCGCAGGCCGCCCTGGGTGGTGGGCGAGCCGAACGGCAGCTCGCCCGTGGCCATCTCGTAGAGCATGACACCGATGGCGAAGATGTCGCTGCGCAGGTCGCCGCGCACGCCCACCACCTGCTCGGGCGCGATCCAGGTGGGCGATCCCACGGCCTTGCGCATCTCCTCGGCCAGCAGGTCGGGGTAATGCGCGTGGCAGGACAGGCCGAAGTCCAGCAGCACCACGCTGCCGCCCTCGCGCAGCAGCACGTTGGCGGGTTTCAGGTCCAGGTGGCACACGTTCTGCTGGTGGATGCTGTGCGCCGCAATGGCCGTGGCGCTGCCCATGCGCGCAATCGCCTCAAAGCTGCGCGCGTCATGGTCCTCGGGCGGGTGCCGGTCCAGCCAGTGCTGCAGCGTGTCGCCATGCACATATTCCATGACCAGGTAGGGCAGGCGCATGAGGTCGCCCGCGGCCACGAAGCGCGGCGCGTGGTGGCCCGTCAGCGTGGGCAGTATGGTCAGCTCGACCTCGAAGCTGACGATGTTCTCCGCCCCGTCGCTCGCCGTCATGCGCGGGATCTTCATGGCCAGGTCAAAGCCCGGGTTGCGCGCGGCATTGGCATAGCCCACGCGGTAGATATGGGCCATGCCACCCGCGTGAATACATTCGTGCACCACGAAGCCGTCGATCTCGGTGCCGGGCTCCAGGAGTTTCATCGGCCCTTTTCCAGGCGATCGGCAAAGAATGCGGGCAGGCCGCCGGCGCGCACCGCGGCCGCGGCCGCCAGATGGTCGTAAGCCACGCGGTGGAAGGTGAGGGTGGCCGCGTCCGCATCGAACAGCGCGTACATGGCGCGCGTGTCGCCGTCGCGCGGCTGGCCGCACGAGCCCACGATGGCCAGCCACTGCCGGTGTGGCGGCACGGGCACGGGCACGCCCGGCTGCGGGTTGAAGCGCATCAGCTTGGCCGTGGGCGTGAGGAAGTACAGCGCCTGCTCGTGCACATGGCCGCTGAAGACGTAGCGTATGGCCGGGTCCATGCGCGTGGCCGCGGCCATGGAGCGTTCGGCCGCGTTGCCGTCGGTGATGTAGTGCCAGCGCTCGGGGCCGTCGGCACTGGCGTGAACCAGGAGCGCGTCCTGCCCCAGACGCGCGGTCAGCGGCAGACCGGCCAGAAAAGCCAGGTGCTGCGCGTTCAGGCGCGGGTGGGTCCATTGCGCGCTCTGCTCGCCCAGCGTCTGGGCTGCCGCAGGCGGCGTGATGGCCGCCGCATCATGGTTGCCGCGCACGCACAGCGCGCCTTCTTCGGTCACGAGGCGCATCAGGCGGTCGAGCACCGGCGCCGGGTCGCCGCCATAGCCGACCAGGTCACCGAGCAGGGCCAGCTGTTGCGCGCCCTGCGCGTGTGCATGCTCCAGGCAGGCATCGAGGGCCTGCCGGTTGGCGTGGATGTCGGAGAGCAGGGCGATCTTCATGGTTTCAGCATCATGGCCGCGGTTGCTGAGTGTGGGCTTGCAACGCTGGCATGAACACACTAGGGAAAACCTGGAACTGATATTCAGCGCATATCGTATTCGGGGAAACAAATATTGGACTCATGTGGTTGCCCGCCCAATAATTCCCGCCACCTATCAAGCCGCTGGAGCGTTGCGCATGAGGCCTTTGCAAGGGATACGCGTGCTGGATCTGTCCAGCGTCATCTTCGGGCCGCTGGCCAGCCAGGTGCTTGCCGACTATGGGGCCGAGGTCATCAAGGTCGAGCCGCCCGGGGGCAATTCCACCCGCCACACCGGGCCCACGCCCGAGCCGGGCATGGCGGCCATGTTCCTGGGATCGAACCGCAGCAAGAAAAGCCTGGCGCTGGACCTGAAGCAGCCCGCGGCGCAGCAGGCGCTGCAGGCCCTGATGGCGACGGCGGACGTGTTCATGCACAGCATGCGCCCGCAGAAGCTGGCCGGGCTGAGGCTTGACCCCGAGGCCCTGCGCGCGCGCCACCCGCGCCTGGTGTATGCAAGCCTGCTGGGCTTTCTGCCCGGGCCGTATGCGGGTCGGCCCGCGTACGACGACGTGATCCAGGGCATGTCGGGCCTGGCCGACCTCATGGACCAGCAGGGCGGCGAGGCGCGCTACCTGCCCACCATTGCCGCCGACAAGACCTGCGCCCATGTGGCGGCGCATGCCATCCTGGCGGCGCTGTGGCAGCGCGAGCGCACGGGCCAGGGCGCGTTCGTGGAGGTGCCGATGTTCGAGTCCATGGTGGGCTTCAACCTGGTCGAGCACTTCTACGGCCAGCATTTCGAGCCGCCGCGCTCGGCCCCGGGCTACCCGCGCGTGCTTGCGCCCTGGCGCCGGCCCTACCGCACGGCCGACGGCCTGGTGGCCATGATGCCCTACACCGATCTGCACTGGCAGCGCTTCTTTGCCGAGGTGGGCGCGCCCGGGCATGCGAGCGATCCGCGCTTTGCCGACATCGCCGCGCGCACCGCGCATATTGCCGAGCTGCTCGAGCTGGCCTCAACCTATGTGGTGCGCAACACCACCGCCCACTGGCTCGCCACCTGCGAGCGGCTGGAAATCCCCGCCGCACCCGTGGCGCGGCTCGACGAGCTGCGCGGCGACGCGCATCTGGCCGCCACCGGCTTCTTCGAGGAGCTGCAGGATCCCGCCATGGGCACGCTGCGCTTTCCCGGCGTGGGCGTGCGCTTCGATGGCCGGCGCCCGAGCGTGGCCATGCCGCCGCGCCTGGGCGAGCACACGCGCACGCTTCTCGCTGAGGCGGGGCTGGACGCCGCACAGGTCGATGCCCTGGTGGAGCAGGGCGCCGCCATCACGCCGCAGACCAGAAACTGAGATTGGCCAACACATGAACACCACGATCCCCATGGACCACACCGCGCCCCGCCTGGGCCAGGGCTTTGTCTGGCAGGACCTGCGCGTTGGCCAGCGCTTTCGCACCTTTCGCCGCACCATCACCGAGACCGATCTCGTGCAGTTCATCGGCGTGACCGGCATGCTCGAGGCCATCTTCATCGAGGAGGGCTACGAGGGCGGCGCCATGCCCGGGCGGCCCGTGCCGGGGGCGCTCACCTACACGCTGATCGAGGGCTTCATTCTGCAGACCATGATCCAGGGCACGGGCCTAGCCATGCTGGAGCTGCACCAGAAGATTCTGGCGCCGGTGATGGTGGGCGACACCATCGAGGCCATGGTCGAGGTCACGGACATACGCCCCACTTCAAAGAGCGGACGCGCCGTGGTCACCTCGCGCATCGACGTGTTCAACCAGCGCGGCGCGCCGGTCATGATCTATACGGCCACGCGGCTGCTGGCCGGTCGCGGCTGACCAACGGCTATGTCGTCGGCCTGTGCGTGAGCGGGGCGCAGGCCGGTGGCTGCATGACCGGGGCCTTGCACCCCGGTCGCGCGTCCATCAGTACTGGTACACGCCGCGGCCCGTCTTGCGGCCCAGGCGGCCGGCGGCCACGTATTCCTTGAGCAGCGGGCAGGCGCGGTACTTGCTGTCGCCGAATTCCTGCAGGTACACGTCCATCACGGCCAGGCACACGTCCAGGCCCACCATGTCGGCCAGGGCCAGCGGGCCGATGGGCTGGTTGCAGCCGAGCTTCATGCCGGCGTCGATGTCCTCGGGCGTGGCCAGGCCCTCGGCCAGCACGAAGAAGGCCTCGTTGATCATGGGCACGAGGATGCGGTTGACCACGAAGCCGGGGGCGTTCTTCACGGTGATCGGGGTCTTGCCCAGGCGCTCGGCCAGCTGCTTGACGGCGTCGTGCGTGGCGTCCGAGGTCTGCAGGCCGCGGATGATCTCCACCAGCGCCATCATGGGCACGGGGTTGAAGAAATGCATGCCGATGAATTTCTCGGCGCGGCTGGTCGCGGCGGCCAGCTTGGTGATGGAGATGGACGAGGTGTTGGAGGCGATGATGACCTCGGGACCCACGATGGCGTCGACCTGCTTCAGGATCTTGAGCTTGAGCTCGTGGTTCTCGGTCGCGGCCTCGATGACGAGCTGCGCGGCCTTGAGGTCGTCGTAGCTGGTCGATCCCTTGATGCGCGCCAGGGCCGCGTCCTTGTCGGCGGCCGTGATCTTGTCCTTCTTGATCAGCCGCTCCAGGCTGCCGGCCACGGTGGCCACGCCCTTTTGCACGGCGGCATCGGAGATGTCCACCATCACCACGTTGATGCCCGAAACGGCGCAGGCCTGCGCAATGCCATTGCCCATGGTGCCCGCACCGATGATGCCGACGGTCGTGATCGTCATATGTCTGTCCCTTGAAAGTCCGGTTGGTGAGAAAAAGCGACCCCACGATGGTATCGGCAATTGAATGGCATGCCGCATCGCCGTGGCCGGCGTTATCTCCCACGCGACTGGGTGGGCCGTCAGGGGCGCGGAGTGGCGCCCGTGGGGGCCTCGGCCTCGCGCGCCAGGCGCTCGGCCTTGCGCCGCGCCGCCAGGCTGCGGATCTCGGCCTCGGTCACGACGCCGTCGTGGTTGGCGTCGGCCTCCTGGAACTGCTGCTCCAGTCTGCGGTCGAGCCGCAAAGCCCATTTCACCTCGTCGCGCGTGAGCCGGCCGTCGCCATTGCTGTCGAGCATGTTGAACCACTGCACGGACTGGCGCTCGCCCTGGCTTGCGCCCGGCGGTGCCGTCACGCGCCCCTGGGCCCAGGCGGGGTGGATGAGTGCGGCGCACAGCAGCAGACATGCGCGCCGGCAGGTAGGCAGAATCGTCATGGGTTCTTGGAATGGCTGGCGGCGGTAAAGTTTCGCGCCCCGACAAGGCTGCGTGGGACGCGAAGGCGCTGGAAGGGGCATTGTGTCTTTGGTCCAATAGACGCCGTATTCACAGCACCCTGGAGATGAACGTGAGCGACACCCTTCCCCCCTTCGGCTCCCTGCGCACCCTGCCCGACGGCAGCTTCGAGGGCCGGCTCGAACGCACCTACGCGGGCCATGGCCGCGACGCGCTGTGGCGCATGCTGACCGACCCCGCAGGCATTGCCCAGTGGATAGCGCCCGGCAGCATCGAGCTGCGCCCCGGTGGGGCCGTGAAGATCGACTTTCAGGACAGCGGCATCGTGATCGAGAGCAAGGTGCTGGAGCTCGACCCCGGTCGCGTGCTGGCCTATTCGTGGAGCAGCGGCAACGAGCCCGCGCGCCCGCTGCGCTGGCAGCTCGACGAGGTGCCGGGCGGCACGCGCCTGACGCTGACCGTGCACACACCTGCCGGCGAGGATCCGGCCAAGGCCTGCGCGGGCTTCGAGGGGCATCTGGAGATGCTGGCCGGTGCGCTCGAGGGCGTGCCCATCAAGTTCCCGTTCCAGCTCTATGTGGCGGCACGCGCCGCCTACCACCAGCAGCTCGGGCGCTGATCGGGCGTCGGCCCGGCCCGCGGCCGCCGTGCTTAAGAAAATTTGAGGGTTTGCCTAAGCGATTCTTAGCAGCGCCCGCGCGGGTCCGTTCCTAGACTGCATGGCACCGATACGGCACATGGTGTGCCGCACCGGAACGCCGCGGCAGAGTCTGCCGCACAGCCCATGGAATGGAACCGCAATGCAATTCAACCCACAGGAAATCGCCGCCCTGGCGCAGGCCGACGCCACACCGCGCATGGACATGTACGCCTTCATCCACAAGGCCCTGCGCGCGTACATGTCCGACACGCTCACCGGCCTGGGCCGCATGGACGCGGACGACGATCTCGAACTGAACCAGGCCTGCGCGCGCGTGCTGCAGCTGCTCGAGTTCTGCCGCTCGCACCTCAAGCACGAAAACGACTTCATCCACCCGGCCATGGAGCGCCACATGGCGGGCAGCGCGGCCGCGGGCGCGCATGAGCATCTGGGCCACCAAGAGGCCATTGAGGCGCTGGCGGCTGCCACGGCGCAGCTCATGGCCTGTGCACGCGATCGGCGCGCCCCGGTGGCACATGCGCTGTACAAGCAGCTGGCGCTGTTCGTGGCGCACAACTTCGAGCATATGCACTACGAGGAGACGGCGCACAACGCCGTGCTCTGGGCTCATTACAGCGACGCGGAGCTGGCGGCGATCCATGACGCGTTGGTGGCTTCCATTGCGCCCGATGAGATGCTGGTGGTGATGCGCTGGATGGTGCCCTTCATGGCGCCGGCCGAGCGCGCGATGATGCTGGCCGACATGCGCCGCAGCGCGCCGCCCCAGGCCTTCGACGCGGCGCTGGCCGTCGCGCGGCCGCATCTGTCCCAGGTCGAATGGGACAAGCTGGAGCGCGCCCTCGACCTCGCGCAGTAACGCGGCGGCTGCGGCCTGGTCAGGCCGGCGGCATGTCCTCGAGCAGCACCGGGGCGTCCACGCGCAGGCGCAGGCGCCCGCGGCCGGTTTTCTCGATCTGGATGGCCGTCCCGCTCTCCTGCAGGCGGCGCTGCAGCAGGAGCAGGCGCGCCTCCAGGTTGTCGGCCACATCGGGCAGGCGCAGTGCGGGGTCCAGGCGCAGCTCGCGGTTGCTGAAGTCTGAGCGCCCGCTGTGCACATGCTCGCGCAACAGCTTCCAGATGATGGCGCCGGCCACGCCCTTGATGAGGTAGGCATCGTTGATGAACACGCTGTCGTTGGCTGGAAAATGGCGCACGCGCAGCGGCTGTCCCTGCCCGGTTGCGGCGCCCGTGCCGGGTGGCGGCGCCTCGGCAGGCTCGTCGGGCGCGGCCTGCAGCAGGTCGATGGCCGCGGCCAGCTGCCCCGCCAGGGCCACCAGCGCATCCTCCTCAGGGTAGCGGAACTGCAGGTCCAGCGGGCTTTCGACGAACAGCACGCCCAGCGTGCGACCGCAGCTGATCAGCGGCACGGCCATCTGGCTGTGCGGCTGGGCCAGGCCGGGGTAGGGGATGTCAGGCCCGGCGGCCGCGTCGTCGGCCTGCAGGCTGCTGCGCAGCGTGTGGCTGTAGAGGGCCGCATGGGTGACGTGGCTGATGCGCACCGGTGTGGCCTCGCGCGCGGCCACGCCGATCACGCCCTGGCCCAGGCGGATCTCCGAGCCCACGCCCGAGCGCGGGTAGCCAACGCTGGCCACGGTGTAGAGCCGGCCCGCGGCCGCATCCAGCATCAGCACCATGGCGTGCTGCACGCCCAGCTGTTCCTGCAGGCCGGTGAGCAGCGCCTGCAGCAGCTCGTCCAGTGTGGTGCAGCGTGCCAGGCGCTGGCTGCACAGGCGCACGGCGCCCAGCAGGTCGGCGCGTGGTGGCGCGGGCGGCAGGCCCTCGCCGGGCAGGGGCTCGATGCGCTGCACGGCGTAGACGTCAGACCCCTTGAGCGCAAACACGTCGGCCATGCCCTCGTGCGAGGCAATGCCCGCGAGCTGCGCGCGCATGCGCTCGAACAGCGGGCCCTCGGTTTCGGTGCGCAGGTAATGCAGGTACAGGCGGTAGTAGCGCGCCGTCACCGGGTCGAGCACCAGCACCGTGGCGCAGGGGTTGGCCAGGATGTTCTGGCGCGTCTTGTTGAAGAACTGAAACGTCAGCGCGACATGGCCTTCGTCCACATAGAACACCTGCGACAGATAGGCGACGTTGGGCGTGCCGTCGGCGTCGCAGGTGGCGATGTTGGCCGGTATCGCGCCCTCCAGGCAGGCACGGATGGAGCGCAGTGTGGGGCCCGTGTCGTCGCTCATGGCTGACTCGGCAGGGGGGTGCCGGCACGCAGGCCAGGGGTTTGGTCATACGCCGTCTCGGGTGTGAACTCCAGCGCCAGCAGGTCGTTCGGCGGCGCGCAAAGCATGGCCGCCACAAACTCGGGGCCGTAGCCCACCTGGCCCACGCAGTGCTGCATGGCCACCAGGTAGCGCCGCAGCAGGGCCTGATCGCCGGGGCGGGCCTCCCGCAGGCGCGCGCCGCTGGCCTTGACCTGCAGCGTGCGGTTGGTCGGCGGGTCGCTGAAGACCACGGCAACGGGGCCGCCCGCCGCAATGTCGGCCAGCAGCTGCGCCGACTGGCTGGCGCGCAGAAACACGGTGATGTGCTGCCCGTCGGGGCTGATCTGCGCGCCCATGGCGCGCATGACGCTGGCGTGCAGGTCGGCGCTGCGCGAGGCGACGATGGCCGATACGCCCTGTGCAATCAGGGCGATATGGGCTGGGCTGAGCAGGACGGCCATGGCAGGGTGCGATTGTGTGTCAGATCGCCTCAGCTGCGAAAGCGCCTGCGCGTGAGCGCCAGCGCCAGCCAGAAGGCCAGCGCCGTGGTCACGGCCACCACCAGGCCGTGGCGCAGCGGCTGCTGCGGCCATTGGTCCATGAACAGCGGGCGCACCAGCTCCACGGCGTTGGTCAGCGGCAGCCAGTCGGAGGCGATGCGCACGGCCTCGGGCAGCTGCTCGCGCGGGAAGAACACGCCCGACAGAAACATCATGGGCGTGAGCACCAGCGTGAAGTAGTAGGTGAAGAAGTCGTAGCCCTGCGCCAGGGCGTTGAAGATCAGCGCGATGCTCGCGAACATGATGCCCACGCACAGCAGCACGGGCCAGGCCACGATGAGCTTGGGCGCATGGCTGATGGACAGGGCCAGCATCACGCCTATGATGGCCGTGGTGCTGAACAGGGACTTGAACGCGGACCAGAGCATTTCGGCCAGCAGCACGTTGTCGAGGCTGATGGGCGCGTTCATGATGCCGTCCCAGGTCTTTTGCACGTGCATGCGCGAGAAGGCCGAGTACAGCGCCTCGAAGCTCGCGGCGTTCATGGCACTCATGCAGATCGAGCCACTGGCCAGGAACAGGATGTAGGGCACCTTCTGCCCGTTCACGCTGATCTCGCCGACCAGTGCCCCCATGCCATAGCCAAAGGCCACGAGCCAGATCAGCGGCTCGGCGATGTTGCCCACGAGGCTGGGGATGGCGAGCTTGCGCCACACCAGCAGGTTGCGCAGGAACACGGGCCACCAGCGCAGCGACAGGTCGGGCGCGCGCCAGATGCTGGGGGTGGAGAGCGTTGGCATTTCAGGCGTCCTCGCGAATCTGGCGGCCGGTGAGCTTGAGGAACAGGTCCTCCAGATTGGCCGGGCGGTGCAGGGTGCGCAGCTGGGCATGATCGGTCATGGCCGCGAGCAGGGGACGCGCGTCCTGGGTGTAGAAGAACACGGTCTCGCCGCTGACCTCGACGCGCGCGGCCAGCGGGCGCAGCCGCGCGTCGTAGGCCAGAGTCAGGGCGCCGTTGCCATAGGCCTCGACCACCTCGCGCTCCAGGTGCTCGGCGATGAGCTCGCGCGGCCGGCCCTCGGCGATCTTGCGGCCATGGTCGAGCACCAGCAGGCGCGAGCACAGGCGCTCGGCCTCGTCCATGAAGTGTGTCGTCAGCAGAATCGACTTGCCCTGCTGCAGCAGCTGCTGCAGGCGCTCCCACATCAGGTGGCGCGCCTGTGGGTCCAGCCCCGTGGTGGGCTCGTCCAGCAGCAGAAGGCGCGGGTCGTTGACCAGCGCGCGCGCGAGCGACAGGCGCCGGCGCATGCCGCCCGACAGCGCGCCGGGCCGCGCGTCGGCCTTGGTGGTGAGTGCGGCAAATTCGAGCAGCGGCGCGATGCGCGCCTGCATGGCCGCGCCCTTGAGGCCGAAGTAGCGCCCGAACACGCGCAGGTTCTCGGCGCAGCTGAAGTCTGGGTCCAGGCTGTCGAACTGCGCCACCACGCCCAGCTGCGCCTTGATGGCCAGCGCGTCCTGGGGCATGGCCAAGGGTGCGGCGCCACTGGCGGGGTAGAAGCGCACGCTGCCCGCATCGGGCGCGGTCAGCCCCAGGCACATGCGTATGGTGGTGGTCTTGCCGGCCCCGTTGGGGCCAATCACGCCCAGGCATTCGCCGGGCGCGATGGCGAACGACACACCGTCCACCACGGTGGCGCTGCCGTAGCGCTTGCGCAGGTCCTGGACTTCAAAGAGCGGGCTCATGCGGCGATTGTGGGGGATGTGGGGCGGCCGCGTAAGCTTGTAAAGAAAACAGCTTCCAACGCCCATGGACGGGCGTTGAAAGCTATGATTTTTGCTGCGACAGATCAGGGGGCGACGCAGCCGAAGCTCTCCGCTTTGTTCACGTCGCCGGTGCCGCCGTAGCGCGGCCAGCTCGGGTAGTCGCACAGCGGGCGCGTGCGGCCGGGCACGCCCGCCGTGTCGGTCACCACCTGGGCCGTGGGCGCTGTGCCGTTGCTCACCCACTGGTCCAGCGCCTTGAGCGAATCCCAGTTGGCATTGAAGGCCGTGCTGGCGGCATGGCCGTAGCCGGGCACCTCGTAGTAGCGCGCGAATTCCCTGACCGTGGCCGTGCCCATGGTTTGCTGCAGGCGTTCCCAGTACTGGGCCGTGGCGCGCGTGCTCACGAGCACGTCGGCTGTGCCATGGGCCATGAGCAGCTTGCCGCCGCGCTTGTGAAAGGCCGACAGATCGGTGCTGTTGATGTCCTGCATCTTGGTCAGCGCCTGTATGCGGTCGGTCCAGAGGCCGGGGTTCTGCGGGTCGAGCGAGAGCGAATCGAAGTTGGCGTCGCGCGTCACGAAGTAGCGCACCCACTGGTCCCAGAACACGGCCCAGTAGGGCGCGGTCAGCGGCGCGGGGCTGGCCGGCGCCGTGGTGTTCATGGCCAGCAGGTTGACGGTGGGCTGCAGCGGACTGGTGCCGGTCTCGCCGAGCTCCGACCCCCAGACGTTGAAGCCGGGATATTGCGTCTCGCCGCTGCCCAGCGGGCTGCTGAAGGTGATGGGGGTGTTGTAGGCGTTGAGCGCGGCGATCATGGCGTCCGACAGGCACTGGTCGCCCTCGTTGCCGCCGCTGGCGCAGCGCAGGGGCTGGCCGTTGATCTGTGCGGTGGCGGGGTCGAACTGCGCATTGCAGGCGGCCACGTTGCTGATGACGCCATCGGCTGCACCGTCCAGGCCGTCGCACTGCGCCAGCGCCGCCTGGCGCAACAGCTTGCGCTGTGCCAGGCTGGGGTAGGCGCCGGGCTGGGCGAAGGCGCGGCTCAGGCGGCCGAACTGCAGATCCAGGCTCGCGGCGTTCCAGGCCGGGTACCAGGAGACGACGCCGTCCCAGTCGGCGGGCCATTTCTGCGCCACGGCCAGGGCCTCGCGCCCGCCCGTGGAGCCGCCGATGAAGTAGCGCTTGCCCGGCTTGCGGCCGTAGAAGCGCGTGACCAGCACGTCGGCCACGTCGCTGACTTTTTTAAGCGCCGCGCCAGAGAAGTTGGCCACGGCCTCATCGTTGGTGCCAAAGCTGCCGTCGCGGCTGCCGGCGGCACCGGCCTGGTGCCCCGAGTCGCTGGCGAACACGGCGTAACCCTGGTCGAGCAGCGGGTAGGCGCCCTGGCTGGCTGGCGCTGCCGAATAGCTGTAGAGGCTGGGGATGGTGCCGTTGTAGCCGCCGCCACCGATCATGACCACCTTGCCATTCCACTCCTTGGGCAGCAGAAGTCCCATTTTGATAGCGGGTGCCGAGGTATCGACGGGCGCTATGGCGATGTTTGCACGTATGGATGTAGGAGGTTGCGGGCCGCTCGCGGCCGTGGGTGTCTCCACCGACGTGACGGCCGCGCCCTTGGTGGGTAGGCCGATCAGGTCAGAGGCGACCTGCTGGGTCGCCAGGGTCTTGCTCGACTCTTCGAACGAGAAATGGTGCGAACTGCCGCCGCAGGCGCTGAGCACCAGTGCGGCACCGGTGGTGAGCAGCCAAAGCGTCCGGGGATGCTGCGCCACGCGTGTGGCGAGGGGTTGTGTCATGTGCTTGTCTCCTTGTTGGCGTTATGCGCGGAACGGGCTGTCATGAGCCCGCGGGCATTCTGGAAGGGCCCGGAGCAGGGGGACAAGCGGGCTTGTGGCTACGTAGTAGCACATACCCTGAAAACTGTTGCGTGGCGTTTACTGAAGGCTCAAGTAGCGATTGGTATTGATGAGAAACCCGCCGTCATCCCCGCGAGAGCGGGGATCCGAGTGCCTCCCACGCCGGCGCTTCATGACTTCTGTGGATCCCCACTTTCGCGGGGATGACGGGGTTTGCAGGCGAATCAACAGGATTCGCTACTTGAGCCTTACTGGAACGCCACTTCGGCAAAGCTGCGCAGCTTGCGGCTGTGCAGGCGCTGTACGCCGCCCGCGCGCAGGATGTCGATGGCGCGCATGCCTATGCGCAGGTGCTGATCGACGCGGTCGCGGTAGAACTGGTTGGCCATGCCGGGCAGCTTGATCTCACCGTGCAGCGGCTTGTCGGAGACGCACAGCAGCGTGCCGTAGGGCACGCGGAAGCGAAAGCCGTTGGCGGCGATCGTCGCGCTCTCCATGTCCAGCGCCACGGCGCGGCTTTGGCTGAAGCGCCGCTGGGGCAGGTTGTCGGGCAGCAGCTCCCAGTTGCGGTTGTCGGTGCTGGCCACGGTGCCGGTGCGCATGATGCGCTTGAGCTGGTCCTGTGGCATCTGCGTGACGTCGGCCACGGCTTGCTGCAGCGCGACCTGGATTTCGGCCAGCGCGGGCACGGGCACCCACAGCGGCAGCTCGGCGTCGAGCACATGGTCCTCGCGCACATAGGCGTGGGCCAGCACATAGTCGCCCAGCTGCTGGCTGTTCCTCAGGCCCGCGCAGTGACCCAGCATCATCCAGGCGTGCGGGCGCAGCACGGCGATATGGTCGGTGATGGTCTTGGCGTTGGCCGGGCCGACACCGATGTTGACCATGGTGATGCCACTGTTGTCCGCGCG
>JAFECU010000167.1 GCA_018242005.1 Pseudomonadota bacterium | reverse complement strand
GCCGTTGATGATGCGCTTGTCGACGGCGGAGACGCGGCGGTGTTGAGCGGCTGCGGCCGCTGGTGCATGGCGTGCGCCGCTTTCGACGGGTTGCAGCGCAGGCGCATTGAAAGCCGGTGACGGCGACTCAACCGGGCGGCCGTTTTTGAGGCTGCCATCCAAGAGTATTTGCGATGAGGGCTTGACTTCGTCGTCCCAGGTAAGCATAGGATTTCCCGTAAGTGAATTATGGAAGCAGTGCTCCAAAATGAAAAGCACTGAAGCGTTGCTACGCGGTGTTTTTGTTGCTTCACCACACCGCGGCGCATGTGTGATGAACACTCACGCGCCCGCGGACCGGCGTTTTCACTGGCAGGCTTCGCAGCCCGGGTCGTCGATGGCGCAGAACTTCACGTCGCTGGCTGGTACTGCCGCTGCTGCATCAAGGCCGTGTGACGGGCCTTCCGTGCCCGACGCAACCGCGTTGAGCTGGCGCGTGTTCACGGTGCTCATCTCCACATGCGTAGCGCTTTGCGTGCGCAGGTAGTAGGTGGTCTTGAGGCCGCGCAGCCAGGCAAGCTTGTAGGTCTCATCGAGCTTCTTGCCCGACGCTCCGGCCATGTAGATGTTCAGGCTCTGCGCCTGGTCAATCCACTTCTGGCGGCGTGCCGCGGCTTCGACCAGCCAGGTGGGCGCGACCTCGAAGGCCGTGGAGTACAAGGCCTTGACGTCCTGCGGCACACGGTCGATGGCGTGCAGCGAACCCTTGAAGTGCTTCAGATCCATGAGCATCACGTCGTCCCACAGGCCGAGCTTTTTCAGGTCGCGCACCAGGTATTGGTTGATGACCGTGAACTCGCCCGACAGGTTCGACTTGACCGACAGGTTGCCGAACGAGGGCTCGATGGATGCGTCCACGCCCACGATGTTGGAGATGGTGGCCGTGGGCGCAATGGCCACGCAGTTGGAGTTGCGCATGCCATCCTGTGCGATCTTCTGGCGCAGTGCATCCCAGTTGAGGCGCGTGCTGCGATCGACCTCCACATGGCCGCCGCGCTCGCGCGCGAGCAGCTCCAGCGAGTCGAGCGGCAGGATGCCCTGCGACCACAGCGAACCCTGGTAGCTGGAATACTGGCCGCGCTCGCGCGCCAGCTCGGTCGATGCCCAGTAGGCGTAGTAGCAGATCGCTTCCATCGACGCGTCGGCAAACTCCAAGGCAGCGTCGCTCGCGTAGGGGATGCGCAGCGCGTACAGCGCATCCTGAAAGCCCATCAGGCCCAGGCCCACGGGGCGGTGGCGCAGGTTGGAGTCGCGCGCCTTGTCCACGGCGTAGTAGTTGATGTCGATGACGTTGTCCAGCATGCGCATGGCCGTGCCGACGGTGCGGCGCAGCTTGTCGTGGTCAATGCCGCCGTCCTTCAGGTGTTGGGCCAGGTTCACCGAGCCCAGGTTGCATACGGCGGTCTCGGTGTCGCTGGTGTTCAGCGTGATCTCGGTGCACAGATTGCTCGAATGCACCACGCCCACATGCTGCTGCGGCGAGCGGATGTTGCACGGGTCCTTGAACGTGATCCAGGGGTGGCCGGTCTCGAACAGCATGGACAGCATCTTGCGCCACAGGTCGACGGCGGGCACGCGCTTGAAGAGCCTGATCTCGCCGCTGTCGGCCTTGGCCTCGTAGGCGGTGTAGGCGCGCTCGAAGGCCTGGCCGTACAGGTCGTGCAGATCGGTGACGTCTGAGGGCGAGAACAGCGTCCATTGGCCCTTGTCCATCACGCGCTTCATGAACAGGTCGGGAATCCAGTTGGCCGTGTTCATGTCGTGCGTGCGGCGGCGGTCGTCGCCGGTGTTCTTGCGCAGCTCCAGAAACTCTTCGATATCGAGGTGCCAGCTCTCCAGATAGGTGCAGACGGCGCCCTTCCTCTTGCCGCCCTGATTCACGGCCACGGCCGTGTCGTTCACCACCTTGAGGAAGGGCACCACGCCCTGCGACTCGCCATTCGTGCCCTTGATGCGCGCACCCAGCGCGCGCACGCGCGTCCAGTCGTTGCCCAGGCCGCCGGCAAACTTGGACAGCAGTGCGTTTTCCTTGATCGATTCATAGATGCCATCGAGCTCATCGGGCACCGTCGTCAGGTAGCACGAGGACAGCTGCGAGCGCAGCGTGCCGCTGTTGAACAGCGTGGGTGTGCTGCTCATGAAGTCGAAGGACGACAGCAGTTCATAGAACTCGATGGCGCGTGCGTTGCGGTCGCTTTCCCGCAGCGCCAGGCCCATGGCCACGCGCATGAAGAAGGCCTGGGGCAGCTCGATGCGCGTCTTGCTCACATGCAGGAAGTAGCGGTCGTACAGCGTCTGCAGGCCCAGATAGTCGAACTGCTGGTCGCGCTCGGCCTTCAGGGCCAGGGCCAGGCGCGGCAGGTCGAAGTCCAGCAGCGCGGGGTTGAGCAATTCGTTGTCCACCCCCTTTTGGATGAAGGTGGGGAAGTAGTCCTGGTATGCCGCCTGCATGTCGGCCGGCTGCACACCCTGGCCCAGCACCTCGCGCACGATGGTGTGCAGCAGCAGGCGCGCCGTGGCGTAGCTGTAGCCGGGGTCTTTCTCGATCAGGGTGCGCGCCGCCAGGATGCTGGCCTTGTACACCTCGTCCATGGGCACGCCGTCGTACAGGTTGCGCATGGTCTCGGCCGTGATCGGCGTGGCCTGCACGTCCTGGCCCAGGTTGGCGCAGGCGGATTCGATCAGGGCCTGCAGGCGCAGCAGGTCCAGCTCCACGCGCTGGCCCTTGTCCTGCACGTACAGCGCCGGCATCTGGGGGTGCAGCAGTTCTTTCTTCTGCGCGCGTTCCTGGGCGCGGCGCTCGCGGTACAGCACATAGGCGCGCGCCACCTCGTGGTGGCTGCCGCGCATCAGGCCCAGCTCCACCTGATCCTGCACGTCCTCGATGTGGAAGGTGCCGCCGCTCGGGCGCGAGCGCATCAGCGCACGCACCACTGCCTGGGTGAGTTCGTCCACCACGTCGCGCACGCTGGCCGAGGCCGCGCCCTGCGTGCCATGCACGGCCAGGAAGGCCTTCATCATGGCCACGGCGATCTTCTGTGGTTCAAAGGGCACGACGGCGCCGTTGCGGCGGATGATCTGGTAGTGGCTCAGGTCCCCGCCCAGGAGGGTGGGTACGGGCGCGCTGGCGGCATGGGGCTGTGGGGCGGGCGTGGTGTCGGCGTGGACGGACGCAACTTGCATGGCTTCCTCTTGGGGCTGATGTTTGGAGATGGGGCCGCCGGGCGATGACTGCCGGCGGCAGGAGCGGTGGTGCGCTTGCTGGCTTGAGAAGCACTATATCTGTGGTGTTTGAAATGTTCAAGACACTACATGTAGTGTATATCCCGGATGGCGCCGGTTTGGCGCAATCAGTGCCCGAGAAGAAAAAATAGGCCTTGCCCCGCACGGCGGCCAGGGGCCAGCGCAGGGCCGCTCACGCGGCGGGCGGAAACAGAATGCCCGATCCCGCGAACGCCGATTGCAGCAGCCGCCACTCGAAGCCCGGCCCGGGGTCGTTCTTGCGATGCGGGGCAATATGCTCGTGGCCCGCGATGAAGCGAATGGGGTAGCGCCGCTTCAGGGCATCGCACAAATTCGCCAGACAGCGGTATTGGGCGGCCTCGAAGGCCTGGCCCTCCAGACCTTCCAGTTCCACGCCTATGGAGTCGTCATTGCAGTTGTCGCGGCCGCGATAGTGCGACCGCCCGGCGTGCCAGGCGCGTCGTTCGGTGTCGACAAACTGCCACAGCGTGCCGCTGCGGGCAATGAAGAAATGCGCCGACACCTCCAGCCCGCGTATGGATTGGAAGTAGGGGTGAGCATCCCAGTCCAGCCGGTTGGTAAACAGCTGCTGCACCGACTGGCCGCCATATTCGCCCGGCGGGAGGCTGATGGAGTGCACGACGATCAGGTCGACGACGACTGCCTCGGGCCGGCTGCCCTGGTTGGGCGAGCGCAGCTGGCGTGCGCCCTGCAACCAGCCTCCACGCCAGAGACGCTCCTGCCTGCCGCTATTCGCCATGGTGGGCGTCCTGCGGTATCGCGATACCCAGGCGTTTGAGCCGATAGCCGACCTGACGCGCGCTCAGTCCCAGGCGCTCCGCCACCGCTGCCAGGTTGAAACCCGTCTCGCGCAGTGTGCGCTCCAGCATGTCGCGCTCCTGCTGGTCCAGCCAGGCGCCCAGCTCGCGCGGCGATGGCGTTGCGGGTGTCTCAGGCGCGGCCACTGGCACGCCGGCAGCCTGCGGCCTGTGCGGCGCGGGCCGTGCCGGCGAGCTTGGCGCAGGGGCGTCCGCGGCGGCGGCAGGCTGGTCCACATGCAGCTCCTGTCCGTCGCTCAGCGCCACGGCGCGGTGCAGCAGGTTTTCCAGCTCGCGCACGTTGCCCGTGAGCGGGTGCTGGGCAATGCGCTGCAGCGCCGCATCGGTCAGGCGCGGCACGCTGCCGCCAGACTCCTGCGCAATGCGTGCGAGCAGGGCCTCGCACAGCGCGGGCAGATCCTCGCGGCGCTCGCGCAGCGGCGGGATCAGGAGCTCGATCACGTTCAGGCGGTAGTACAAGTCCTGGCGAAAGCGCCCCGCCTGCACGTCGGCCGCCAGGTCGCGGTGCGTGGCGCTGACGATGCGCACATCCACCGTTTCCTCCTGGGTGGAGCCCAGCGGGCGCACGCTGCGCTCCTGTATGGCGCGCAGCAGCTTGGACTGCATGGCCAGCGGCAGGTCGCCGATCTCGTCGAGGAACAGCGTACCCCCGCGCGCCGCCTGGAAGTAGCCCTCGCGGTCGCTGGCCGCGCCCGTGTAGGAACCCTTGCGCGCGCCGAAGAACTCGGCCTCCAGCAGATTCTCGGGAATGGCGCCGCAGTTCACCGCCACCAGCGGGCCGCCTGCGCGCTGGCTGCTGGCGTGCAGCGCGCGCGCCACCAGTTCCTTGCCCGTGCCCGATTCGCCATGGATCAGCACCGGCGCCATGCTGCGCGCCACCTTGGCGATGCGCTGCTTGACGTTGCGCATGGACGCGGATTCGCCGATCAGGCGCGCCAGCACCGGGTTGGAGGCGTCGGGCTCCTGCACCGCCATGCGGGCGCCGTTTACCGCGGGCAAGACGCTGTCCGCGCCCTGAATGGCCGAGGCCACGACCGAGCGGAACTGCTTGAGGTCCACCGGTTTGGTGAGGTAGTCGAACGCGCCCGAGCGCAGCGCCTCCACCGCGTTCTCAGCCGAGCCGTAGGCCGTCATGACCACGCAGCGCTCTCGCCGCTGCTGCGCGCGCAGGTCATGCAGCAGCTCCATTCCCAGGCCGTCGGGCAGGCGCATGTCGGTGATCACGGCGTCGAACCTGCGCGCCTGCAGATGCTGGCGCGCCTCGCCCACGCTGGCAGCGGTCTCCACGCGATAGCCCTCGCGCAGCAGCGTCAGTTCATAGAGCGTACGCAGATCGGGCTCGTCGTCGACGACAAGAATGGCAGCGGCTGTGGCGGTGGCGTTCATGGTCAGTGTCTCAGACCACGATTGTGTCAAACAGTGAGGCCGCTTCGGCCGCACGCATGGTGCCGCGAAAGCTCACGCTGAAGGCATTGCCCGTCACTTCGCCGCGCGCCAGCGCCCGGGTGCTGCGCTGGTAGGCGATGGACGCGCCATGGCGCTGGCACAGCTGCCGGCAGATGTACAGGCCCAGGCCGCTGGAGCGGCTCTCGGACGAGAAAAAGGGCTCGAACAAATGGCGTTCTATGGACTTGTCCAGCGGCGCGCCGTCACTCCAGACCTGCAGGCCGACCTGGCCACCGGCCGTGGCCCTGGTGCTCAGGCACAGCGAGTCGACCTCCCGCCCCATGTAGCGCAGGGCGTTGTCCAGCAGGTTGACCAGCACCCGGCGCAGGTGCTCGGCATCAAACTCCACCTGTGCCGCTTGCGCGCCCAGCTCCAGGCGTCCCTGCCGGCGCACGGGATCCTGCGCGCACCAGTCGTTCCAGGCCTGCAGCACCGCTGCGTCCAGCGTCAGCACGGAAGAGGGCGACTGGCCGATCTGGTGCTGCACCCGGGCGATGTCCAGCACATCCTCCGAGATGCGCACCAGCCGCTCCGCGTTCTGCCGCACCATGTGGGCCAGTCGCTTGTGACCCGGGTCGTTCAGGTCTTCGTCCAGCAGCTCGTTGGCCTGGACTATGGCCGCCAGCGGGTTGCGAATCTCGTGCGCCACCGCGGCCGACATGCGGCCCATGGCGGCCAGCTTCTCGGTGCGCAGACGGGCCTCCATCTCGCGCAGGTCGTGCAGGAACATCACGCACAGCGGCTCCTCGTCGGCACTGCCGGGCGCCGCCTGCGCGCGAGTGAGCCAGCTGCGTATGCGCAGGCCCATGGGGCTGTGGCCCTCGTGCAGGATGTTCACGTCGGCATGCTGGGGCAGGTCCAGTTCGAAGGCGCGCCGCGCCAGGTCCATGAGCGGCCTCCAGGCCGGCTGGTGCTCCAGCGCGAAGGGCGTGGCGGCGCGGGCCGCCGGGCCCAGCAGCAGCACGGCCGCGGGGTTGGCCAGGCGCACCAGGCCCTGGCGGTCCAACACCAGCACGCCGTCGGCCACATGCTGCATGACCAGGGCGCTTACGGCGGTCTGCGTGCGCGCGTCCATCTGGCTGCGCCGCGCCACCAACTGTTCGCTGGTCAGCCGTGCCGCCAGCAGGTGCACCAGGTAGGCCAGCAAAAAATAGCCCGTAGCCGTGACCGCCGTCTGCAGGTAACGCAGCGAGGCGTCGCCGCCGCCATGCTCGCCCAGCCACCAGGCCCAGGCCAGCAGCAGCAGGGTCACGCCGGCGGTGGTGCCCAGGGCCAGCGTCAGCGTGCCCAACACGCCGGCCATGAGTATCGGCAGTGCGAACAGCGGCGTGAAATTCATGCTGCCCGACTGCTGCAACAGCTGCAGCGCACCGATGAGAGCAATGTCCACGCCGATGGAAGGCAGCCAATGGATGCCCGGCCGCGGGTCGGGCGGATGGCGCGCACCGAACACGCGCAGCAGCGTGGCGGCAATCAGGTAGCCAAAGCCGGTGGCGAGCAGCGTGGGCTCCATCGCCTGGCTGAGCGCCACCCCCAGCAATTGCAGCAGCAGCAGTGCCTGCGCCACCATGACGCGGGCCGTCAGAAAGGCCAGCCACAGGCGCTGGAAGGGCGGGCGGGCCGGTGCTGCGACGGGCCGGGGCAGCGTTTCTTGCAAGGGGATCACGTCGGGCCTTGATCCTGGTGTGCGCGGCTGCAGTAGCTGCGGCCGTCTGCCCACAGGGCATCGCCCTGTGGCACATGCACCCCGCAATGCGCGCAGCGCACCATGTCCTGCGGCGGGGCAATGCGCGGGCGCTGCTGGCCGCCCTGGCGCGGCGGCGGGCGGCGCGGGCCGCCCCACAGGGCGTAGACGGTGGCGATCACCGCCAGCACGATCAGGTATTTCATGCGGTGCGTCCCAGCACCACTTCGAGCACGAAGCGAGAGCCCACATAGGCCAGCAGAAGCAGCGCGGCGCCCGCATACAGCACGCGCACGGCGCTGCGCCCGCGCCAGCCAAAGCGCGACCGACCCAGCAGCAGCACGGCAAACGTGATCCAGGCCAGCACCGAGAACACGGCCTTGTGGTCCCACAGCCAGGCGCGGCCGTAGAGCTGTTCGCTGAACAGCCAGCCGGCGACCAGCGTGGCCGACAGCAGTACGAAACCGGCAGTCACGAAGCGGAAGGTCAGGCGCTCCAGCGTCAACAGCGGCATGCCGTTCTGCGAATCGGCCGCCTGGCGCATCTGCCGTTCTGCGCGGCCCATGAGCGCCGCATGAACCACCGCCGCGGCAAACAGGCCATAGCAGGCAATGCCCAGCGTCAGGTGCAGCGGCAACCAGGGCGATGCCGACACATGCAGCGGCCGACCGGGAAACAGCGCCGCCAGCAGCACGCTGACGCCGCCCAGCGCGCACAGCGCCCAGCGCGTGCGCAGCTGCGGAAACAGCTGGCGCTCCACGGCATAGGTGGTCAGCACCAGCCAGGCCGTCATCGACAGGGCGGCGGCAAAGCCGAAATGCGGCGTGCCGCCCAGCAGCCCCCAGGCCAGGGCGATGGCATGCAGCGCCCAGGCCGGCGCCATGACCAGATGGCCGCGGCTCACCTTGCCACGCGCGGCCGCGACCGCCGCCAGCACGTAGGCCAGCGCCGTGACCAGGGCCAGCAGCCATACGAGCGGAGAAGCACTGGGTAAAATCATGGGTTCGAAGTTTATCGCCCCCGGTCGTCGGAGCCGAGCCATCGGCCGGTGCATACCCGGGCCGACGCACCTGGAGCATTGGGCCATGGCCTCCGCACTCACCGAAAAACTCACCCGTCTCGTCAAGGAGATGCGCGGCCAGGCCCGCATCACCGAATCCAACGTGCAGGACATGCTGCGCGAGGTGCGCATGGCGCTGCTCGAAGCCGACGTGGCCCTGCCCGTGGTGCGCGACTTCATCGCCCGCGTCAAGGAAAAGGCCCTGGGCCAGGAGGTGCTGGGCAGCTTGAAGCCCGGCCAGGCGCTGGTGGGCATCGTCAACCAGGAGCTGTCCGCCACCATGGGCGACGGCGTGGCCGACATCAACCTGGCCGCACAGCCCCCGGCGGTGATCCTCATGGCCGGCCTGCAGGGCGCGGGCAAGACGACGACCACGGCAAAGCTTGCCAAGCACCTGATAGAGAAGCGCAAGAAGAAGGTGCTCACCGTCTCGGGCGACGTCTACCGCCCCGCGGCCATTGAGCAGCTCAAGACCGTGAGCAAGCAGGCCGGCGCCGAATGGTTCCCCAGCACGCCCGACCAGAAGCCGCGCGACATCGCGCTGGCGGCGCTGGACTACGCCAGGAAACACTACTTTGACGTGCTGCTGGTCGACACCGCGGGCCGCCTGGCCATCGACGAACTCCTGATGCAGGAAATCAAGGACCTGCACGCGGTGCTGAACCCGGTGGAGACCCTGTTCGTGGTGGATGCCATGCAGGGTCAGGATGCGGTGAACACGGCAAAAGCCTTCAAGGAGGCGCTGCCGCTCACCGGCATCGTACTCACCAAGCTCGATGGC
Source organism: Pseudomonadota bacterium (assembly GCA_018242005.1). Lineage (GTDB taxonomy): Bacteria > Pseudomonadota > Gammaproteobacteria > Burkholderiales > Burkholderiaceae_C > Alicycliphilus. The sequence continues at coordinate 1,092 of JAFECU010000167.1, read as the reverse complement.
GACTCGCGCGGCGGCGCCGCGCTGTCGGTGCGCGCCATCACCGGAGCGCCCATCAAGTTCGCCGGCGTGTCCGAGAAGATCGACGGCCTGGAAGTCTTCGACGCCCAGCGCCACGCAGGGCGCATCCTGGGCATGGGCGACATCGTGGCCCTGGTCGAACAGGTCACGGCCGGCGTGGACATGGAGGCGGCGCAAAAGCTCGCCGCCAAGGTCAAGAGCGGCGACGGCTTCGATTTGAACGACTTCCTCGCCCAGCTGCAGCAGATGAAGCAGATGGGCGGGCTGTCCAGCCTCATGGACAAGCTGCCCGCCCAGCTCACCGCCAAGGCCGGCCAGGTGGACATGGACAAGGCCGAGCGCGACATACGCCGCAAGGAAGGCATCATCTGCAGCATGACCGCCCAGGAGCGCCGCCGCCCCGAGCTCATCAAGGCCACGCGCAAGAAGCGCATCGCCATGGGCGCGGGCGTTCAGGTGCAGGAGGTCAACCGCCTGCTCAATGAGTTCGAGCAGATGCAGGGCATGATGAAAAAGATGAAGGGCGGCGGCCTTATGAAGCTCATGAAGAAGATGGGCGGCATGAAGGGCGGCCTGCCCGGCATGGGCGGCATGCCGCGCTTCTGAGGTTTTCGCTCCTTGCGCCGCTGGGAGAAGGTGGGGGCGAGGGCCGGCGCCGCGCTCGTCGGCCTATGAGGAACCGGGCGAACCATCCTGATCAGCGGGTCAGGCACATGCCCCAGATCACCGTCATTCCGGCGAAAGCCGGAATTCAGGAGCCGCGCCACGTCCAAACCGCTGGATTCCGGCCTTCGCCGGAATGACGGGGTTTTCGTCAATCCAGTGCTGCCTGAGACATATCGAAAATCAGGTGAAATATGGATAAAACCATTATCCATAAAGCGCCGGCAGCTACTATTTTTGATGAAAAGTAGCGAATCCCGTTGAACACCAAACCGCCGTCATCCCCGCGCAGGCGGGGATCCACGGCAGCGGGCGAGCCAACGACCCGGATGGCACCAGGCCCCCGCCTGCGCGTGGATGACGACGGGCTGCGCGCGGATCGCGTGCCCTGCAAGCGCAAGCCAACAGATG
>JAFECU010000166.1 GCA_018242005.1 Pseudomonadota bacterium | reverse complement strand
CACGCGGCCGGCGTCGGGCGCGAGCTGGCCGCCGAGCATGTTGAAGGTGGTGCTCTTGCCCGCGCCGTTGGGGCCTATGAGGGCCAACAGCTCGCCCGCCGCAAGCTGGAACGACACATCCTGCACGGCCCGCACGCCGCCAAAGGACTTGGACAGGCCTTGCACGCTCAGCAGGCTCATGCACCCTCCGAGTGAACTTTGTTTTTGATAGCTGCAAGCGCTCGCCAGCTATGCGCAAAACCCGAAATTCCTTGTGGAAACAGCAGCACCAGCAGCAGCACGGTGGCGCCGAGCAGCGCGCGCCAGTAGTCGGTGGCGCGCGCCAGGCTGTCGTGCAGCCAGGTGAACGCCGCCGCGCCCACCAGCGGGCCGGCGAGCTGCTGCACGCCGCCCAGCAGCACCATGACCAGGCCGTCGACCGAGCGCGTGACGCCAAGCGCATCGGGCGTCACCCCGCCCTTGGAGAACGCGAACAGCGCCCCGGCCAGCCCCGCCGCCAGGCCCGCCACGGCGAAGGCCACCCACTGCACGCGGCGCGTGTGGATGCCGATGGCCTCGGCGCGCGGGCCGGAATCGCGCGCGGCGCGCAGCGACCAGCCCAGCGGCGCGAACAGCACGCGCCGCAGCAGATAGATGCCCACCGCCCCCAGAGCCAGCGCCAGCCAGTAAAAGCCCGCGCCCTGCGCCGCCCAGTCGGGCGGCCAGACGCCGGCCAGGCCGTTGCTGCCGCCCGTGACGGCGTCCCACTGGTAGGCGACGGCCCAGGTGATCTGCGCCAGCGCCAGCGTGAGCATGGCCAGGTACACGCCCGACAGGCGCACGCACAGCCAGCCATAGACCAGCGCTCCCGCGCCGGCCACCAGGGGCGCGAGCAGCAGCACCGCCCCCATGGGCAGGCCCGCCGCGCGCGTGAGCACGGCCGCGCCATAGGCGCCCAGTCCGAAGTAGGCGGCATGGCCGAAGGAATGCATGCCGCCCGGCCCCAGGATGAAATGCAGGCTGGCGGCGAACAGCGCGGCAATGGCGATGTCGGTCAGCAGCACGGTGGCGTAGCTGCCCTGGCCCAGCAGGAGCGGCAGCAGCGCCAGCACGAGCAGCAGGGCCGCCCAGGCGGCCGCGGCGCGCGGACCTGCGCCCCGCAGCGGCGATTCGGGTGCACCCACGCCGCGCACCGGCGCCTGCGGCCGGCCCATCAGGCCCCAGGGCCGCCAGACCAGCACCGCGGCCATGACGAGAAACTCCACCACCAGCGTGAGCTTGGGGAAGGCGACGTCCACCCCGCCGATCTGCACCACGCCCAGCCAGATGCACACGGCCTTGAGCTCCGCGATCAGGAGCGCCGCCACGAAGGCGCCGGGCAGCGAGCCCATGCCGCCCACGACCACGACCACGAAGGCCGCGCCTATGGTCAGCATGTCCAGCTCCAGGCTGGCGGGCTCGCGCGGCAGCTGCAGCGCGCCGGCCAGGCCCGCGAGCAGCGCGCCGAGCGCGAACACGCCCGTGAACAACCAGGCCTGGTTCACGCCCAGGGCGCCGACCATCTCGCGGTCCTGCGTGGCCGCGCGCACCAGCGTGCCCCAGCGCGTGCGCGTGAGCAGCAGCGTGAGCAGCAGCAGCACCAGCGGCCCGACGACGATGAGAAACAGGTCATAGGCCGGAAAGCGCCGCCCGAGCAGATCGACCGCGCCTTCCAGCCCCGGCGCGCGCGGGCCCAGGAGCTCCTCGGGCCCCCAGAGCCACAGCGCCGCGTCCTTGATGATCAGCACCAGCGCAAACGTGGCCAGCAGCTGCAGCAGCTCGCTCGCGTGGTAGATGCGGCGCAGCAGCAGCACCTCCACCGCCGCGCCCAGCAACCCCACGGCCAGTGGCGCCAGCAGCAGCGCGGGCCAGAACCCGAGCGCGGGCGCCAGATGCTCGACGCTGGAATAGGCCGCGTACAGCCCGAGCATGTAGAACGAGCCATGGGCGAAGTTGACGATGCGCGTGACGCCGAAGATCAGCGACAGCCCCGCCGCCACGAGGAACAGCGTGGACGCGCCCGCCAGCCCGTTGAGCAGCTGGGCCAGAAGGCCGGACAAATCCATCAGGGCGCGGCGGGCCTGAGCTTCTTCACCTCGGCGTCGCTGGGCTGGAACTTGGCACCATCCATGTACTTGAAGTCCACCATCACGCCCTTGCCCCCGTACAGCCCGGTCTTGCCCACGTAGGCGCCCATGGTGGATTGGTGGTCCTGCGGCCGGTACGTGATAGGGCCGAAGGGCGTGCGCACCTCCAGGCCGCGGAAGGCGGCGATGAGCTTTTCGGTGTCGGCGCTGCCGGCCTTCTTCAGGCCCGCGGCAATCGACTGGATGGCGTTGTAGCCCACCACCGAGCCCGCGCGCGGGTAGTCCTTGAAGCGCTTGCGGTAGGCCGTGGCAAAGGCGTCATGCTCGGCCGTGAAGATGCCGTACCAGGGGTAGCCTGTGACCACCCAGCCCTGCGGCGCCTCAGCCTTGAGCGGGTCCAGGTACTCGGGCTCGCCCGTGAGCAGGCTGACCACGCCGCGGCCCTCGAACAGGCCGCGCGTATTGCCCTCGCGCACGAACTTCGCCAGATCCGCCGCGAACAGCACGTTGAAGATGGCGTCGGGCCTGGCGTCGGCCAGCGCCTGCACCACGCTGCCCGCATCCACCTTGCCCAGGGGCGTGGCCTGCTCGGCGACGAACTCCACGTCGGGCTGCGCATCTTTCAGCAGCCGCTTGAACGTGGCCACGGCCGACTGGCCGTATTCGTAGTTGGGGTAGACGATGGCCCAGCGCTTCTTCTTCATGGCCGCGGCCTCGGGCACCAGCATGGCCACCTGCATGTAGGTGGAGGGGCGCAGGCGGAAGGTGTAGCGGTTGCCGTTCTCCCAGACGATCTTGTCGGTGAGCGGCTCGGCCGCGAGGAAGAAGCGCTTCTTCTGCTGCGCGTAGTCGGTCAGCGCCAGGCCCACATGCGACAGAAAGCTGCCCATGAGCACGTCCACCTTCTCGCGCGTGACGAGTTCCTCGGCCGCGCGCACGGCGTCGGCCGGGTTGCCGTTGTCGTCGCGCGTGACGAGCACGAGCTTCCTGCCGTTCACGCCACCGGTGATGTTGATCTGCGCCAGCGCCAGCTCCATGCCCTTCCTGTAGGGCTCGAGGAACGCGGGCTGGGCCTTGTAGCTGTTGATCTCGCCGATGGTGTAGACGTCCTCGGCCTGGGCCGCGCCCAGGCCCCAGGCCAGCGTGGCGACAAGGGTGGTGAATAGCTTGTGCATGGTGCAATCCTTGCGGCAGCGCAACGGCCGCGGCCCGCAACTGTACCGCCGGCACGGGTTTGCCCCACAATACGCGGGTTTGCCCCGATAGCGGGCGGGCGGGTCGGCACAATTCGGCTTATGCCCAAGGCGAATAACAAAAGCGCGAAACTTGCGAAAACCGCGTAGTTCCTGATTCCATACCTTCCTGTCCATCCATGAGCGCATTCCTCGAAGAGCGAGTCCTGTCGGTGCACCACTGGACCGATCGCCTGTTTTCCTTCACCACCACGCGCGACCCGGCGCTGCGTTTCTCCAACGGCCACTTCACCATGATCGGGCTGAAGGTCAACGACAAGCCGCTGCTGCGCGCCTACAGCATCGTCAGCGCCAACTACGAGGAGCACCTGGAGTTCCTCTCGATCAAGGTGCCCGACGGCCCGCTGACCTCGCGCCTGCAGCACATCAAGGTGGGCGACCACATCATCGTCGGCAAGAAGCCCACGGGCACGCTGCTCATCGACTACCTGCTGCCGGCCAAGCGCCTGTACCTGATGTCCACGGGCACGGGCCTGGCGCCCTTCCTGAGCGTGATCCGCGACCCCGAGACCTACGAGAAGTTCGAGGAAGTGATCCTGATCCACGGCGTGCGTGAGGTGGCCGAGCTGGCCTACCACGACTACATCACCCAGGAGCTGCCCAAGCACGAGTTCCTCGGCGAACTGGTCACCAAGCAGCTCAAGTACTACCCCACGGTCACGCGCGAGCCCTTTCGCAACCAGGGCCGCATCCCCAACCTGATCGAGAACGGCAAGCTGGCCGCCGACCTGGGCGTGCCGCCGCTCAACCCGCTGGAAGACCGCGTCATGCTCTGCGGCAGCCCGGAGATGCTGGCCTCGCTCAAGACCATCCTGGAGCACCGCGACTTCGAGGAAGGCAACACCACGCGCCCGGGCGACTTCGTGATCGAGCGCGCCTTCGTCGAGAAGTAGAGAACAACCCCCTGAGGCGCTGCGCGCCTTCCCCCTTCTCTCTGCGCGCTGCGCGCTACGGCAAGGGGGACGACGCCAGCGCGGCGGGGCGGGGCGGCCCTTACGCGGCGTCTGCTGCGCTGGCTCGCGCCAGTTTCAAGCCGTCATCGGCATTGTTGCCGGCGCCCGTGCCTCAATACCCCCCATCCCCCACGCGCACCGGCTGCGCGCCCGCGCCACTGTCGGCGCCGCCATCGTCCACGCGCCAGCTCTTGCCCTGCAGGCGCACGGGCGTGCCCTCGGCCAGCGGCTGGGCGCGCGTGAAGCTGCGCACCGAGCCGTCCTGCATGCGCACGCGCATCTGATAGACCGTGGTGCTGCGCGCGCGCTCCTCCACCTTGTGGCCCACATAGCCGCCGCCCACGGCGCCCAGTACCGTGGCCGCCGCGCGGCCCGAGCCCTTGCCGATCTGGTTGCCCAGCACGCCGCCCAGCACACCGCCGGCGACCGCGCCCAGGCCGGTGGCGGGCGCCGCCTGCTCCATGGCCTGCACCGACTCCACGCGCCCGCAGGTGGTGCAGACGGGCGCCGCGGGCCGGCCCTGCGCCGCGGACTGGAGGTAGGGGTCGGCCTGCTGCGGAGCACGCTGCGGCTTTGGCTGCTGCGCCGCAGCCGCATAGGGCTGGCCCTGCGCGTAGGCCTGCGGCGCGGCGCCGTGCATGGCTCTCGCATCAGGAGCTGCAAACGCTTGCTGCATGGGCGTCTTCTGCATCTGCATCGCCTTTTCGTCGATGATTTCCGGCTCCGGCGTGCGCGGCGCTGCGGCCTGGGCCGCTGGCGGCGCTTCGCCGCGCAGGTTCTGCGCCAGCAGCGTGCCGCCCAGGGCCAGTACGCTGACGCCGAGCGCGCCCACGGCGGCCCAGAGCCATTTGACGCTGGCCGCGGGCTGCGCCGCGGCGGTGGGGGATGTGGCAGAGTTCATGGTGCAATCCTGACTTGTTGGTAGGTAGCGCAAGCGCCCGAACGCCGGGCCATGCGGTGCCCGGCGAGGCTACCCCGGCCCGTGCCTCACAATTTTGCGCAGGCTGTAACGGTCGTAAACAGCGGTCAGTCCGGCGAGGGGGGGGGGAATCCACATCGGCAGCCGGAGCAACAGCGCCAGCGGACGGGTGAAGGACGGCCCCCAGGCGGGCAGCTTGAGCTCGGAATTGGCCATGGTCCGGCTGTGCGCGTGCCGCCGGGCGGCCTGCGCCGGCTCTTACACTCACGTCTCACCACGTACCACTTACAAAAAGCACAAGCATGCATACGCGTTGCGCCCTGGTGGGCATGCCCGGCTCCGGCAAGTCCACGGTGGGCCGGCAGCTGGCCCGCCGCCTGGGCCTGCCCTTCGTTGACCTGGACCATAGGCTGGAACAAGCACTGGGCACCAGCATCCGCAGCTATTTCGAGCAGCATGGCGAACCCGCCTTCCGCGACCACGAGGCGGCCCTGCTGGCCGAGCTGGCCGCCGCACCCGGCGACATGGTTCTGTCCACCGGCGGCGGCGTGGTGCTGCGCCCGGAAAACCGCGCCGCGCTGCACCAGGGCTTCTCCCATGTGATGTACCTGCGCGCCTCGCCGGAGGAGATCTTCCGGCGCATCCGCCACGACCGCACGCGCCCGCTGCTGCAGGTGGCGGACCCGCTGGCGCGACTGCGCGAGCTCTACCAGGCGCGCGACCCGCTGTACCGCGAGACGGCGCACTACGTCATCGAGACCGGCCGGCCCACGGTACACACCCTGGTCAACATGGTCATGATGCAGCTGGAGATGGCGCCCGGCGCATGATCCGGCTCGCGCCTGGCGCTGCGGCGCAGATTCCATGAACTCATCCCCTCCCATCCTTCACGGCCCCGACCGGCCCGATCTGCTGCGCCAAGAAATCCTGGCCGACCTATTCGAGGCCACGGCGGCGCGCCTGCCCGACAAGACTGCGCTGATCGCCGGCACCGAACACCTCAGCTACGCCGAGCTGGACGCCGCTGCCGACCGCGCGGCACACCGGCTGATCCAGGCCGGCGTGCGCCCCGGCGACATGCTGGGCCTGTGGCTGCCGCGTGGCCTGGAGCTGCTCGTCTGCCAGCTGGCCATTGCCAAGACGGGCGCTGCCTGGCTGCCCTTCGATGCCCAGGTGCCGACCGAGCGCATCGCCGTCTGCCTGAAGGACGCGAGCGCCAAGGCTCTGTTGGTTTCGGAGCAGCTCGCGTCCGCCGTACATGAACAAACGGGCATTTCGGCGCAGGTACTCACGGCGCAGGCACTGCTTGCGCCGCTGGCGGACCAGCCGCTGCGCCGGCGCGAGGGCGCGCTGCCGGGGCACCCGGCCTACGTCATCTACACCAGCGGCTCCACTGGCAAGCCCAAGGGCATCAGCGTGACGCAAGCCAGCATCTGCCACTTTTTGCGCAGCGAGAACGTGCGCCTGGGCGTGCGCGAGGCCGACCGCGTGTACCAGGGGTTCTCGGTCGCCTTCGACATGAGCTTCGAGGAGATCTGGATCAGCTACCTGGTCGGCGCCACGCTCTGGCTTGCCCCCCAGGAGATCGCGGGCGACCCCGAGGCGCTGCCGCGCGCGCTGATCGAGAACGACATCACGGTGCTGCACGCCGTGCCCACGCTGCTGGCGCTGTTCGCGCAGGACGTGCCGAGCCTGCGCATCATCAACCTGGGCGGCGAGATGTGTCCGCAGGCGCTGGTGGACCAATGGGCCACGCCCGCGCGGCAGATGTTCAACACCTATGGCCCCACCGAGGCCACGGTGTCGGCGAGCCTGGCCGAGCTGCACGCGGGCGAGCCCGTGACCATAGGCGAGGCCTTGCCCAACTACGGGCTGATGGTGATCGAACTGCTGGCACCCGAGAGCGTCGCCGACGGCGTCGTGCCGCCGCTCAGGCTGCTGCCCTTTGGCGAGACCGGCGAGCTGTGCATCACCGGCCCCGGCGTGGCCGCCGGCTATCTTGGCAGGCCCGATCTGACGGCCGAGAAATTCCTGCCCAACCCCTGGGCGCGCAACGAGGGTGAGGCGCGCCTGTACCGCACCGGCGACCTGGCGCGCGTCGAGCTCAAGGCCGACGGTACGCCTCAGATGCAATGCCTTGGCCGCGCCGACGACCAGGTCAAGGTGCGCGGCTTTCGCGTCGAACTCGGCGAGATCGAGGCCGTGCTGGCCGCGCAGCCGGGCGTGGGCACCACGGCCGTGGTGCTGCGCAAGGATGCCGACATCGACCAGCTGGTCGCCTTCTACGTGCCCGCGGGCGGCAGCCCGCCCACTGCCCAGCTGCTGCGCTCGGCGCTGGCGGCCAGCCTGCCGCCCTACATGGTGCCCGCGCGCTTCGAGCCCCTGCCAGCCATGCCGCGCCTGTCCTCGGGCAAGATCGACCGCAAGGTGCTCAAGAGCCAGGTCCTGGCCGCCGCCGCCCCCGATGCGGGCAGCGACGCGCCCGAGACGCCGGCCGAGGCCGTGCTGTTTGCCGCGCTGGCAAAGCTCTTTCCGGGTCAGCCGACACGCCGCGAGCTGGACTTCTTCAACGACCTGGGCGGGCATTCGCTGCTGGCCGCGCGCCTGACCTCGGCGCTGCGGCGCGACGCGCGCTTTGCCCAGGCCAGCGTGAGCGACATCTACACCCACCGACGCCTGGGCGCCATTGCGCAGGCCCTGATGGCCGGCATGGCTGGCACCGGAGAGAAGGACGCGGCCCGGCCCTTTCTGCTGCACGGCCGCTGGCGCCGCTGGCGCTGCGGCGTTGCCCAGGCCCTGGCGATTCCCTTCCTGGTGCTGCTCAACATGGCGCAGTGGCTGGCGCCGTTCTTCACCTACCACTTCTACACGGGCGACCCGGGCGACTCGATCGCGCGCGCCGTGGGCATCTCGGTGCTGACCTTTCTCGGCGCCACCCTGGCCAGCTTTGCCCTGGCCTGGGCCGGCAAATGGCTGATCGCCGGGCGACTGGCGCCGGGCAGCTACCCCCTGTGGGGCTGGACCTATTACCGCTGGTGGCTGGTGGACCGACTGCTCGATGCCGTGCCCGTCTACCTCATCAACGGCTCGCCGCTCTACCCTGCCTGGCTGCGCCTGCTGGGCGCGCGCATAGGGCCGGAAGTGATGCTGGGTTCAACCACACTGCGTGTGCCGCACCTGACGAGCATTGGCGCGGGCACCAGCATGGGCAACGGCGCCTACCTGGAAAACGCCCGCGTCGAAGGCGGGCAGCTGCACCTGGGCCGCATTGATATCGGCGCCCAGGCCTGCATAGGCTCGTACACGGTGATCGAGGGCGACACCTGCATCGGCGACTTTGGCCACCTGGAGGGCCAGTCGGCGCTGGCCTCGGGCCAGCAGGTGCCGGCGCGCAAGGTCTGGCATGGCTCACCGGCGCGCGAGCGCGGCGACTTCGACCCGGCCAGTCTGCCGCCACGCCCGCCCGTCAGCGCCGGGCGCCAGGCGGCCGAGATCGCCTTCTTTGCCCTGACCGCCGTGGCCGTGGCGGTGCTGTTCTTCATGCCGGTGTTCCCCACCTTCATGCTCATCGACTGGCTGGACCTGCCGCAGCTCGCCGTGCGCCCGCTGCTCGACGAGGGCGGCATCACCGACTGGCAGGCCTTCGGCCTGCGCCTGCTCAAGTTCTTCGTGCTGGCGCTGCCCGCCAGCCTGGTGTTCATCGTAGCCACGCTGCTGCTGTCGGCGCTGATCCGCTGGGCCTTTCTGCCGCGCATGCGCGCGGGCAGCTGGCCCATCCACAGCAACCGCTATCTCGCCAAGTGGCTGGTCAACCAGATCCAGGAGGCCAGCCTGACGGTACTGCACGGCATCTACGCCACCGTGTATTCGGCCAGCTGGTACCGCTTGCTGGGCGCGCGCGTTGGCAAGGAGACGGAGCTGTCCACCGCCCTGGGCGTGGTGCCCGACATGCTGGTGCTGGGCGACGGCTGCTTCATCGCCGACGCCGTGATGCTGGGCGACGAGCACATCGATGGCGGCTGGATGAGCGTGCAGCCCACGGTGGTGTCGCGGCGCAGCTTCGTCGGCAACGGCGCCTATGTGCCCGACGGCACGACCATCCCCGAGAACATGCTCATCGGCGTGCTCAGCACCGTGCCGCGCAACGCCGCCATGCAGCCGGGTGACACCTGGCTGGGCGCGCCGCCCCTGCACCTGCCGGCGCGCGAACAGGTGACGGGCTTTGCCGAGCACCTCACCTTCGCGCCCTCGCCCTGGCGCAAGCTGGCGCGCGGCACGGTGGAGGCATTCCGCATCGCGGTGCCGCACGCGCTGGTCATCGCCGCCGGCTATGCCGTCGTGCTCGACGCCATGCCGTTGGCCGAGGATGGCCGCTGGGCCGCCGTGGCGCTGGACCTGGCGGTGGGCGGCGTGCTCTTTGGCATGGCCACGCTGGGCGTCGTGGTGCTGTTCAAGTGGCTGGTGCTGCGCCGCTACGAATGCCGTGCCGTGCCCATGTGGACCCCCTTCGTGTGGCTGTCTGAGGCCGCAACCAACCTCTACGAGGGCGTGGCCGTGCCCTGGTTCCTGCGCTACCTGCGCGGCACGCCCTGGCTCAACGACGCGCTGCGCCTGCTCGGCGCCGACATCGGCCGCGGCGTGTACCTGGACACCACCGACCTCACCGAATTCGACTGCGTGCACATAGGCGAGCACAGCGAGCTCAACGCCCGTTGCTGCCCGCAAACGCATTTGTTCGAAGACCGCGTGATGAAGATCGACCATGTGCGCATCGGCAGCCGCGTCACGCTCGGGCCGCGCTGCACCGTGCTCTATGGCGCGCAGGTGGGCGACGGGGCGCAGCTCGGGCCGCTCACGCTGGTCATGAAGGGCGAGCAGATACCCGCCGGCACGCGCTGGCACGGGCTGCCGGCCGCGCCCTGGCGCTGATGATGCCCGCCGGTGCGACGGCCATGCCCGAGATATGCGGCTTCGATGGCGACCGGCCGGCCCACGCGCCGCGCGTGCTCGCGCTCGACACGCGCCTGCCCCGGGCCACCCCACACGCGCAGGAGCGCGACCACGCCCGCGCCATGGCGCGCACCGCATTGAGGCAAGCCCTGGCCACCCACCTCGGTTGTGCGCCGCAGGCGCTGCACGTCAGCGATGAGCGCGGAACGCCGCCGCGCCTGGGCTGGGCCGCCGGCGGCGCCACGCCGCTGGACTCGATAGGCCTGTCGATCAGCCACGCTCCCGGCCTGACGCTGGCCGCCTGGTGCCCGCATGGCGCCGTAGGCGTGGACGTGCAGGCCGTGCCGCATGCTGCCGTGCGCGCCGATCTCTGGCAGACGGCAACCCTGTTTCTTGCCCCCAATCAGCTTGAAATGCTGGATGGTCAAGCGTCAGACGCTTCGTTTTTAGAAGCATTCACGCGCTGCTGGGCGGCGCACGAGGCGGCGCTCAAATGTGCGGGACTGGCGCTGGCCGAATACTCGCCGGCGCTGGCCGCGCGGCTGCACGGGGTGCAGGCGGCCCCGCTCACCTTGCCGGGCTGGGCTGCGAAGGGGCGGGTGGCGGCGCTGGCCTGGCGGGCTGTCAAGACCCCGCGATGACCCCGCAGGCCGGGACACGTGCGCCGCCAGAAGCCCAGGTCCGCACTGTCGCAGCCGTGGCCGCGCTCATGCGCAGGCGCCGCACCCAACAAGATGCCGTCGGCAGCGGCGATGGCCTGCCGCCAACCCGCGCCACTGGCCCGCAATGCGAGAACCGCGTTCGGCGGCACCGGCGCCCGGCGCGTCTGGCGTGCACGGGTCGCGCAGGCAAACGGCCGCTGGCGCGTTTGTCACCGTGGCGGGTTCCGGGCGGATTCGCGGACGCCTATCCGAGATTCGGCGCCAGCCGCCGGCGCAGTTCCTCGACGTCCATGCCGCGTCGCTGGGCCATGTCCTGAACCTGGTCGTCGCCGATCTGCCCGACGACGAAGTAGGTGGCCTCGGGGTGTGCAAGGTAGAAGCCGCTCACGCTCGACGCCGGGAACATGGCCATGCTCTCGGTGAGCTGCAGGCCAACCTCGTGCGCGTGCAGGGTGTCGAACAGCGCGATCTTGGCCGTGTGGTCGGGGCAGGCCGGGTAGCCGGGCGCGGGGCGTATGCCCTGGTCTTTTTCCTTGATGAGGTCTTCGTTGCTCAGGCCCTCGCCCGCTGCGTAGCCCCATAGGTCGGTGCGCACGCGCTCATGCAGGCATTCGGCAAAGGCCTCGGCCAGGCGGTCGGCCAGGCCCTTGAACAGGATGGAGCTGTAGTCGTCGAGCGCGTCGAGAAACTCCTTTTCCTTCTTCTCCGCGCCAATGCCGGCCGTGACGGCAAACAGCCCCGCGTAGTCGGCAATGCCCGACTCCTTGGGCGCGACGAAGTCCGAGAGGCAGCGGCTCGGGCGCATCTGGCCGTCGGCGCCGGGCTGCTTCTCGGTCTGCTGGCGCAGGCCGTACCAGGTCATGAGGACCTGGCTGCGCGTCTCGTCGGTGTAGAACTCGATGTCGTCGCCCACGCGGTTGGCCGGAAACAGCCCCATCACGCCGTTCGCCGTGAGCCAGCGGCCCTCGACGATTTTTTTCAGCATCGCCTGGCCGTCGGCAAACACCTTGCGCGCCTCCTCGCCCACGATCTCGTCCTGCAGGATGGCCGGGTAAGCGCCTGCCAGGTCCCAGGTCTGGAAGAACGGCCCCCAGTCCAAAAAGGGCACCAACTCGGCGAGGTCAAAGTTCTTGAACACGCGCCGGCCCAGGGCGCGCGGCACCACCGGGGCGTAGGACAGCCGCGTGGCGTTGGCGCGGGCTTTTTCCAGGGGCCACAGCGGTACTTTTTTCTTTTTGGCGTGCAGCTCGCGCACATGGTCGTAGTCGGCGGCCACCTCGGCCAGGTAGCTGTCCTTGTTCTCGCCCAGCAGGCTCTGCGCCACGCTCACGCTGCGCGAGGCGTCGGGCACGTAGACCACGGGGCCTTCGTAGTTGGGCGCAATCTTGACGGCCGTGTGCACGCGCGAGCAGGTGGCGCCGCCGATGAGCAGCGGAATCTTCTTGATGCGAAAGTAGTCGTCCTTGTGCATCTCGCCGGCGACGTACTGCATCTCTTCGAGGCTGGGCGTGATCAGGCCCGACAGGCCGATGATGTCCGCCCCTTCGGCCTTGGCGCGCGCCAGGATCTCGTGGCAGGGCACCATCACGCCCATGTTGATGACCTCGAAGTTGTTGCACTGCAGGACGACGGTGACGATGTTCTTGCCGATGTCGTGCACGTCGCCCTTGACGGTGGCGATCACGATCTTGCCCTTGCTCGACACGTCCAGGCCCGCCGCCTCCTGCTGGCGCTTTTCTTCCTCGATGTAGGGAATCAGGTGGGCCACGGCCTGCTTCATCACGCGCGCGGATTTCACCACCTGGGGCAGGAACATCTTGCCCGCGCCGAACAGGTCGCCGACGATGTTCATGCCGTCCATCAGCGGGCCTTCGATGACGTGCAGCGGCCGCCCGCCCTTGGCGACGCAAATGTCCTGGTAGGCCTCCTCGGTGTCTTCGACGATGAAGTCGGTGATGCCGTGCACCAGCGCGTGCGACAGGCGCTCGCCCACGCTCTTGGGTGCGTCCGGGGTACCGCGCCATTCGAGCTTCTTGCCCTCGTCCTTGGCCGCGCCCTTGGCGGCCTCGGCGATTTCCAGCAGGCGCTCGGCCGCATCGGGGCGGCGGTTGAGCACCACGTCTTCCACGCGCTCGCGCAGTTCGGGGTCGAGGTCGTCGTAGACCCCGACCATGCCCGTGTTGACGATGCCCATGTCCATGCCTGCGGCAATCGCGTGGTACAGGAACACGGTGTGGATGGCCTCGCGCACCGGAT
>JAFECU010000165.1 GCA_018242005.1 Pseudomonadota bacterium | reverse complement strand
CCTTGAATCATACATCGGTTTTTAACCCTCTTGCAACTCAAGGTGGGAAATTTTTATCTCTCCCGCCGCTGCAGCCTTCAACTCCTTGGGGAAGTGACTTTCGCTGCAGCGAGCCCGCTAGTATACGAGATAAATCGAGGCAAAAGTCATTTGGACGTCATTTTTTCGAAGGCAGCCTCCAGCGCCTCGACAAACAGGGCGGCAACGTCACATCCCGTCTGGTCGAAGATTTCCTGGAAGCAGGTGGGGCTGGTGACGTTGATTTCCGTGACGCAGTCGCCAATGACGTCCACGCCCGCCAGCAGCAGGCCCCGCTCCTGCAGGACGGGGCCCAGGGCTTCGCCGATCTGCCGGTCGCGCGCAGACAGCAGCCGTGCGACGCCCAGGCCACCGGCGGCCAGGTTGCCGCGCACCTCGGAGCCCTGCGGGATCCGCGCCAGGCAGTAAGGCACGGGTTTGCCGCCGATGATCAGCACACGCTTGTCGCCATCGGCGATCTCGGGCAGGAACTTCTGCACCATGACGCTCTGGCGACCGCCCTGGTTCAGGGTCTCGATGATGCTGCCCAGGTTCATGCCATCGGGCCCGACGCGGAAGATGCCCATGCCGCCCATGCCATCGAGAGGCTTGAGGATCACGTCGCCATGCTCGGCGTGAAAGCGCCGGATGTCCTCGGCGTCGCGCGTCACCAGCGTGGGGCCGATGAACTCTGGAAACTCCAGGATAGCGAGCTTTTCCGGGTGGTCGCGCAACGCCCGCGGCTTGTTGAACACGCGCGCGCCCTCGCGCTCGGCCTGCTCCAGCAAATGGGTGGCATAGAAATACTCGCTGTCGAACGGCGGATCCTTGCGCATGAGCACGGCGTCGAAGTCGGCCAGCGCCGCATCGTGGGGCTCGCCGGCGGCGAACCAGTCAACGGAATGACCCGTCAGCGTGATGTCGCGCACGCGGGCCGTGACCTTGCCGCCACGCTGCCAATGCATGTGCTGCGGTTCGCACACCGCCAGGCTGTGGCCGCGGCGCTGCGCCTCACGCATCATGGCAAAGCTGGTGTCCTTGTAGATCTTGAAATGCTCTACGGGATCGGCAACAAATAGGATGTTCATGGGCTGCAAGGCGGCTGGGTGTTCAATGCGAGCGCGGCGACCGATGCGCGCGCCGTTTGCCGTACTGTTGCACAAACAGCGCGATGCTGCCGGCCACCACGCCCCAGAAGGCCGAGCCTATGCCGGCAAGGCTCACGCCGCTCAGGGTGACCAGGAAGGTGATGAGTGCCGCCTCGCGATGCGCCTCATCGCCAAGAGCGGATGCCAGCCCCCCACCTATGGCGCCCAGCAGCGCCAACCCGGCAATGGCCACTACCAGCTCCGGCGGGAACGCCGTGAGCAGTCCCGTGACCACGGCGCCGACCAGCCCCACGGCGATGTACAGCAGGCCACAGGAGGCCGCGGCCGTGTAGCGGCGTGCGGGATCGGGGTGCGCCTCGGGGCCCATGCAGATCGCGGCGGTGATGGCGCTGAAATTCAGCGCAAAGGCCCCAAAGGGCGCCAGGACCAGAGTCACAAGCCCTGTCATGCTGATCAGGCGCGACACCGGCAGCTGGTAGCCAGTGGCCCGCATCACGGCCACGCCCGGCAGGTTCTGCGAAGCCATGGTCACGATGAACAGCGGCAGGGCCAGACTCATCACCGCCTGCAGGCTGAACTGCGGCGCGGTGAACACCGGCATGGCCAGCGCCAGCTGCACGGCCGACCAGCGCATCTGCCCGGCCAGGGCCGCCCAGGCAATGCCCACCGCCAGGGTGACCACGACGGCATAGCGCGGCAACAGGCGCCGCGCCACCAGGTAGGCCAGCAGCATGGCCAGCACCAGGGGCAGCGCCGTCTGCAGGGCGGCGAAGGCCTGCATGCCAAAGCGCGCCAGCACGCCGGCCAGCAGCGCCGAGGCGATCTCCATGGGGATGCGGTTCATCACCCGCTCGAACCAGCCGGTGACGCCCGCGAGCAGGATCAGAAGCGCGCAGACCATGAACGCGCCCACGGCCTCGCCCATGGAAAAGCCCCCGGCCAGCCCGGCCGTCGCCAGCACCGCAGCGCCCGGCGTGGACCACGCCACCATGACCGGCTGGCGCAGGATGAGCGAGGGCACGAGCGAGCACAGCCCCATGCCCAGGCCCAGCGCCCACATCCAGGAGGTGATCTGTTCGGGCGTGGCGCCAAAGGCCTGGGCCGCCTGGAACACGATGGCCACCGAGCTGGTAAAGCCCACCAGCACGGCAACGAAGCCCGCCGTGAAGGCCGACAGACTCAGGTCTTTGAAGAACTGCATGGCGGCCGATTGTGGCAGCGCAGCCCGGTGACCGTGCCGCATAAGCTACAAACTATAGAGCACTTGGCACATACCAAATAAGGCGAAAACGCCGAAAAGTCACAGAAATTCTGGTTCACGCCTCAAATCTCGATCTTGGATCCCAGTTCGACCACGGAATTGGTCGGCAGGCACAGAAACTCGGCCATGGCACTGGCGTTGAGCTGCAGCCGCGAAAACAATTGTTCGCGCCACTGGGCCATGCCGCCGCCGGTGCGCGGCACGACGACCTCGCGCGACAGGAAGTAGCTCGTGAGCATGGGGTCGAGGGCGCCGACCTGGGCCTGCACCCCCTGCAGCGCCCGCGGAAGGTCATACTGATCCTTGAAGCCGTAGTGGACGGTCACCTGCCAGCAGTCATGCCCCAGTGGCGTGACCTCGCTGCGCTGCTGCGCCGGCACCCACGGCACCTCATGGCTGCGCACGTTGACGAACAGATTGCGCTCGTGCAGCACCTTGTAGTGCTTCATGCTGTGCAGCAAGGCACTGGGCGTGATGCCCGCCACGGCGTTGAGGAACACCGCGGTGCCGGCCACACGCGGCGGCGGATTGATGAAGAGCGCATCCAGCAGCTCCGTCAGTGCGATGGAGTTCAGGCGGTTGCTCTCACGGATCAGCTCGCGGCCGCAGCGCCAGGTACTCATCACCGTGTAGACCATGGCCGCCATCAACAGCGGAAACCAGCCCCCGTCGGCAATCTTGAGTGCGTTGGAACTGAAGAACACCAGATCCACCAGCAGAAAGACGCCGGTGGCGGACACCGCCACCCAGCGCGGGAAGTTCCAGTGAAAGCGCACCACGAAATAGGTCAGCCCCGTGGTGATGACCATCAGCAGGCTGACCGAAACGCCATAGGCCGCGGCCATGGCCGACGAATTGCGGAACAGCCCCACCGTCAACACCACGCCGGCCAGCAGCAGCCAGTTGACCGAGCCCACATAGATCTGGCCGATCTCCTCGGCCGAGGTGTGATCGATACGCATGCGCGGCAGGAAATCGAGCTGCATGGACTGCTTGGCGGCCGAGAACGCGCCCGAGATCAGGGCCTGCGAGGCTATCACCGTCGCCGCCGTGGCGAGCACCACCAGGCCCACCAGGGCCCAGGGCGGCGCCAGCAAATAGAACGGATTTTCGGCGGCCTTGGGGTTGTCGAGCACCAGCGCCCCCTGACCCAGGTAGTTGAGCATCAGCGCCGGCATCACCAGCACAAACCAGGCCAGGCGAATGGGCTGCTTGCCAAAATGGCCCATATCGGCATACAACGCCTCGGCACCCGTCAGGCACAGGAACACCGCGCCCAGCGTGATGAACGCGATATGCGGGTGCGCGAACATGAAGTCCAGCGCATAGATCGGCGAGATGGCGGCGAGCACCTTCGGCTGGCGCAGGATCTGCAGCAGGCCGATGGCGCCCAACACCAGGAACCACAGCGCCATCACCGGCCCGAAGAAGCGTCCTATGCTGGCCGTCCCGTGGCGCTGCACCACGAACAGCAGGGCCAGCACGGTCAACGCAATCGGCAGCACATAGGGCTTGGCCGCGGGCGTCACCACCTCCATGCCTTCGACGGCCGAGAGCACCGAGATCGCCGGCGTGATGACGCCATCGCCAAAGAACAGCGCCACGCCGAAGGCGCCCACTCCGAGCATGCCGGCACGCAGCCGGGGGCGTTCGCCCACCGAGCGCGAGGCAAGCGCCAGCAGCGCCATCATGCCGCCCTCGCCATCGTTGTCGGCGCGCATGACCAGGCCCACATACTTGATGGCGACAACGACGATCAGCGCCCAGATGAACATCGAGGTCGCGCTCATCACATTGGCATGCGACAGCGGCACGCGCCCGTCGGCAAAGACCTCGCGAAAGGCGTACAGCGGACTGGTGCCAATGTCGCCGAAGACCACGCCGATGGCGCCCAGCATGAGCACTCCAAGGCTGGATTTTCCCGGGGATGTCGTCGCGTCCTGACTCATGCTTACCTCACAGATTCAGATTTCTATCTTGCCGCCCAGCTCGACGACGGCATTGCTCGGCACGTTGAGGAATTCTGCCGCCGCACCCGCGTTGTGGTGCATTTGGGCGAACAGCTTTTGGCGCCAGGCCGCCATGCCCGTGCCCAGCGTGGGGATGACGATCTCGCGCGAGAGAAAGTAGCTGGTGCTCATGGGGTCGAGCTTGATGCCGCGGCCGGTGATATTGGACAGGGCGCGCGGCAGGTTCACATCGTTCTTGAAGCCGTAGTGCACCATCACCTGCCAGCAGTCATGGCCCAGAGACTCCACCTCCAGGCGCTTGTCCATACCTATCCATGGGGTTTCATGGTTGCACACGGTGACAAACAGGTTCTGCTCATGCAGGACCTTGTTGTGCTTGAGGTTGTGCAGCAGTGCATTGGGCACTATGCCCGGCTCGCCAGTCAGGAACACAGCCGTGCCGGCCACACGCGTCGGCGGCACGACGAACAGCGACTCCAGGAAATCCGCCAGCCCCAGTGCCGTCTCCTGCAAGACCTTGTTGAGCAGCTCGCGCCCGCGCTTCCAGGTCATCATCAGCGTGTACACCAGCCCTCCGATCAGGAGCGGGAACCAGCCGCCCTCGACCAGCTTGAGCAGATTGGAGCTGAAGAACATGACATCCACGAAGAAGAAAAAACCCGTGGCCGCGATGCACAGCGCCAACGGGTAGCCCCAGCCGTAGCGCACCACGAAGAAGGTGAGCACGGTGGTGATGGTCATGTCCAGCGTCACCGCGATGCCATAGGCCGCCGCCAGGTTGCTCGACGAGCGAAACAGCACAACGGCCAGCACGATCATGACGAACAGCGACCAGTTGACCAGCGGCATGTAGATCTGGCCCGTGTCCTTGGTACTGGTGTGCTGTATCTGCAGCCGCGGCAGGTAGCCCAGCTGAATCACCTGCTTGGTCACGCTGAAGGCTCCCGAGATCAGCGCCTGCGAGGCGATCACGGCCGCCACGGTGGCCAGGCCCACGAGCGGCAGCGTGATCCATTCCGGCGCCATGTGAAAGAACGGGTTGGCCACGGCCGCGGGCTCGGCCAGCAGCAACGCGCCCTGACCGAAGTAATTCAGCGTCAGCGCCGGCATGACGATGGAGAACCAGGCCAGGCGTATCGGGTGGCGCCCGAAATGCCCCATGTCGGCATACAGCGCCTCGCCGCCCGTCACGCACAGCACCACGGCGCCCAGGATGATGAAGGTGATGCCCGGGTGGTGGACGATGAAGCGCAGCGCATGGTGCGGGCTCAGGGCGAACAGTATTTCCGGATGGCCCGCAACATGGTAGATGCCCAGCGCCCCGATGGATATGAACCACAGCACCATGATCGGACCGAAGAAACGGCCTATGCCCGCCGTGCCATGCTTTTGCACCACGAACAGGCCCAGCAGGATCACCAGCGTGAGCGGTATCACGGCGCGGCGAAACGCGGGCGAGACCACGTCCAGCCCCTCCACGGCCGACAGCACCGTGATGGCCGGCGTGATGACGCCGTCGCCATAGAACAGGCAGGTGCCAAAGATGCCAATGGCCAGCATCCACTTGCGCAGGCCCGGCGCCTTGTCCTTGACCGACTGCGAGGCCAGCGCCAGCATGGCCACCAGCCCGCCCTCGCCATTGTTGTCGGCGCGCAGCACCAGCACCACGTACTTGATGGAGACGATGATGGTCAGCGTCCAGAACACGATGGACAGCACGCCGTACACGTTGTCGGGCGTGAACGGCACATGGCCCGTGCCGAACACCTCCTTGAGGGTGTACAGCACGCTGGTGCCG
Source organism: Pseudomonadota bacterium (assembly GCA_018242005.1). Taxonomy (GTDB): domain Bacteria; phylum Pseudomonadota; class Gammaproteobacteria; order Burkholderiales; family Burkholderiaceae_C; genus Alicycliphilus. The sequence goes on along the minus strand of JAFECU010000165.1, from coordinate 165 downwards.
ATGTCGCCATAGACGACTCCGATGGCCCCCAGGGTCAGGGTCGCCAACGACGATTTGTTTGTTTGCACGGTGGTGCCCCTGGTCTTTTGCCAGATGTTCCTGGATTCTTCTCGTGGGTGCCATTGTGCGCCGCCCTCGCCCGCGGCGCATCCGTGAATCAGTCGT
>JAFECU010000164.1 GCA_018242005.1 Pseudomonadota bacterium | reverse complement strand
TGCAGGCCTGGTGGGCCAGCGGTTTCAGTGGCCTCCCGCCGGTTTGCCGCCCTGAGGCCGGGTAACAGGGGAGGTTTGCATGCCTCGCGCCATGGCGTGCATGGGTAATGGCTTGTTGATTGGTATAACCAATGTGGCCAGCGGCGCAGAGTGCGGCGATTTTCCAGGGCGATGTCGCCGGAAAATATAGGGTAAATACCTAAATTTACAACCAATTACGAGAATCATCCATATTGGTAATACCAATATGGATGCGTGCATGTGCGTTTCTGCGACGAAGAACATGCCGGTTCGGGCACTGGCCGCACGCCATGGCATCGATGGGTGTGCCCCGCGTTTTGATAGCTGCCTGCGCTTGCTGTGTAATGGTTTGGCTCAAGTGGCGATTTCTGATGATGAGTGAACCGCCGTCATCCACGCGAAGTCGGGGATCCACAGCAACAACGAATCAACGGCGTCTGAAGCGCCCGGACCCCTGCCTTTCGCGGGAATGACGGGCTGCGCGTAGATCGCGTGCCCTGGAAGGACGAATGAATGGATATTGCTACTTGAGTCAATGGTTTTAGCCATCTTTCTCGATTTCATGCCCCGCTGACGCTGACGCTGACGCTGACGCTGACGCTGACGCTGATGTGGGTGCAAACCGTCGGGCCCCTTTGGCTTGCGCCATTCGCGCCCAGGCGGTCCGGGCTCAACCCCATGGCGGCCGCAAGCGCCATGGCCGTTCGGCCAATGCCCGGCCCGGGTTGCGCCTGCATCCGGCTTGCAGGTATCCCCCAATGGCCGCACGCGGGCTGTGCCCTCACCATCGCCCTCTTTGCCATCATCGGGAGACAAGCATGAGGATCAAGACCGCACTGGCCGCCGTGGCCCTGGCCCTGGGGTTTGCGGCCGCTGCGCCGGCACAGGCGCAGCAGGCCAACTACCCCAGCCGCCCCATCACCCTGGTGGTGCCGGCCGGCGCCGGCGGCGGCACCGACGTGGTGGCGCGCGTGCTGGCCGATGAACTGGGCAAACGCCTGGGCCAGGCCGTGGTGGTGGACAACAAGACGGGCGCCTCCGGCATGCTAGGCACCCAGGCCGTGGTCCGCGCCGCACCCGATGGCTACACGCTGCTCGTGGCCTATTCCACGCCCGTGTTCTACGCCCACCACATCTTTGCCAAGGTGCCCTACGACATCCGCAAGGACTTTGCCTTCATCACCCAACTGGCCTCCACCAGCCTGGTAATGATGGTAAACGCCAAGGTGCCGGTGAAGAACATGCAGGAGTTCATGGCCTGGGCGCAGCAGAACAAGGGCAAGATCAACTACGGCTCCTACGGCCAGGGCTCGGCCGGCCACCTGATGAGCGCCTACCTCAGTGACTCGCGCAAGCTTGAGATGACCCATGTGGCCTACAAGAGCGAGGCGCCGCACATCCAGGACCTGGCCGGCGGCGTGGTCTCCTGGGGCCTGGGCACGATTGCCGCGGCCCAGGGTGTGCTCAAGGACCATCGAATCCGCCCCATCGCCATCTACGGCCCCAGGCGCCTGGCCGAGCTGCCCGACGTGCCCACCATGGCCGAGCAGGGCTTTGCCGACCCCGAGTTCAACACCGTTGCCTGGTTCACCCTGCTTGCGCCCGCGGGCACGCCCAAGCCCATCCTGGCGCGCCTGGAGAAGGAGGCCGTGGAGATCATCCACTCCACGCCCATGAAGGCGCGCTTCCAGGTCTTCGGCCTGGAGTCGGTGCCGGGCGGCTCGGCGCAGTTCCACAAGGACTTTGATGCCGTGGATCCGGTGATCCAGAAGCTGGTGAAGATTTCGGGGGCCAAGGCGGAGTAATCAATCCGACCAGGGCCGATAGCTGCTTATGCCGCAAGGTCTCGCGGCGGTCGCGAAAGCAGTCCTGTCCGACGATCGCGGGTAGGTCGCGCGGTGTGCAAACCATTGTCAAAAATTGTCTTCCTGCGGCGGATGCAGTTCATCGCTACCTATGATTCGCGAAGTTTGTGAAGAGCGATGTCGGCGCCTGAGTCTATAGACCTCCGGTGCGGATTCGATGACTGCTACAAGCACGTACAAGTGCGGCCTGAGGAAACAACAATGATGTTCGGAAACGTGAGGGAGCCTGTTGCAGAGACAGGGCCGTGGCGCTGGCGCGCCGTGCTGGGGGCGATGCTTTTGCTGCCGGGTTTGGCGGCCGCCACGACCTCCGTTAACCACAAATTTGATCCGTTGACGATTCTGCAGGGAGATGTTTCCACCTACACGATTGAAATCGTCAATGACAATATCGGGGCGGCATTGACCAGTGTGAATCTCACCGCATTGCTGACGGTGGGGAGCGCACAGTACCCAGGTCAACCGTTGCCGAAGATCTCGGTTGCAGGTTCAGCCAGCAATAGCTGTGGCGGCATGCTCACCGCCAGTGGCACCTCGGTGATTCTGACGGGCGGTGGGGTGCCAAAGGCGACTGATGCATCGAACCCCGGCAAGTGCACCATCACGGTTCCGGTTACCTCCACCACGGTGGGTAATCAGGTGGTCTATATCCCTGCGAATACCACACCCGACGCCAGCACCCCAGGCTTGGTGTTTACGGAGGGCGGCGCTACGAATCAGCACAACGCCACCGAGGCCAAAGCCACACTGCAGGTCAACAGCCTGCAGGCGCCCACGGGCGGCAAGACCTTTGCACCGTCGCCTTCCTACGTGGGATTGCCGACCACGCTGACCATCACGCTCACCAACCCCAACGCCGGCGCCACCATGCCGCTGACGAGCTTCACCGATACGCTGCCCACGGGCATGGTGGTGGCGCCCACGCCGAATGCATCGGTCACCTGCAGTGGCACGGGCTTTGTCAATGGCGCCGTTTCTGCCAGTGCAGGCGGCGGTACGGTCAGCCTGAACGGTGGCACCATCGGCCAGAACGGCACATGCCAGGTCAAGGTGGATGTGGTCGTGCCCGCGCTTGACGCGGGCAATACCAGCCAGAATTACACGAACACCGTGCCCGCCGGGGCCATCGGCAACACGCGCGGCCTGAATAGTCCGCAGTTCCAGCAGCAGCTTACGGTCAGCGCGCCCGTGCGCGTTGCCAAGTCGTTCACGCCGAGCACGATCCCCGTAGGCGCCCCCTCCACGCTGGAGATCGTTGTCACCAACAACGGCGGCACGGCTTTGACCAACGCCGCGTTTACCGACACGTTTCCCTCGGCCAACCTGGTGGTGGACGGCGCCCCTGCCGTGACCTGCTCGAGCGGCGCCAACGGCACGGCCACGGTCGATACGTCCTCGTCGCCGAACAAGCTGCTTCTTTCGGGTGCCACCGTGGCCGCTGCCGGTGGCACCTGCACGGTGACCGTGCCCGTCAAGGCGAAGGCCGAGTCCCAGTACGACAACACCCTGCCCGCCAATGCCGTCACCAATGACCAGGGCATCGGCAGCCCGGCGGCCACCGGCACGCTCCATGCCTACTCGCAACTGCGAGTGAGCAAGGCGGTGTCGCCCAGTCAGGGCGGCAATGCCCGTGTGGCGCCGGGCCAGTGGGTCACGTTCAGCATCAACGTCGAAAACTATGCCAGCGAGGCGGTCACCAATGCTGTGGTGACCGACAACCTGCCGCTCATCGGCGGCCAGCAGATGCTGGTGGATGGTTCCAGCGCACCAACGTCTTCCTGCGGTTTTAACTTCGCAGGTAGCGTGGATACGGGTACCTTGAGTGGCTCGGGCGGCTCCATTCCCGCGGCCTCGGGCACGAACCATGGCACCTGCACGGTCACGTTCCGCGCCAAGGTGCCCGAGAGCACCGTGAATGGTGGCACTCTGGATCCCTTCACCACCTACAACTTCACCAATACGCTGCCGACCAACAGCGCGGTGAGCGGCACGGGCCAGGGAAGCGGCAACCCGATCCAGAACACCAACACGGTCAGTGTCAATGGCGCCACCGTGTCGGCCGTGGAGTTGAACAAGGTCTTCAATCCCGGCACGATTGCCGTGGGCCAGACGTCGGAGCTGACCATCACGGTCATCAACCGCACGGTGAACCCGCTCACGGGCATCGACCTGACCGACAACCTGCCCGCGGGGCTGGTGCTGGCCGCCAACCCCAATGCATCGACCACGTGCACGGGCGGCTCATTGCAGGCATTCCCGGGCGGCACTAAGGTGGTGCTCAAGAACGCTACCGCGCCCGCGCGGGGGGACAGCCAGGTCGAGGTGTCCTGTGAGATCAAGGTGCTCGTCACGAGCACCACGCCCAACGCCGCGCCCTATACCAATACGATCAAGCCGGTAGACTTCACATCCGTCGCGGGCACCATCCCCGCCAACCGCAGCGCCAACCTGACGGTCACCGCCGGCCTGAGCGCCACCAAGCAGTTTTCGCCCGCGAGCGTGGCTGTGGGTGGCGTGGCGCGCGCCACGGTGACGGTGCTGAACCAGTCCTCGGGCCAGCTCACCAACGTGTCGGTCAACGATGACGGCCTTGCGGGCGGCCTGGTGGTCGCCAATCCGGCCAACGCGGCCACGTCCTGCGGCGGCGCACCGGTCATCACGGCCAACCCCGGCGCCACGGGCGTGCGGCTCGATGGCGTCACACTGCCCGCAGGCGGCGCGTGCGACCTGTCGTTCGATGTGATTGCCACGGGCGCGGGCCCCTGGAGCAACACCATCGCCCCGGGCAAAATCACCAGCGCCGAAGGCCCCACCAACAGCCAGGTGGTGGCGAGCACGCTGGGCAGCGTGAGCACCAGTCTGTCGCTGGTCAAGGGTTTCAATCCGCTCATCGTGACGGGCAACCAGCCCTCCACCCTGACCATCAATGTGAGCAATACCGGCGGCGTCGCCATCAACAACGTGGCATTCACCGACGCGTTCCCGCAGGGCATCCAGGTGTACTCCACCCCCAATGCGCAAACCACCTGTACGGGGGGCACGGTAACGGCAGCGCCAGGCGCCAGCCAAGTGGCGCTTACAGGTGCGAACCTGGGCGCAAACGCCTCTTGCACTGTGACGGTCCAGGTCACTTCGGTGGCGTTCCTGAACCTCACCAACACCATTCCTGCCAAGGCAGTCACGAGTCAGGGCGGCTACACCAACGCGCAGGCGACCTCGGCCACGCTGACCACGCTGCAGGGCCTGGGTGTTTCCAAGGGTTTCGCCCCCGCTTACGTACCACCCAATGCGGTCTCGCGTCTGAAGATCCGCCTGGTCAATACTTTTGACCCGAATATTCAAAATCCCACGGTGCTGACCGGTGTGACCTATACCGACCAGCTGCCTTCGGGCCTGGTGTTCGCGGCCACGCCCAATGCCACTTCCACCTGCTCGGGCGCTCAGATCAACGTCGATACCGGCGCGAACGCCGTCACGCTGTCGGGCGTGACGCTGGTGCCGGGCTCCACCTGCGACCTGGAAGTGAACGTGACGGCCGGTGCGCAGGGCCAGTACCTGAACAGCATCCCGGCCAACTCGGTGCACACGAATGAGGGCGTGACCAACACCGTCCCCGGGGAGGCCACTCTGAACGTGGTGCCCGGACCAAGCGTCACAAAAATGTTTGGCACGTCGCCTGTGCGCGTGGGCCTGCCCACCGAACTTGTGGTGACCGTGACCAACAACGCCAACGTGGCCCTGACGGGCTTGGCGCTGACCGACAGCCTGCCGCCCAATCTGGCCGTGGCCAATCCGGCCAACACCAGCACCACCTGCACGGGGGGCAGCGTGACGGCACAGCCGGGCACATCCAGCGTGTCGCTCTCGGGCGCCACGGTGCCGGCCAGCCCCGGCAGCTGCACGTTCCGTGCACAGGTCGTGGCATCCAAGGCCGGCTCGTTCACCAACACCATCGGCCAGAACGCCATCACGAGCCAGCAGGGCCTGACCAACGGCAACCCCACCAGCGCCGAGCTGGAGGTGCTGGAGCAACCCGGCATCAGCAAGAGTTTCACGCCCGCGCAGATTGCTTCGGGTGGTACCAGCGCCTTGCGCATCCGGCTGGAGAACCCCAATGCCAGCCCCATCACGCTCACCAGCGCGCTGGTGGATGCGCTGCCAGGCAACGTTCTCGTCGCTGCAACGCCGAACATCAATGGCAATCTCGGTGTAGGTGCGACGGCCTGCCCCGGCACCGTGACGGCCACGGCGGGCGCGATCAATCTGAGCTACGCCAATGGCGCTCAGATCCCGGCGGGCGGCTGCACGATTTCGGTGGACGTGACCTCGTCCACGTCGGGCAGCTACCTCAACACCATCGCCGCCGGCCAGCTCAAGACCAGTGCGGGCAACAACCCCGATCCGGCCCAGGCCACCCTGGGCGTGGACCAGCCCGCCGCGCCCACGGTGCAAAAGGCGTTCGCGCCCAGCGCCATAGACCAGGGCGGCACGTCCAAGCTGACGATCACGCTGGGCAACCCCAACGCCACCGCGCTCACGCTGGCCAGCGACTTGACCGATACCCTGCCCGCCAATGTAGTGGTGGCGGCTGCGCCGAACGTGGGTGGCACCTGCACCGTGGGCAGCATGACGGCTGCGGCAGGCGGCAGCACGGTGGTGTATGCCGCGAACGCAACCATTCCCGCCGCGGGCTGCACGATCACGGTCGATGTGACGTCGAGCGTGGCGGGCTCCTACACCAACACCATCCTGGCGGGCGATCTGGTGACCGTTGAAGCGGGCGCCAACCCCACGCCTGCCAACGCGGGCTTGGTGGTGCGCGCTCCCGGCGCGCCCACGGTGCAGAAGGCGTTCGCGCCCAGCACCATCAACCCCGGCGGCGTGTCCACGCTCACCATCACGCTGGGCAACCCCAACGCCACGGCGGCCACGCTGACCGCCGACCTGGTGGATACGTTGCCCACCAACGTGGTGGTCGCGGCCACCCCCGCCGTTGGTGGTACCTGCACGGGCACCAAGGAGGCTACGGCGGGCGGCTCGACTGTTGCCTTCAAGTCGGGTGGGTCGATTCCTGCCAATGGTTTCTGCACGATTACGGTGAACGTGAGCTCCACCGTGTCGGGTGGTCCATATACCAACACAATTGCGGCTGGGGATCTGAAAACCAGTCTGGGTAGCAATGGCGCGCCGGCAACCGCCAACCTGCTGGTCAATCCCGGTCAGCCGCCCAGCGTGAGCAAGAGCTTTGCCCCCTCCACCATCGTGGCGGGGCAGCAGTCGACCCTGACCATTTCGCTCGGCAATGGCAATGCTGCAGCCGCAACGCTGACGGCCGACCTGGTGGACAGCCTGCCTATGGGTGTGACCGTGGCCAATCCGGCCGCCATTGTCGGAACCTGTACCTTGGCCAGTGTCTCGGCCGCTCCAGGTTCCAGTTCGGTGATCTATGCCTCGGGCGCCACCATCCCGGCCGGCGGCTGCAGCATCCAGGTTCGGGTGACGTCGTCGGTGGTGGCTACGCATACCAACAACATCCCTGCTGGCGCACTGAAGACGGATATCGGCGCCAATGCCGTACCCGCAACGGCTCAGCTTACGGTCATAGGCAGCGGGCCTGGTGCGATTGCTTCCATTGCGGGTACGGTCTACCACGACCGAAACGACAATGGCGTGATCGATGGCGGTGAAGAAGGCATTGCCGCAGTGGTGATACGACTGATGCAGGGCGGCACCATCGTGGCGACCACCACGACTGATGCCGGTGGCCACTACAGCTTCACCAACCTGGCGCCCGGTACCTATTCGGTGGTTGAGGTGCAGCCTTCCGGCTGGACCGATGGCAAGGATACGGTCGGCATAGGTGCCTCGGGTGGGCTGGGCAGCGCCGGCAATGATGTCATCAACAACATAACGCTCGTCGGCGGCGATGCCGCAACCCAGTACAACTTCGGTGAACGTCGACCGTCCAATGGGGTGGCCAGCATCCCTACCCTGTCGGAATGGTCGCTGATCGCACTTTCGATGCTCCTGGCTTTCATGGGCTGGCGGCAGTTGGGTCGTCGCTCCTGGTAAGCCAAACCGCGACGGGCCAGAACCAAGCCAGCGTGCCACGTGCTACGCTGGCTTTGTCATTTTTGACAATGCCCCGATTTGCAGGCTCGGATGCTGTTTCGTTGTTCAAGACTCACAGATGCTGCGGTTCTTCCTAATTTTCATAAGCCTTCAGCTTTCGCTGTTCGGCATCAACATGCTGCATTGGGTGCAGCAACACGTGGTATTACCGTGGACGGCGTTGCTGGCACGCATTTGCGCCAATCTTGTCATCTGGTTTGACAGTGCCGCTGCCGCGCAGGGAAAGGTGTTGTGGAATACGAGCACCGGTTTTGGTGTCTCCATCGAGCCCGGTTGCAACGGTATCGAGGCCTGCATCGTGCTGTTCGCGGCGGTGATGGCGTTCCCTTCTACCTGGCGTCACCGGCTGGCGGGGCTTATGGCCGGTTTTGCCGCCGTGCAGGCACTCAATGTGGTGCGGGTCATCAGCCTTTTCTATCTGGGACAGTGGAACAAGGCTGCATTTGACTTCGCGCATGAGTTCCTCTGGCAGGGGCTGATCATGCTGGACGTGCTCATCGTCTGGCTGCTGTGGGTGCGTGCGGGCACCAAGGATCGCAAGCCCCAGGGAACGCCGCCGCCGGATGAGCCGCCAGCTCCGCCCGTGCGGCCCATCGTTCCAGCTGTGGGCAAGGGCGAGGGCCTTGTGAGCCAGTCGCTCGATCTGTCGCCGCGCTGAATTTCGGGTTTTCGATGACGTCTCAACATTCCGAGTCCACGGGCACCGCAGCGCGTCCACGCGGCTCCTCCGTGCTGCTGCGTTTTGCCCTGTACGCCGTCTCTGCCGTGATCGTGCTGACGCTGCTGTGGACCAAGGTTTCACCCTGGCTGTCCTACCCCGTGGCGTGGATCTCGCATGTGGCCTTGGAGCAAGGTGCACCCATGTGGGTGCGCGCCGTGCACCGCCAGCCGGGCAGCATCGAGGTGGACTCGGCGGTGGAGGTCGTCGTGCCCAACTCCGGCGGGCGCCGCGCAGAGATCACGCTGGACGCCGACCCGGGGCGCTATGCCTTCGGCCTGCCCATCTTCTGCGGCCTGCTGTTTGCGGCCTGGGCCGTGGCGCGCCAGCCGGGGCGCCTGTGGCGTCTGGCCCTGGGCTATGTGTTGCTGCTGCCCGTCCAGGCGATCAGTCTGGTGATGTACCTGCTCATGCAGCTCGCAGGTGCGGCGCAGTTCGATCTGCGCGTTTTGCGCGTCGATCAGTGGCAGCTGGAGGCCATCATCTACGGCTACCAGGTCGGTGTGCTGGTGCTCCCCACGCTGGCGCCGGTACTGGTGTGGCTGCTGCTGGACCGCGCATTCTTTTCCGACGTGATCGTCCATGGCTGGAAGCAGTCGATGGCGGTAAAGTAGCTCACGCGATCAGCGGCTCCTCCCCCATCGCCTCGATCTGCTCACGCAGCATGTCCACCTGGCCGCGCCAGTAGTCGCTGCTGCCGAACCAGAGGGCAGCGTGCGCAGTGGTTCGATGGGTGCCAATAGCTATCGAAACTCGGCCGGTCACCTGATGAGCGTGTGCCTCAGCGACTCGCGCAAGCTGGAAATGACCCATGTGGCCTACAAGAGCGAGGCGCCGCATATCCAGGATCTGGCGGGCGGCGTAGTGCCCTGGGGCCTGGGCACGATCGCGGCACGCCCAGGGCGTGCTCAAGGATCGGTGCATCCGCCCCATCGCCATCTTCGGCACCAAGTGCCAGCCCGAGCTGCCCGACGTGGCCATCATGGCCGAGCAGGGCTTTGCCGATCCCGAGTTCAACACCGTCGCCTGGTTTACCCTGCTCGCGCCTGCGGGCACGCCCAAGTCCATCCTGCAGCGGCTGGAAAAGGAGGCCGTGGAGATCATCCACTCCACGCCCATGAAGGC
>JAFECU010000163.1 GCA_018242005.1 Pseudomonadota bacterium | reverse complement strand
TCTTTATGAAGCCGCCCGCCGCTCCCAGCACTGCTCCAACGGGGCCACCAAGGGTCGTGCCGCCGACAAGCCCAACCACCGTGGGGAGCGCAATGCGACCAAGTTTCAACCATTTGACTCGGCGTGCGAAAGCCAGAACGTCGTCGATGAATGTCTTGCGTTCCTTGGCTACTTCGAGGAGGCGTGTCCGCGCCGATCCAAATTTGAGCCACCGTGCCGACTGAATATTGAGCCAGGGGTGGAAGCCGAATTTTGTGGGGTCGGCTGTGGATAAGTGTAGGGGCTGTGCTGGTTCGGTGATCTCCTCGTTGTTGTGTTGACGGCGATGGGCAAGCTGCGCAGGGCGTAGCCCGTAGCGGCTTGCCCATCGCCGTTTCCGATCAGAAGGGTTCGTCGCCCGCTTCGGTTTTGGCCCTCTTGCGCGCCTGCTCTCGGGCCTTGATGCGCTTCTTGGCTGCGGCCGTGCTGCGACTGAACCGGATCGACTCGTTGCCCGTCTCCACGATGTGGCAGTGGTGCGTGAGCCGATCCAGCAGAGCCGTGGTCATCTTCGCGTCGCCGAACACGCTGGACCATTCGGCGAAGTCCAGGTTGGTCGTGATCATCACGCTGGTGTGTTCGTACAGCTTGCTCAGCAGGTGGAACAGCAATGCCCCACCGGCCTGGCTGAACGGCAGGTAACCCAGCTCGTCCAGAATGATCAGGTCCATGCGCAGCAGGCTGGTGGCAATGCGCCCGGCCTTGCCTTGGGCCTTCTCCTGCTCCAGTGCGTTGACCAGATCGACCGTGGAGTAGAAGCGCACCCGCTTGCCGTACCGGGTGATGCCCGAGACGCCGATGGCCGTGGCCAGATGGGTCTTGCCGGTGCCCGGGCCGCCCACCAGCACCACGTTGTGCGTCTCCTGCGTGAAGGCCGTGGTGGCCAGGGTCTCCACCAGCTTGCGGTCCACCGGCGAGACCTCGAAGTCAAAGCCCGCCATGTCGCGGTGCACCGGGAACTTCGCCGCGTGCATCTGGTGGCTGACCGAGCGCATCGCGCGGTCTGTGCCCTCGGCCTGCAGCAAATGCTCGATCAGCCAGCGCGAGGACTCGATGCCCACACCGCCTGCCTGGCCACCGCCTTGCTCGACCAGATCGGCCCACGCGCCGGCCATGCCGTGCAGGCGCAGGGCCTTGAGTTCGACCAGCACGTCAGTCTTCATGGCCGGCTCCCTCGGTGGTGGCGACCACGGTGCTGTCGGCACGCAGACTGTCGTAACGCGCCGTGTTCGCCAGCGGCGGCGTGCTCACCTTCAGCAGCGTGGCCGCCGTGGGCGGCGCCGGCTGCGCGTTGAGCCGGTTGAGCACATTGACCACGTGCTCCACGCTGACCCTGCCCGGTGCTCCGCTCTCCAGCGCCAGCTCGATGGCCACCAGCACCGCGTCCAGACCGGCGCTGAGCACGATGGCCAGCACCTGCGCCATCACCCGGTCGCCGCCCGGGTTGCGCAGCAACCCACGGCGCAGCCGCTGCAGCGGCTCGGGCATGTCGGCGAACGGCGCGCCGTTTCTCAGTGCGCCGGGCTTCCTTTGCAGCAGCGGGATGTAGTGCTGCCAGTCGTATCGGGTCTCGCCCGCGTTGCTCAACCGGTCGTGGCGGGCAATCACCTCATCGTCGGTCACCACGACCACGCTGCCGGGGTACAGCCGCGTGCTGACCATCTGGCCCACCCGCTCGCACGGCACCGAATACCGGTTGCGCGCCACCGAGACCAGGCAGGTGCTGGAGACCCGCGCGGGTTTCTCGACGTAGCCGTCGAACGGCACCGGCATGGGCATCAGGTGCGCGCGCTCGTGCTCAAGCATCTCGGCCACGCTGAACTGGGTGTGCTCGGGGTGACGCACCTCCTCCCACAACGCGCGGCAGCGCTGGCCCAGCCAGGCGTTGAGTTCGGTGAAGCTGCCGAACTTGATCTGGGCCGCGTCGATCCAGATGCGCCGGCGGCTGTCCTGCACGTTCTTCTCCACCACCCCTTTCTCCCAGCCACTGGCCACGTTGCAGAAGTCCGGGTCGACCAGGTAGTGCGCGCACATGGCGGCAAAGCGCTCGTTGACGATGCGCCCCTTGCCTTTCTTGACCTTGTCTACAGCGGTCTTCATGTTGTCATAGATGCCCCGGCGCGCCACGCCGCCCAGCGCCGCGAAGCTGCGGGTGTGCGCATCGAACAGCATCTCGTGGCCCTGGCTGGGATAGGCCACCAGCCAGAAGGCCCGGCTGGCGCACAGCTTCATGTGCGAGACCTGCACACGGTAGTAGATGCCGCCGATCACCATGCCTTCCTCGCTCCAGTCGAACTGGAAGGCCTCGCCCAGCTCGAAGGCCAGCGGCACAAAAGCGTTGCCCGCAGAACCCTGGCCTTCGCCCAGACGCCATGCCCGGATGAAGTCGGTCACCCGTGTGTAGCCACCCTCGTAGCCGGCCGCCTTGATCTCGGCGTACAGCGCCTTGGCCGTGCGCCGCTCGTGTTTGGGTCGGCGTGCGTCGGCCTTCAGCGCCAGCTTGAGCGCGTCGTGGAACGCCGTGAGCTTGTTGGGTTGTTCGCTGCGCCGGTACTTCGGCGGGCCGTCCACCACGCCGTGCAGCCACTTGGCCACCGTGTTGCGCGAGAGCCCTGTCATGCGCGATATCTCGCGCTCCGATTTGTTCTTCCGGGCATGCAAATGCCGGATCCTGCCAATCATGTCCATGGTGATCACTCCTTGTCCTCTGATGCACAAAAAAGCAGCAGAGTAGGTTGTTCACCTGGCTCAGTTTTGGGTCGGCACTACCCTCAAAAGTGGCTCAGTTTTCGGTCGGCGCCAACAGCCCTGACCACAGGATGCAGCCGGGCTGCACCCTGGTCGGGGCGATGGATGAGCGCACCCTCGGCATCGGCTCGTACAGCATCCAGAAACGACCGGCCCGAGGGAACCGCAGGGTGCTCTCGAAGGTTCCAGCGGGCGGACAGTCGGGCATCCAGCCCGGGCCCTCGTCGGTCAGCTGCTGCGTGTTGGGGTCGCGCAATTCATTGGGTCACGGTTGTGAGGGAGCAGCTGCTCGCGACTGGGCACGGCAAGGCGGTGCGAACCGCCGCCGTCCCCGCGCGTGCCGACCTTGGGTGGACAGGGTGCGCAGCAGCCCTCGCCGGCCGGGGTCCCCGGGGCCGCCTGGAAGAACGCATGCTGTTGGCGGGCTTGGGGCTAGCCGGGACCTCAGGGCACGCAGAGAGAACAGTTGCGCAAGCCGTCCTGAGATACCTCCTCCCTCGAAAAAACATCTGCGGACGGCGGCGGTTCGCACCGGCGCAGCCGGGCGATGGAACAGTGGCGTTGGAAGCACGTCG
>JAFECU010000162.1 GCA_018242005.1 Pseudomonadota bacterium | reverse complement strand
GCGCAGCTGCCAGTCGGGGTGGCTGGCGAGCCAGTGCAGCAGGATGCCGATGGACGCGGCAATCGTGCCCACCTCGCCCACGGTCCAGTTGCGCAGCACGCTGGCGAGCTCGCGCAGGTCGAGCAGGCGGCCATCGACCGCGGTGTGCATGAGCTCGCTGCTGATGTCCTGCGTGGGCGGTGCGTCGCGCCGGGCCTGGCGCACGCGCTCGACTAGGTCCTCGAACTCCTGCGCCACGGCGGCGGTCTGGGCACGCTCGCCCGAGCGCGTGGCCTGCTGGCTGCGGCGCAGCCATTGCAGCAGCTCGTCCTGCAAGAGCGTGGGCCAGCCCAGAAAGGCCGACTGCACGCGCACGGCAAAGGGCAGGGCGAATTCCTGCATGACCTCCAGCGCGCCGCCCAGGGCCAGCGCCTCCTGCACGGTGGCGGCGCACAGCGCGCGGCACACGGGCGTAAAGCGCGCCATGCGCTCCGGGGCGAAGAAGGGGTCGAGCGCGCGGCGGTAGGCCGTGTGCTGCGGCTGGTCGTAGCCATTGGGCACGGCCGGGTGGGCCGATACGGCGCTGCTGTAGGTGGTGTGGTCCTGCAGCACCTGCATGACCTCGGCGTGGCGCAGCACCGACCAGTGCTGGGCATCGCTGTGGGCCAGCGGGCAGCGCTCGCGCAGGCCGTCATAGGCCGCGCGCTGGTCGCGCAGCACCTTGGCGTCCTGCGGGTTCCATTCGGGTGGAGTGGTCGTGGTCATCGCGCTCTCCTTGTGGTCACAGGCCCAGGTCGTCAGCGAGCTGGTTCATGCGTTGGGTCACTTCGGCATCCATGGCCATGGTGCGGCCCCATTCGCGCTGGGTCTCGCCGGGCCATTTGTTCGTCGCGTCCAGCCCCATCTTGCCCCCGAGGCCGGCCACGGGGGAAGCAAAGTCGAGGTAGTCGATGGGGGTGTTCTCGATGAGCAGGGTGTCGCGCACCGGGTCCATGCGCGTGGTCATGGCCCACACCACTTCCTTCCAATCGCGCACGTCGATGTCCTCGTCGACTACGACGACGAACTTGGTGTACAGAAACTGCCGCAGGTGGCTCCACACGCCCATCATCACGCGCCGCGCGTGGCCGGCGTAGGCTTTTCGGATGCGCACCACGGCCATGCGGTAGCTGCAGGCCTCGGGCGGCAGGTAGAAGTCGATGATCTCCGGAAACGCCCGCTGCAGCAGCGGCACGAACAGCTCGTTCAATGCCAGGCCCAGCATGGCCGGCTCGTCGGGCGGCTTGCCGGTGTAGGTGCTGTGGTAGAGCGCGCCCTCGCGCTGGGTGATGCGCTCCACGGTGAACACCGGGAACTCGGCACACTCGTTGTAGTAGCCGGTGTGGTCGCCATACGGCCCTTCGAGCGCGTGCTGCCAGCCGCTCTTGTGGTTGGCGTCGGGGTGGATATGGCCTTCGAGCACGATCTCGGCCTGGGCCGGCACCTGTAGCGGCACGCCCAGCGCATCGGCGACCTCGGTGCGCGCGCCGCGCAAGAGGCCGGCAAACTGGTATTCCGACAGCGTATCGGGCACGGGCGTGACCGCGCCGAGGATGGTCGCCGGGTCCGCGCCTATCGCCACCGCCACGGGGTAGGGCTGGCCGGGGTGTTGCCGGCCATGCTCGGCAAAATCGAGCGCCCCGCCGCGGTGCGAGAGCCAGCGCATGATGAGCTGGTTCTTGCCGATGACCTGCTGGCGGTAGATGCCCAGGTTCTGCCGTGGCTTGTGCGGCCCGCGCGTGATGGTCAGCCCCCAGGTGACGAGCGGCGCCACGTCGCCGGGCCAGCAGTGCTGGATGGGGAGCCTGCCCAGGTCCACGTCGCTGCCTTCCCACACGATCTGCTGGCACGGCGGGCGGCGCACTTGCGCGGGCGCCATGCTCCACAGGGTCTTGAGCAGCTCGCGCCGGCCCCACAGGTCCTTCATGCCGCGCGGCGGCTCGGGCTCCTTGAGCTGGGCCAGCACCTCGCCGAAGGCGCGGATCTCAGGCAAACCCGCCACGCCCAGCGCGCGCGCCACGCGGCCGGGCGTGCCAAACAGGTTGGCCAGCACCGGCATGCGGTGGCCCGTGGGGTTCTCGAACAGCAGCGCCGGACCGCCCGCGCGCAGCACGCGGTCGGCCAGGGCCGTCATCTCCAGGTGGGGCGAGACGGGGGCGCTGACGCGGCGCAGCTCGCCCGCGGCCTCCAGCTGGGTGATGAAGTCGCGCAGGTCGCGGTAGTGCATGGGTTTTTATGTCAGGTTTTTTGAATGGCTATATGCCAGAGTCCAGGCCGCAAGCCCTCACCCCCGCCCTCTCCCACAGGGAGAGGGAGTAAAACCGGCGCGACCGATCGCTCTCGCCCCTTTGGGGAACGAACCTGCCCCCGGCTTGAACGGGGGGAGGGGTGAGGGGCCGCTGCGGTTTACACATATTCAAACAAGATAGCGCCGTAACGCTTACCCATCAAGCGCTAAAAGCTATTAAATCAGGAGTCTTTTGGCAGGCCCTGCCAGCGCGGCGCCAGGTCGTGCTCCAGCCCCAGCAGGTCCAGCGCGCGCGCCACGCTGTGATCCACGATCTCGCCAATCGTCGTCGGGCGCAGGTAGAAGGCGGGCATGGGCGGGCAGACGATGGCGCCCAGTTCGGTCACGGTGACCATGTTGCGCAGGTGCACCAGATGCAGGGGCGATTCGCGCGTCAGCAGTACCAGGCGGCGGCGCTCTTTCAGCACCACGTCGGCGGCGCGTGTCAGCAGGTTGTCGGCCAGGCCATGGGCGATGGCGGCCAGCGTGCGCATGGAGCAGGGCGCGACCACCATGCCTAAAGCGGCGAACGAGCCGCTGGCGATGCTGGCGCCCACGTCCTCCAGGCCGTGCACATGGTCGGCCAGGGCCTCGACTTCGGCGCGCTCCATGTCCAGCTCGTGGCGCAGGTTGAGCCAGCCGGCGCTGGAGACGACCAGGTGCGACTCCACGCCCTCCATGTCTTTGAGCGCCTGCAGCAGGCGCGCGCCATAGACCGCGCCGCTGGCGCCGGAGATGCCGACGATGACGCGCTTCGGGGTGTTGCTCATGCGCTGCCTTTGTGCAATGGATGGGCCTGCAGGTCGGCCTGGATGTGGCCCAGCACCTCGGCCGCCTGGGCGGGGTCGAAGTCCTGGTGGTTGCGCTTTTTCACGCCGTATTTGTGCAGCTGGTAGTGGCGCGCCGGCTGCACACCGTGGCGCGCCAGGCTGTGGTTGACGCATTCGAGCGGGCAGCCGTCGAGCGCGATGATGGCGCGCCCGCTCTTGGCCAGCCGGACGAGCTTGGGCACGTCGCCGCCCACGCCGGCGATGCAGGACATCTCGGCCAGGCCGCGCCTGTCCATCTGCACGGCCACATGGTTGGCCAGCTGCGCGGCGCTGGAGCAGCCGGAGCAGGAATAGACCAGCGGCAGCCGGTCCGGGTCATCGTTGCAGGGGTCGTCGTTCATGGCCGGGTCCTCGGAAGACCGGGCAGGGGCGGCAGGCGGCGCAGCAGCTGCGGGGCACGGCGCTCGAGCACGGCGCGCGGGCTCCAGTGCGCGGGGTCGAGCACGGGCAGCTCCAGCGCGTCGAGCGCGTTCTTCACAACCAGGCCGAGCTCGGTGTCGCCCTCCATGACCAGGCGGCGGTTGAAGAACAGCGTGTCCGGGTCCTGGCGGCGCTGGGCCAGCAGCAGAAAGTCCTGCGCATTGGCGCTGATGGCCAGGTCAGGATTGGCCTGGGGGCTGGCCGGCACAAAGCGTGTCCCGTTCCAACTGAAGTCGAAGCCCAGGCGCGCATCGCGCACGCGGATGGCCAGACGCTTGGCGCGGAGCATGTCCTTGACGTCCTGTGGCAACTGTTTGGCGAGGGCAAGGTTGATGGCCGTCACCAGCAGCATGGAGCCGGGGTAGGCCGGCAGGCGCGCAAGCAGGGCGCCCACGGGGCGCGGCAGGGTGAAGGGGGCGGGCGGGGTGGTGGTCATGAGGTCAACTCCTCCAGGGCGGGGGCGATCAGGTCCAGGCCCGGGCGGCCATGCCAGTAGCCGTTGCAGGACGCGTCGGGCATGAAGGGGCGCATGGCCTGCAGCGCCGCGGGGTCGGGCCGCTCGCAGCGGCGGGCGGCGTCGAAGGCGGCAATGATCTGCGCCATGTGCTGCGACTGCGGCGACAGGCGCACAACCTGCACACCGGCCGCGCGCAGCGATGGCAGGTCGGCCAGCAGGTTGTGCACGCGCGCGGACTGGGTCTGTATGCCGTTGATGACCAGAAAGCCCTCTTTCTCGCGCGTCTGCAGCAGCTGGCCGTCCGGGTGCTCGATGCAGCGAAAGCCGCAGTCGTCCTTGGGCAGGTTGTAGTGGCGCGCGGTAAAGCAGCGCGCCGAGAACGCCAGCGGCATGCGGCCATAGGCGAAGACCTCGGTCTCCAGCCCCGCGGGCCTTTGCTGCAGGATGGCGCTCAGGTCGGACTGTTTCATCTCCAGTGGCATGACCCAGCGCGTGGCGCCCAGGCCGGCCATCCAGGCCAGGGTGTCGGCATTGAAGATGTTGAGCTGCGGCCCGGCGACGAAGGGGCGCTTGCCCGCGAGCTGGTGCACGGCGCCCATGTCGCCTGCTTCGACGAGGAACTCCTCGCTCTGCGCGATCTTGTGCATGTCGGCCACATCGCTGGTCGATTCGAGCAGCACCATGGTGGACATCACGGCCTGCTTGCCGGCGTCCCTGAACATGCGGGCGATGTCGAGCCAGTCGCTTCTCCGCAGTTCGTGGCGGCGCGAGCACACGGCCTCGCCCAGATAGACGATGTCCACGGCGGTCTCGGCCATGGCCTGGTAGAACTCGAAGACGGTGTCGCGCGGCCAGTAGTACTGCAGCGGGCCCAGGGCTAGTTTCATCATGGTTGTCGGTTGTTCGTGGTGGCATGCGCCGCCCACATGGTTTCGATGGGGCGCGGCCCAGGCCAGCGGACGCCGCGCAAGGGCCGCCCCGCCGCGCTGGCGTCGTCCCCCTTCCCACGCGCAGCGTGAGAGAAGGGGGAAGCCGCGCAGCGGCTCAGGGGGATGCTCTTCACTTCCAGGGCCGGTGATAGGCCCCCAGCGTGTGCTGCTGGCCCTCGGCCACCTGGTCCAGGCTGGCCATCCAGGCGGTCTTGGGCGCGTAGAGGTGGCCCTGCGCCATGCAGTGGTCAATCGCCTCGCGCCAGACCTTGGTGACCTGGGCCACGTAGGCGGGGCTTCTCTGGCGGCCCTCGATCTTGAAGGCGCGCACGCCCATCTTCACGAGCTGGGGCAGCAGCTCCAGGGTGTTCAGGCTCGTGGGCTCCTCGAGCGCGTAGTAGTTGCTCTCCTCGCCCACGTCGAAGCGGCCCTTGCACAACGTGGGGTAGCCGGCGTTCTCGCCGGGGCCGTATTTGTCGATGAGCACGCCGTTCAGGCGCGACTCCAGGCCCTGGGGCGTCTCCTGCCAGCGCACGAACTTGGCCGGCGAGCACACGCCGTGCGTGTTGGGCGACTCGCCCGTGGCGTAGGACGAGAGCGCGCAGCGGCCTTCCACCATCACGCACAGGCTGCCAAAGCCGAAGACTTCAATCTCGACGGGCGTGCGCTGCACCACCTGCTTGACCTGCTCCAGCGACAGCACGCGCGGCAGCACGGCGCGCTGGATGTTGAACTGCTGGTGATAGAGGTTGATGGCATCGTGGTTGGTGGCCGAGCCCTGCACGGACAGGTGCAGCCGCAACTCAGGGTATTTGTCGCTGGCATAGCGCATCAGCCCGGGGTCGGCCAGGATGATGGCGTCAACGCCCCAGGCGGCGGCGCGGTCCACGGCGGCGCGCCAGGGCGCGGGGTTGCTCGCCTGCGGATAGGTGTTGAGCGCGAGCAGCACCTTGCGGCCGCGGCCATGGGCGTAGGCGATGCCCGACTGGATGGCGGCCTCGTCGAAGTTCAGGCCCGCGAAGTTGCGCGCGTTGGTCGCATCGCGCAGGCCCAGGTAGACGCAGTCGGCGCCGCCGTCGATGGCGTTTTTCAACGCGGGCAGGCTGCCGGCGGGGCAGACCAGTTCGGGGGCGGGGCGCGAGGTCTCGGCGGGCGTGATGATGGGGACGGCGGAAGGGGTACTGGCTTGTGCGGTCACGACAGGTTCCGGTGCTGTTCTGGTACGGGAGCTTCCCGCAGGCCGCACACCATAGGGCGATGCAAAAGACCACAAGCTGATTTTTGTCAAGGGCAGGCTGGGTCGGCCAGGCGCGGGCCCAGGGACCTGGCCGGGCGTTCGTCCCGGGGGTGGCGGGATTTTTCCTCCGATGTTGGAAAAGTCCGACACCACGGCCTTGCGCGCGGCGCTACCTTCGCGCATGCATCACCACTGACACCCAAGGTACAGACCATGCCCAAGACCCTGATTGAGCCGTTTCGCATCAAGAGCATCGAGCCCATACGCATGACCACGCGCGCCGAGCGCGAGCGCCTGCTCGAAGAGGCCAGACTCAACGTCTTCAAGCTGCGCGCCGAAGACGTGCTCATCGACTGGCTCACCGACTCGGGCACGGGCGCCATGTCGGCGCACCAGTGGGCCGCCATCATGGAGGGCGACGAGAGCTATGCCGGCGCACGCAGCTTTTTCCGGCTGGAGAAGGTCATACAGGACATCACTGGCATGCCGCACTTCGTGCCCACGCACCAGGGCCGCGCGGCCGAAAAGGTGCTGTTCACGGCCGTCTGCAAGAAGGGTGACCTGGTGCCCAACAACTGCCACTTCGACACCACGCGCGGCAACCTCGAATACCTGGGGGTGGAGGCCGTCGATCTGGTCGTCCCGGAGGGCCTGCAGCCCGCCACCATCGCCCCCTTCAAGGGCAATATCGACCTGGACAGAGTCGAGGCCGTGCTGCAAAAGGAAGGTGCACGCATTCCGTTCGGCATGCTCACCGTGACCAACAACACGGGCGGCGGCCAGCCGGTGTCCATGGCCAACATCCGCGCCTATGCGGCCTTGCTCAGGAAGTACGGCAAGCCCTTCATCATGGACGTGTGCCGCTTTGCCGAGAACGCCATGTTCATCAAGATGCGCGAAAGCGGCTACGAGAACACCAGCGTGCGCGACATTGCGCGCGAGATGTTCTCCTACGCCGACGGCGCCACCATGAGCGCCAAGAAGGACGGCATGGTCAACATCGGCGGCTTCATCGTGCTCAGGAGCGACGAATGGCTCGATGAGGTGAGGAGCGACCTGATCATGATGGAGGGCTTCCCCACCTACGGCGGCATGGCCGGGCGCGACCTGGAGGCGCTGGCCGTGGGGCTGCAGGAAGGGCTCGACGAGGACTACCTGCGCTACCGCCTGCGCACGGCCGAATACCTGGGCGAGAAGCTCGAGGCCGCGGGCGTGGGCTTCGTCAAGCCAACGGGCGGCCACGCGGTCTACATCGACGCACGCACGGTGCTGCCCGACATGCCCGTGCAGCATTACCCGGCCTGGGCGCTGTGCAATGCGCTCTACCTGGAGGGCGGCATTCGCGGCGTGGAGATAGGCTCGGTGATGTTCGGCAAGCGCCTGGGCGATGGCACCGAGACGTACCACAGCATGGAACTCGTGCGCCTGGCCTTTCCGCGCCGCATGTACACGCAGAGCCACTTCGACTACGCGGCCGAGGTGATCGCCGAGGTCAAGCAGAAGGCCGCGGGCATTCGCGGGGTGAAGATCACCAAGCAGCCCAGATTCCTGCGCCACTTCACCTGCGAATGCGCGTGGGTGTGAGGGCTGTCGGGAGATTTTTGCCCCCGCCATCCCTGCGAATGGGGGGCATCAGCCTCATGTCATCGACGCATCACCCGCAGTGGATTCCCGCGTTCGCGGGCACGACGGTGCACTTTGAGGCCATTTCTCGCTATCTGCCAGCGTGGATCAGGTCAACTCGGGCTCGTGCGTTTTCGCCTGGCTGCGGCGCCGCGCGACGCCGGCGCCCAGCAAACCCAGGCCCAGCAGTGCCACGCTGGTGGGCTCGGGCACCTGCTGAATGGGGGCGCTGAATTCCAGGGTCCCGGCCACTTGCGTGTTGCAGTTCGCCTGGCAACCCGCCCAGTTGGCGTGCAGCGGGCTGCCGCCGCCGGCATTGTCATAGGCGAAGCCCAAGGTGTTGGTGTCGTTGCTCAGGCCCATTTCCAGGGAGGCATTGTTGCCGGCGGGTAGGCTCGCGGTACTGAAATAGGCGACATATTGCTGGCCGGGCGTGAGCGCGATGCCGCCGGTTCCGATATCGATCTCCTGCCAATCATCGAAATGGCCACTGAACTCCGAGGATGTGAACAGCGGTGTGCCCGCGCCCCCATTGACCCAGGTGGCCACGCCGGCATACAGGTAGCTGGTGTTACCGTTCTGCGATCGCACGATCAGGCTGAAGCTGTCGAGCACGGTGTTGATCGCATCGGGGGTGGTGAACACCTCGCCATAGGTCGTGGTGTCCGGATAAGCCAGAGGCGAAATGCCGGAGCCGTTGAAGGTATTGGTAAGCACCACATCGGCCTGGGCACCAACTGCAGCCAGGGTGAGAGCGAGAGCGGCGAGGGTTTTCATGATTGAAAGGCATCAAAAGGGTTGGTGCTCACTTAAAGCATTTTTGATGCCAGACGCGAAAGTCCTTGAAAATCAACGGTATGGATTTTCCGATTGCAACTTGGTGTAAATTTTTTCGACAATTTCACCCAGGGGTTTTCCCGTACTTCGATCGGACCGCAAACAAAAACGGCACGCCAGGCGTGCCGATCTTGTGTGCAGTTGGTGGTCAGCTGAAGAAGCTCTTGAGCCTGTCGGTCCAGCTTTCCGCGGAAGGCGAATGCTTGGCGCCGCCTTTTTTCAGGGATTCGTCCAGCTCCTTGAGCAGCTTGCGCTGGTGCTCGGTGAGCTTGACCGGCGTTTCCACGACGATGTGGCAGTACAGGTCACCGGGGTAGCTGGCGCGCACGCCCTTGATGCCCTTGCCGCGCAGGCGGAACTGCTTGCCGGCCTGCGTGCCCTCGGGAATGTCGATCGCGGCCTTGCCCGCCAGCGTGGGCACCTCGATCTCGCCACCCAGCGCCGCGGTGATGAAGCTCACCGGCACCTGGCAGTGCAGGTCGTCGCCGTCGCGCTCGAAGATGTCGTGCTTTCTGACGCGGATCTCGATGTACAGGTCGCCGGGTGGGCCGCCGTTGGTGCCGGGCTCGCCGTTGCCGGTGGAGCGGATGCGCATGCCGTCGTCGATGCCCGCGGGGATCTTCACCTCCAGCGTCTTTTGCTTCTTGATCCTGCCCTGGCCGTGGCAGGCCGTGCAGGGCTCGGGAATGATCTTGCCCGTGCCGCGGCAATGCGGGCAGGTCTGCTGCACGCTGAAGAAGCCCTGGCGCATCTGCACCGCGCCTGCGCCGTTGCAGGTGCCGCAGGTCTTGGCGCTGGTGCCGGGCTTGGCGCCGCTGCCATGGCAGGTGTCGCAGCCTTCCCAGCTCGGAATGCGGATCTGCGCGTCCTTGCCGTGGGCCGCTTCTTCGAGCGTGATGTCCATGGCATAGGACAGATCGTTGCCGCGATACACCTGGCGGCCGCCACGCCCGCCGCGGCCACCGCCGAACATGTCGCCAAAGATGTCGCCAAAGGCCTCGGCAAAGCCGCCAAAGCCCTCGGTGCCGCCCATGCCGCCGCGCATGTTCGGATCCACGCCCGCATGCCCATACTGGTCGTAGGCGGCGCGCTTCTGCGCGTCCGACAGGATTTCGTAGGCCTCCTTGGCCTCCTTGAACTTTTCTTCGGCGGGCTTGGCGGCATCACCCTGATTGCGGTCAGGGTGGTGCTTCATCGCGAGCTTGCGATACGCCTTCTTGATCTCGTCCTCGGAGGCGTTCTTGGGAACGCCGAGAACCTCGTAAAAGTCTCTTTTCGACATGATGGTCTGTGGGGCCGTTGAAGTGAAGGCGCCGCGCCGTCCCCGTCTGTGGGGCGCGGCGCGGCGGTGGCATCAGCGCAGACGCGGCGTCAACCCTTCTTGACCTCTTTGACCTCGGCGTCCACCACGTTGTCGTCCTGCGCGGCGGCGCCGGCCGAGGCCCCCGCTGCCGCGGCCTGTGCGGCCGCAGCGTCGGCGCCCGCACCCTGGGCTGCCTGGGCGTCTGCGTACATCTTCTCGCCGAGCTTCTGGCTGGCGGCCATCAGCGCCGAGGTCTTTTCCTCAATGGCGGCCTTGTCCTCGCCCTTGAGGGCGGCTTCCAGGTCCTTGACCGCGGCCTCGATCTTCTCCTTCTCGCCGGCGTCGAGCTTGTCGCCATGCTCGGCCAGGGCCTTGTGCGTGCTGTGCACGGCGGCCTCGCCCTGGTTGCGCGCCTGCACCAGTTCGAGTTTCTTGTGGTCCTCGGCGGCGTTGAGCTCGGCGTCCTTCACCATCTGCTGGATCTCGGCCTCGGACAGGCCCGAGTTGGCCTTGATGGTGATCTTGTTTTCCTTGCCCGTGCCCTTGTCCTTGGCGCCCACATGCAGGATGCCGTTGGCGTCGATGTCAAAGCTCACCTCGATCTGCGGCGTGCCGCGCGATGCGGGCGGAATGCCTTCGAGGTTGAACTCGCCCAGCAGCTTGTTCACGTTGGCGATCTCGCGCTCGCCCTGGTAGACCTTGATGGTCACGGCGGGCTGGTTGTCTTCGGCCGTGGAGAAGGTCTGTGCGAACTTCGTCGGGATCGTGGTGTTCTTGGTGATCATCTTGGTCATCACGCCGCCCAGCGTCTCAATGCCCAGGGACAGCGGGGTGACGTCCAGCAGCAGCACGTCCTTGCGGTCGCCCGAGAGCACCTGGCCCTGGATGGCAGCGCCGACAGCCACGGCCTCGTCGGGGTTCACGTCCTTGCGCGGTTCCTTGCCGAAGAACTCCTTGACCTTGTCCTGCACCTT
>JAFECU010000161.1 GCA_018242005.1 Pseudomonadota bacterium | reverse complement strand
GGAGAGGGCGGGATTCGAACCCGCGGTGGGCTATTAACCCACACACGCTTTCCAGGCGTGCGACTTAAACCGCTCATCCACCTCTCCGAAGCCTTTTATTGTAGCCTGACTTCAAGGACGTTTTTGTCTTCCGGGCGTGGGCAGAAAAATTCAGCATCCAATTTTTTGGGGAGCGCCCTGGATTCACCCCTTGGCAAGTGCCGCAGCTCGAATGCCGTCGAGGGTTCCGGTGGGCGTGATCGCCTGGGGGTCGATGAAGCAGTGCAGCACGCTGGGCAGACCACTGGCGCGGGCGCGGGCCAGGGCGGGGGCGAAGTCTTCGGTGCGCTCCACGCGCTCGCCGTGGCCGCCGAAGGCTTGGGCGTAGGCCTTGAAGTCGGGGTTCTTGAGCGCGGTGGCGCTGATGCGGCCGGGGTATTCGCGCTCCTGGTGCATGCGGATGGTGCCGTACATGGCGTTGTCCAGCAGCACCACGATGATCGGCAGGCCGTATTGCACGGCGGTGGCGAATTCCTGGCCATGCATGAGGAAGTCGCCGTCGCCGGCAAAGACGACGACCTCGCGCTCGGGCCACAGGCGCTTGGCGCCGACGCCGGCTGGCAGGCCGTAGCCCATGGAGCCACTGGTGGGCGCGAGCTGGCTGGCGTAGTGGGTGAAGGGCCAGAAGCGGTGCACCCAGGTGGCGAAGTTGCCCGCGCCGTTGCAGAAGATGGTGTCGGCGGGCAGCACGTCTTTCAGGTGCTGCATGACCTCGCCCATCTGCAGGCTGCCGGGGATGCGGATGGGCGCCGGGTCGCTCCAGGCCAGGTACTCGGCGCGCGCGGCCTGGGTGTGGTCGGTCCA
This sequence comes from Pseudomonadota bacterium, assembly GCA_018242005.1. Taxonomy (GTDB): domain Bacteria; phylum Pseudomonadota; class Gammaproteobacteria; order Burkholderiales; family Burkholderiaceae_C; genus Alicycliphilus. Next base: position 9,031 of record JAFECU010000161.1, on the reverse strand, counting down.
GCGCGGCGCGGATGTGGGGCGCAGGCCGGCCAGCGCGGCGGCCATGGCCCGGGGCGTGGCGTGTATGGCCTGGGCGGGGCGGTACAGGCTGCCGAGTTCGTCGGCGTCCGCATGCACATGCACCATGGGCTGAGTGGGGTTGGGAATGGCAAACAGCTCATAGCCTTGCGATGGCACTTCAGACAGGCGCCCGCCCAGAACGAGCACCAGGTCGCTCTCGCGAATGCGCGTGAGCAGCCTGGGGTTCACGCCCAGGCCCAGGTCGCCGGCGTAGCTGGGGTGGCTCGCGGGGAACAGCATCTGGCGGCGGAACGAGCAGTACACGGGCAGTTGCCAGGCCGCGGCGAACGCCGTCACGTCCTGCACGGCCTGTTCGGACCAGCGGCTGCCACCCAGAATGACCACGGGGCGCTCGGCCGCCTGCAGGCGTTCCTGTAGTTCCTGCAGCGCGGGGGCGCCGGGGTGGGTCTCTGCCACTTGGTAGGGCAGGGCGTCGGCCACGGTGGCGCTTGCGGTCAGCATGTCCTCGGGCAGGGCGACGACCACGGGGCCAGGGCGGCCCGAGGTCGCGACATGGAAGGCGCGCGATAGCAGTTCGGGCAGGCGCGCCGGGTCGTCGATGTCCACCACCCACTTGGCCATGGTGCCGAAGACGGCGCGGTAGTCCAGCTCCTGGAAGGCCTCGCGCCCCTTGGCGCCGCGTGCCACCTGGCCCACGAACAGGATCATGGGCGTGGAGTCCTGGTGCGCGATGTGCACGCCTGCAGAAGCGTTGGTCGCGCCGGGCCCGCGCGTGACAAAGCAGATGCCGGGCTGGCCCGTCAGCTTGCCCTGGGCCTCGGCCATCATGGCCGCGCCACCCTCCTGGCGGCAGACGGTGACGGCGATGTCGGCGTCGTGCAGCGCGTCGAGCACGGCGAGATAGCTCTCGCCCGGCACACAGAACAGCTGCTGGACGCCATGGGTGACGAGTTGTTGCACCAGGATCTGGCCGCCGGTGCGCGGGGTGAGGGCTCGGGTCATGTCAGGCATTCGAATTTATTGCTGGTAGCTTTCCAGCGGCTTGTCATTGGGGTGGTCAAACAGTGTGCGCAGGGTGTTGCCCAGCGGCAGGTTCAGGCTTACGTTCTTGGGAGGGATGGGGCTCATGAACCATTTCGTGTAGGTTTTTTCCACTTCGCCGGATTGCATCAGGCGCGTGAGCACGCCATCCACGGCCGCCTTGAAGCCGGGATCGTCCTTGCGAAACAGCAGGGCTATCGGCTCGGCGCCCAGCGGCTCGCCGACGATGCGGTAGGCGCCGGGGTCCTTGGAGTTGGCGATCAGGCCGGCCAGCAGGTTGTCGTCGAGCACGAAGGCGTCGGCGCGGCCCGATTCGAGCAGCATGAAACTCTCGTGGTGATCCTTGCCCAGCACGGTCTTGATGGGCGATCCCACCACGCGCTCCTGCTTGCGCAGCAGTTGCACGGCCGTGGTGCCGGTGGAGGCCGCCACGGTGCGCCCGCCCAACTGGCTGATGGATTTCAACTCCGAATCCTTGCGCACGGCCATGCGCACCTCGCTCACGTAGGTGGTGACGGCAAAGGCCACCTGCTGCTGGCGTGCCAGGTTGTTGGTGGTGGGGCCGCAGCCAATATCCACCGTGCCGTTGCTCACCAACGGAATGGTGCTCTGTGCGGTGATGGCCAGGTATTCGAGCCTGGCAGCGGGAGCGATCTCCTTGAGCACGCGCTCGCACAGTTCCACGTGGTAGCCCACGTATTTTTCGTTGGCGCCCAGCGCATAGGCCATGGGTGGCGATGCCTCTCGCACCCCCAGCACCACCTTGCCCGCGGCCTTGATCTTGTCCAGCGTGGCCGACTGGGCCTGGGCCTGCGCCTGCGCGACGGGCAGGGTGGTGCACCACAGGGCCAGGGTCGTGCCCGCAAGCATCGCCAGTTTCTTGTACGCATGTGCCATGGTTTGTCTCCTTCAATTTCGTGCTTATTTCACCAGCGAGCACTATCCACGCAAGCAGGCTTGGTGTATAGCGAAAATATGGAACGACTTCATGATATTTTGAGATGAAGTTCCTAAAATCCAAGAGGCATCCGACATGTGCCGGCCTGGGCTATAGGACGACAGGGTCCTGAATGGGGCTTAAGGCGGCACAGGGCATCATTCCTCACTTGCATGATCATGTTGCGCAAGACCTTTTTACCGCCGATCGCTGACCTGTTGGCCTTCGAGGCCGCGGCACGGCACGCCAGCATTTCGCGCGCGGCGCAGGAGCTGCACCTGACGCAAAGCGCCGTGTCGCGCCAGATCAGGCAGTTGGAGCAGCAACTGGGCATGGCGCTGTTCCACCGCGTGCGCCAGCGCATCGTGCTGACCGACGCGGGCCGCGTCTATGCGGCCGACATGCGCGCCGCGCTGCAGCAGCTGTCGGCTGGCACGCAGAAGGCCATGGCGTTGTCGCACGCCGGCGGGCTGCTGAACCTGGCGGTTCTGCCCACGCTGGGCACGCGCTGGCTGATTCCACGCCTGCAGCGCTTTGCGGCGCGTCGCCCCGACGTGACGGTGAACCTCGCGGCGCGCACCGAACCCTTTGAATTTGCCGGTACACCGTTCGACGCCGCCATCCACTTCGGGGCTCCGACCTGGCCGGGGGCGGTGTGCGAGTTTTTGATGCGCGAGGAGGTCGTGCCCGTGGCCAGCCCCAGCTTTCGCGCGCAGCATGGCATGGACACGCCGCAGGACCTGACGCGCGTGGTGCTGCTGCAGCAGAGCACGCGCCAAACGCAATGGGCCGAATGGTTCGAGCGTGTGGGCATTGCCACAACCGTGGCCCTGCGTGGTCCGCGCCTGGAGCATTTCGCCATGATCGCCCAGGCGGCGGTCTACGGCCAGGGCGCGGCTCTGCTGCCCCGCTTTCTGATAGCGCAGGAACTGAGCAGCGGCAGCCTGGTGGAACTATTTGCGCAGGCGCTGGTGAGCCCCGACGCGTACTACCTCGTCTACCCCGAGGCCAGGGCGCAGACGCCGCTGGTGCAGGCGTTCAGGGACTGGCTGCTCGCGGAATGCGCGGGCAGCGCCGATTAGCGGACTGCTCACGCGTGCGACAGGGTAGACGCTGCATCGCAGGCCAGCAGCCGGGGAATGGTTTGCTGGCATGTCCTACGCTGCATCGCGCCGCTGCAGGCTGAGCACACCCAGCAGCAGCGCAGAGAAAATCAGCGCCGTCATGCCCAGGGCGGCAGCGCCGGCGGCCCAGAAGGCCGCGGGTGAGCGCCACGGCGCCGAGGCCGACCAACCATGGTAGGCCAGCCGGTAGCCACCCAGCAGGCCCACACCCCAAAGCAACACGCCATACACGACCAGCGGCGCAAGGGTAATGCGGTAACTGCGCAGCACGAAGACGCACAGTGTCTGCAGCGCATCGGCCACATGGTAGGCCGCCACCCAGGTCAGCAGAGAAGCGGCCAGCAGCACGACCTCGGCGCTTGTGGAGTAGAGGCCGGCTATGGCCTGCCTTAATACAAAAAGTATAGCTGCTAACGCACATCCCATAATGGTCGCAAGCCAGAATCCCTTCAATGCCGTGGCGCCGGCTCGCCGCTCGTTGCCGGCGCCGCGCCAGTAGCTCACGCGGGCGCTGGTGGCAATGGCCAGCGACAGCGGCACCATGTAGAGCACGGCCGCCAGGTTGGAGGCGATCTGGTGTGCGGCCGAGGCCAGCGCGCCCTGGCGCGCAATGAACAGCGCCATGAGCGTGAACGAGGTGACCTCCACCAGGATGGACAGCCCCGCAGGCAGGCCCAGGCGCAAGAAGCGCGCCAGCTGCGCCCGATCGGGCCGCTCCAGGGGGCGCCACAGCTGTAGCGGCGCATACATGGGGTGATTGCGCAGCATCTTCCAGCCGACCAGCAGCAGGCCGTAATTCACCACCAGCGTGGCCCAGGCGCAGCCCGCCGCGCCCTGGGGCGCAAGGCCCGCGCCGCCAAAGGTGAACCAGATCGACAGCGGCAGCTTGAGTGCCAGCGAGCCGACCTGCAGCCAGGTGACCAGCTTGGGCTGGCCCAGGCCCTGGTTCAGCGTGCTGTAGATGCGAAACAGCAGCGCCGGCGGCAAGCCGAAGGCCAGAATGGCCAGATAGGTGCGCACCTCGGCACGCAGCGGCGGCGGCACCTCGGTCCAGCTCAGGATGGGGCCGGGCGACAGCAGCAGCGCCATGCCCAACACGCTGGCCACGGCGCACAGGTACAGCGACTGGCGCACGCTGGCGCCCATGGCCGCCTGTGCGCCCGCGCCGCGCAGCTCGGCCCAGACCGGCAGTAGCGCCTGCAGCACGCCCATCAGCGCCACGTACACGCTGACGAACACGGCCGAGCCTATGGACAGCGCTGCCAGCGCCTCCTGCGCATAGCGGCCAGCGACGATGGTGTCGGTCACGCCAAAGGCCATCACGGCCAGCTGCCCGGCCAGCACGGTGAGTGCATGGCGCGAGATGGTGGACAACTCGGACATCAGCGCGCGTGCTGTCTGATGCGGTGCAGTACCAGCAGGCGGTCGCTGCGGTCCGTAGGGCGTGGCACGCTGGCCATCTCCTGCCATTGGTCTGGCGGCAGCAATGCCGCCACGGTCGGTCCCATGGCGATGCTTGCCACAACCCAATCGCAGCGCGGCAGGGCCGAAAACTGCTCCACGTCCAGGTCACCGTGGTACATGAGCGCTGCCGCCTGGGTCCGGCTCAGTCCGTAGCCGGCCACGCAGCTCCGTGCGCCGGTCATCGCCGCGCGCACACCGGCCACCTGGGGCACCAGGCTGCGCGCATAGTCCAGCATGGGCAGCCATAGCGTCATCATCAGCAGCCAGCCCAGCGTGGCGCCGCCGGCGGGCAGCACCAGGCTCTTCCAGATGACGGGGCGGTTGCGTGCCGTGCGCCACACGACCAGGGCGCACCAGGCCGCGCTGGCCGCCAGCGCCACGCCGAAGGCCAGGGCGGAAAAGGAATGGCTATAGCCCGGCGCCAGGCGCGCAATATTGGCGGCGGGCTTGGCCGGCACCCCGGTCTGCACCGATAGCCAGACGATCCAGATGGCAATGGCCGAGGCGCTGAAGAACAGCAGCGTGAACCAGTCGATCAACGACGCGATGCTGCGCTTGAGCGTGGGCAAGGCAAAGGCCGCCAGTGCCGCCATGGCGGGCAGGCCCAGCAGCAGGGCGCGGTCGGCGGGGCGCGTGGTGATGGTCGCACCCAGGGTCACCAGCACGAACCACAGCGGCAGCCACAGGTGCTTGTGCCATTGGCGGCTGGCAATCAGGTGGCGCCAACGCCACAGGGTCCACAGCCCCAGGGGCCAGGCCGGCCAGCTGAACCAGGTGAGCAGCTGCAGCAGGCTGTGCCATTCCTCGGCGCCTTCCACGCCCACAATGCGCCAGCGCCACAGGTCCAGCAGCTGCGCGAGCAGGGCGGCGGCCAGCGTCAACAGGACCAGGCCGGCCACGGCGCCGGCGCGCCTGCGCGGCGTGGCGCTGCCGCCGTGGGCCACCAGCCAGCTGCACCCCAGGCCGAGCAGCATCGCCAGCGTCGGCGCACCACTGAGCACCAGGCCCATCAGCCCGGCCAGGGCGGCAAGCAGCGGTACAACCATGCGCCAGGGCAGGGCGGCGGCGGCAAAAAACAGCAGGGCCGTGCTGGAAAGCTGCGTCAGGTAGCCCGTGGTTTCGTGCGACAGCTGCGCGAGCCCCAGGCATGCGATGAGTGCCAGCAAGCCGCCATCGGCCATGGCGCGTGCATAGTCGGCCGGTTGCGCCTCGCCGCCGAAGGCAAAGGCCACGGGCTGAGCACCGGGGCTGCGTGCCAGGTAGTACACGGCGTACCAGGTGGCGCACAGAGTCAACAGCAGCAGCGCGATGAAGGGCACGCGGGCCGCCAGCTCCGTAGGCAGGATGCCCCCCAGCGCCTGGATGGCCCAGGCACCGAGCCAGTAGTGCAGCAGCCCGTCGCCGTCCCCCGGCATGCCGGCAAGCAGGGGGTGCAGCCAGGCCGTTCGGCCCCGGGCCAGCTCCCACATGTAGCCAAAAGAGGCCATGTCGTCGTTGCGCCATGGCGCGCGCCCGACGAAGCCGGGCACGGCGTAGGCCAGGCACAGCAACAGCAGCGCCCAGCGCGGCAGCGGCCGCACGGCGCTCTGCGTGACGATGGCAGGGGTGGGGTGGTTCACTCGGGCTGAGAAAGAAAAAAGGCAGCGCGGAAAAGCCGGGCTGCCTTGGATGCGCGCTGTACGGGCCCACGCTGATGTGGGCGAGGGCCGCGTTGATTACTTCGCTGCGGTCTTGCCGAAGCGGTTGCGGAAGCGCTCCACACGGCCGCCCATGTTGTCCACGGACTTCTGCGTGCCGGTGTAGAAGGGGTGCGATTCGCTGGAGGTGTCCAGCTTGAACAGCGGATATTCCTTGCCCTCGAAGGTCTCGGTTTCCTTGGTGTTCACGCAGGAGCGGGTCACGAACTTGAAGCCGTTGGACAGGTCCACGAACAGCACTTCGCGGTAGTTGGGGTGAATGCCTTCTTTCATGATTACTCTTTCAAGTCAGCGGGAGCCGTGCCGGCCATGCGCAACCAATTGCCCATTAAAAAACTCGGCGTACTTTCCGCAAAAAGCCTTTGATTATTGCACATCCTCATCTGGTTTGGGTCAGCCCCGCATTTCCCGAACGCAGGGAGTCCATGCGTGGCGTGGCAGCCGATACACGGTGAAGAGCTGCGAGAGTCCCGGGCGTTACACCCGGCGGCTATGAAGGGACGCGAGGCCAATTTACTATGGATGCAGGAGCTGTCAGCACTTGCCACACAAGGCCTGGAGCCGAAAAACACTTGAATCTGGAATTGACGATGCCACACTTTGAAACCCTGAACGTCTCGCTCGATCGCCACATTGCCACCGTGCGCCTGAACCGCCCCGAGAAGGCCAATGCGATGAACGCCGCGATGTGGCAGGAGATCCGCGAAGCCTTCCAGTGGGTGGACGAAACTGCCGAGGCGCGCGTGGCCGTGCTTCAGGCCGAGGGCAGGTACTTCACCGCTGGCATCGACCTGCAGATGATGGCGGGCCTTTCCGCGCAGGTGGCCGACGACTGCGAGGGTCGCCAGCGCGAGAAGCTGCGCCGGCTCATCCTCGACCTGCAGGACACACTCACCAGCCTGGAGCGCTGCCGCAAACCCGTGCTCGCCGCCATTGCAGGCGGCTGCATCGGCGGCGGCATCGACCTCATCACCTGCGCCGACATGCGCTATTGCAGCGACGACGCGAGCTTCTGCATCAAGGAGATCGACATCGGCATGGTGGCCGACGTGGGCACGCTGCAGCGCCTGCCCAGGCTCATCGGCTCCGGGCTAGCGCGCGAGCTGGCCTATACCGGCCGCGTGTTTGATGCCCGGGAGGCGAGGGACCTCGGTCTCGTCAACCGCGTATTTGCCACGCGCGAGGCGCTGCACGAGGGCGTGCAGCAGATCGCCGCCAGCATTGCCGCCAAGTCGCCCCTGTCCATCCGCGGCACCAAGGAAATGCTCAATTACGCACGCGACCACAGCGTGGCCGACAGCCTGAACTACATCGCCACGTGGAACGCCGCCATGCTGCAGAGCCAGGATCTGGAGCGGGCGATGGCGGCCGCCACGAACCGGCAGGCACCGCAGTTCAAGGACTGAGAAATGCAGAACGCCCTGCGCGAGGCAGGGCGCTTTTTCACAGTCGCTGGCAGGGAAGGATCAACCGCCGCGGCGCATCATGTCGAAGAAGTCCACGTTGGTCTTGGTGGCCTTCATGTTCTTGATCATGAGCTCCATGGACTCGATCTCATCCATGTTGTACATGAACTGGCGCAGGATGCGGGTCTTTTGCAGGATCTCGGGCGCCAGCAGCAGCTCCTCGCGGCGCGTGCCACTCTTGTTGAGCTCGATGGCGGGGAAAACGCGCTTCTCGTACAGGCGGCGGTTCAGGTGGATTTCGCAGTTGCCCGTGCCCTTGAACTCCTCGAAGATCACCTCGTCCATGCGGCTGCCGGTATCGACCAGCGCCGTGGCGATGATGGTCAGGCTGCCGCCTTCCTCGACCTTGCGCGCCGCGCCGAAGAAGCGCTTGGGGCGCTGCAGCGCGTTGGAGTCCACGCCGCCCGACAGCACCTTGCCACTGGAGGGCACGACGTTGTTGTAGGCGCGCGCGAGGCGCGTGATGGAATCGAGCAGGATGACCACGTCTTTTTTCAGCTCCACGAGGCGCTTGGCGCGCTCGATCACCATCTCGGCCACATGCACGTGGCGCGCGGCCGGCTCGTCGAAGGTCGAGGCAATGATCTCGCCCTTGACCGAGCGCTGCATCTCGGTCACTTCCTCGGGGCGCTCGTCGACGAGCAGCACCATCAGGTGCACGTCCGGGTGGTTGGCCGTGATGGCGTGGGCGATGCTCTGCATCATCATGGTCTTGCCGCTCTTCGGGGGCGCGACGATCAGCGCGCGCTGGCCGCGGCCGATGGGGGCAATGATGTCGATGATGCGGCCGGTGATGTTCTCGTCGCCCTTGATCTCGCGCTCTAGCTTCATCTGCTCCTTGGGGAACAGCGGCGTGAGGTTCTCGAACATCACCTTGTGTTTGTTCTGCTCGGGCGGGCCGCCGTTGACGGAGTCGAGCTTCGTCAACGCAAAGTAGCGCTCACCGTCCTTCGGGGTGCGAACCTCACCCTCGATCATGTCACCCGTGTGCAGGTTGAAGCGGCGCACCTGACTGGGCGAGATGTAGATGTCGTCGGTGCTGGCGGTGTAGCTGGAATCGGGGCTGCGCAGGAAGCCAAAACCGTCGGGCAGTATCTCCAGCACGCCGTCGGCAAACACCTGCTCGCCGGCCTTGGCGCGCTTCTTGATGATGGCGAACATCAGCTCCTGCTTGCGCATGCGGCCGCCGTTTTCGATCTCAAGCTCTTCGGCCTGCTTGAGGACTTCAGACACGTGCAGTGCCTTGAGTTCGTTAAGGTGCATGAATGGACTCCTGGCGCG